>CAMDJX010000136.1 GCA_945900735.1 Acidimicrobium ferrooxidans DSM 10331 | reverse complement strand
TTTTTCGTCGAGTGGGCGAGTGGAGTCGTCCTCTTTCCACTCGCTGCGTTTGCCTGCTTTGGCATGTCGGACAAGAAAGAGCGGCACGAGTACTCAATGTAATGAATAAATGAGGCACAATGAGAGACAAGGAGCGTGACATGGGATTTTTCGATCGCAATCGTGAACAACTGGTGAACAAGGGAATCGACAGCAATCGTCTGCCCTCAGGTCAATATCTCACCGAACGCTTCCCTGTCTTGCATGTAGGAGACGTGCCGACATACAAGCCTGGTGAGTGGGACCTAACAATCTCCGGACTCGTTCACGAACCGTTCACCATCAACTTTGAAGAATTGTGTGCGATGCCATCCGTGACTTTGACAACCGACATTCACTGCGTCACCAAGTGGTCCAAATTTGACACCGTTTGGAAAGGTGTCAAAGTGCGCGACCTTTTCGAGCGCGCTGGGGTTCAGCCCGATGCTGGTTACGTCATGGGGCATGCCGAATACGGATACACGGCAAACCTTCCTCTCGCCGACGTGCTGCGCGACGAGTCGCTGGTTGTCTATCAATATGACGGACTTGATATCGAACCCATTCATGGTGGGCCAGTGCGCTTACTGGTTCCGCACTTGTACTTTTGGAAATCACCGAAGTGGCTTCGCGGGCTAGAGCTGCGCGCAACAGATGCTCCCGGTTTTTGGGAACAGAACGGTTATCACATGTACGGTGATCCGTTTTTAGAACAGCGGTTCTGGGGCGACTAAAGAAAACTTGCGCTACACAGTTGTTGCGCAGAAGGTATCGCCTTGCGGTAACGAGGCAGAAGTCTCTGGGCTCGTCTCGCCATAAATTGCGGTGAGCATGCCTTTAACCATTCCGCGATCGACCGCGCAAATCACTGGGTGCTCGATAGCGATGTCGCCGAAAGGGCAGTGATTGTTGACGATGCGAAGCTGGTTGTTGCGCTGATCGGTGTGGGCTGCAAAACCATGTGCAGTCAGTGCATCGGCAACGGTTTGTAGCGCAGAGCGCAACGACTTGTGACCAGCAGTTACGTCTTCACCTTGCAGGCCAACTGCCATAGCACGACCGTATTGTTGGCCAACTTCTTCGGCCATCTGTTGCGCTTGCTCTGCAGGCAATAGTGCAAGTGTTTTTCCAAGAAGTGAAAGCACCAAGTCGTCGCTGCGTACCGGAAACTGAAGGCTTGCATCGCCGACAGCCCTGTAATGCTTCGAGGGCCTTCCGGCACCGCCGCCTTCGTGACGCTCTACTGCAACTTCGAGATAGCCGCCTGCTGCCAATTTGTCGAGGTGATGACGCGCAACGTTGGGGTGCACTTCAAACTTTTCTGCCACTTGCGCGGTGGTGACTCCCTGATCGGATTCGCGCGCAAATAAATACATGGCACGACGAGTTGGATCGCCGAATGCCGATGTGATGGCGGACACGGTGGCAGTGAATGAACCGGAGGTGAGGTTGGCAGATTTACCCGGCATACAGGTATTGTACCTATGGCCATAGTGGAAATTATTGGAGCCCCCATGTCAAGCCCATCAACAGATCAACTCATCGACGCACTCCGTCCCGTACAAGACCCAGAGCTGCACCGTTCCATCGTGGACTTGGGCATGGTTCGCGATGTCGTCATCGACAAGAAGGGCGTAGTTGGGCTCACTGTCGTTCTCACCATTGCGGGCTGTCCGTTGCGCGCTGAAATTCAGAATCGCGTCAACAGCGCATTGCGTGCACTTGACGGTGTTACCGATGTTGCCCTCAATTTCGGTGTGATGAACGATGACGAGCGTGCAGCAGTTCGTCAGATGCTGAATGGCGATCCAGCTTCTACCGCCGGCTCGCAGCCTGCGCAGGGCCACGCAAGCGGCCGCACCATTTCGTTTGCACAACCCGGTTCAAAAACTCGCCCAATTTTGATTGCATCTGGCAAGGGCGGTGTTGGCAAGAGCAGTGTTACAACAAACCTTGCAGTGGCACTTGCTGCACAGGGCTACAAAGTGGGCATTGTCGACGCAGACATCTACGGGTATTCCATCCCGCGCATGTTGGGAACCGATCGCGACCCTGTCGTTATCGACAACATGTTGTTGCCGCCAGAAGCTTGGGGTGTGCGTTGCATCAGCATTGGCTACTTCGTTCCAGAAGGACAAGCAGTGGTGTGGCGTGGGCCAATGTTGCACAAGGCACTCGAGCAATTTCTTACCGACGTGTTTTGGGACGAACCAGATTTCCTCCTCATTGATATGCCGCCGGGAACTGGCGACATTGCATTAAGCCTCAGCCAGTACCTGCCACGGGCAGAAGTTCTTGTAGTAACCACCCCTCAGTTGGCAGCTCAAAAAGTTGCGCAGCTCTCAGCAGCAATGGCCACCAAAGTCAACCTTCCTGTTCGCGGTATTATCGAAAACATGTCGTGGTTCACGGGCGACGACGGAGTTCGCTACGAATTGTTTGGCAGCGGCGGCGGCCAAAACTTGGCAGACGAGTTAAATCTTCCACTACTTGCCCAGATTCCGCTGATGAGTGCTTTGCGTGAAGGTGGCGACGATGGCCGACCGATTGCGGCAGTGGCACCCGACAGCGAGATTGGCAAGATCTTTCATTCCCTCGCCAAAAAGATTGCCGAAGAAATGAAACCAAAGAAAATTTTCAGTGCTGCACTGAAAGTCAATTAGTCTTTACCAACAGGCTTCTTTACACGAACAGGACAACCAATGGAAATTCGAATCGGTGTTACCCAAGCAATGCGCGAATTAATGGTTGAAATTGACGACGAAAAGGCGCAGTCGAAACTAAAGTCGGCTGTTGAGGCAGCACTCGCTGGCAAAACTGAAACGCTTACCGTTGTAGATAACAAGGGCCGCGAAATTGTCATTCCTTCCGCGAAAATTGCCTACGTCGAATTTGGCGCAGCCGATGGCTCGCGCAAACTCGGTTTCGGTAGCTAAAGCCAGCCCCATTGCTTTCGCGTCAACTGCTCTTTGTCACTGGCAAAGGTGGCGTTGGAAAAAC
>CAMDJX010000135.1 GCA_945900735.1 Acidimicrobium ferrooxidans DSM 10331 | reverse complement strand
AAGGGCAACGGCTCGCCTGCTTACCAGTTGGCAGTCAAAGAGCACCCGTACTACCAGCCAAAGGGTACGTTCAAGTTCGACTTGGCAAAGGCCAAGGCAAGCGTTGCTAAGTACACCGCAGCAACAGGCAAGTCGCTTGACGTAGTTGTACCAATCAGCACCACAACCGAGTCGCTGAAGGGCGCACAGGCAATCTGCAAGATGATGGAAGCAGCAGGAATGAAGTGCTCGATCATGTCACCAGTGACATCACAGCAATACATTCTTCGCGGCTTCGGTCTGCAACAGCAGATGTCATTGTTCAACGTGGTTGCAGGCCGTTCGGCCGAGTTTGCAAACTTGTTCAGCACCAAGACCAACCTCGAGTTGTCGGGCTTCCGCTTCGTCAACCCAGGCTTGGCCAAGTGCTTCGCAGACGCATCAGAAGTTGACACCCGCAAGGCCTACTCCACATGTGTTCTCGAGCTACAGGCTCAGAGCTACTGGGTACCTGGCTACGTAGAAGGCGGCTTCCTTGCCTGGACAAACACCACTAAGGGAATTGGTACATCACCACTTCCAGGTGGCGGTGTGCGCCCAATCATTGGCGCCTCCGGATTCGACATTGCGTCGGCAACCAAGGGCTAAGTAATCACTGTCCGCAAGGACAACAGCAGTAAACGCGAAAGCGCGGTGGTTTCGACCACCGCGCTTTTGTGTTTCTGAATTTGGTTTTGTTCGCGTTTATAAGGCAAACTTGTGATGTGAAACAAGGTCGGGGACTTGCCACAAACCTATTCAAGATCATTGTCGTGTTGTTCTTGGTGACCTTTGGAATCACAATCATCGTGCGCCTATTGCCAGGCGATCCAGCAGAGCTGTTGTTGCCATTCGGTACACCGGAGGAAATTGGCGCGCTTCGAGCGGAACTTGGCCTCGATAAGAACGTATTCGGTTACTACTTCTCGTGGCTTGGGAACTTCGTTCAAGGCGACTTTGGCAAGTACTACCTCACCGATGCCGAGGGTGGCACGCAGGTTTCGGCAATGATCGCCCAGACTCTCCCACGCACGCTGTTGCTCATGTTGTACACCGTTGGGTTCTCGCTTGCCGTCTCCATTCCGCTTGGCATCTTGCTTGCATACCGCTCCGACACTCGCACCGACCGCAACGTCAGCAACTTCCTGTTCGGTTTGGCATCCATTCCGAACTTCGCAATTGGTTTGGCGCTCGCGTTTCTCGTCGGTGTCAAACTCGACTTAGTGAACCCACTTGGGTACATACCAATCGCTGATGGCGTTGGCGAGCACTTCAAGTCGATGTTGCTCCCTGTGCTCAGCTTGTCGCTCGGCACCATTGCAACCTTCACAAGGCTCCTCCGCGTGGACACCATTGCCACTCTCAAAGAAGATTTCGTCACCATGGCATCATCCAAGGGCCTCTCCAACAAATGGATCTTGTGGCGCCACGTGTTTAGGCCATCGGCACTCACCCTGCTCACGTCGGCAGCGCTCACCATGGCCTCGCTCATTGGTGGCGCAGTAGTTGTTGAAGCGGTATTCGCACTCGACGGCTTCGGCATGCTGCTCGCAACTTCAATTGCGTTGCGCCAGTACCTAGCCATCCAGTCGCTCATCGCGCTTGTCGCCATTGCTTATGTTTTGTTCAACCTCATCGTCGATGCGCTCTACGGCATAATCGACCCACGTGTGAGGAACCACCGTGGCGCGTAGCAAGAAGCCGTTGGGCTTCAATCTCTCCTCGGGTTGGCTGTATTTGTGTTTATTCATTTCTATTTTCGGCGACCTTTTGCCCCTTCCAGAATGGGACGCCTACGACTACGACGCCTCTGGTGTTGGCATGTTCTCCAAAGGCCACCTGTTCGGTACGGACTATGACGGCTCCGACATTCTTTCTCAGCTCGTCCACGGAACACGCATGTCGCTGGTTATCTCGTTCGTGTCGGTACTTGCTGCATCACTAATCGGCGGCGCATTAGGAATCATCGCCGCTTACCGACGCGGTTGGGTCGACTCGGTCATCACCATGTACTTCAATGTGACATTGTCGATCCCCACTTTGATTTTGGTTTTGGCAATGGTTGCTGTGTTTGCAAGCCCCGACCCATTCAACCCAGGTGCCGGTATGCCCCGAGTGCTCGTGCTTGTTTTGTCACTCACTTTCGTCATCATTCCAGTGCTGGGCCGGCTTGCGCGCTCGTCTGCTTTGTCCTGGACGGGTCGGGACTTCGTGCTTGTTGCCGAATCGCTCGGCATGAAAAAGCGTGCAATTCTCTGGAACCACATTGTTCCAAACGTTGTTCCGCAAATGATGTCGGTGGCGTTCTTGGCTTCTGGTGTGGTCATCGTGGTCGAAGGTGGTTTGGCAATCTTGGGCGTCGGCACAAACCCCGGCGAAAGTTGGGGCAGCATCCTGGCAAAAAACCGTGGTGACATTTCGATGATTCCGCACACCACGCTGCTTCCAGCAGCGGCAATTGCGCTCACCGTCATGGCCCTGAACTATTTCGGCGACTACTACCGCTCGAAGATTGACGGAAGAGAGTCGCGCATATGAGCGAACTCTTTGAAGTCGAAAATCTGCAGATCACGTTTGACACGAAGCGCGGCCCTTTGCAGGCAGTCCGTGGCGTTTCGCTTTCTATCCGTAAAGGCGAAAGCGTTGGCATCGTGGGCGAATCTGGTTCGGGCAAGACAGTCATGTCGCGCGCCGCAATGGGTTTGCTTCGCGGTAGAAAAGTGCATCGCTCGGGCAGCGTAAAGATCGAAGGCGAAGAGTTACTCACGCTTTCCAACGAGCAGATCAGAAACTTTTGGGGCCTGCGCATTGCAATGATCTTCCAAGATCCAATGACTGCGCTCAACCCAGTGCGTAAGGTTGGCTCGCAGTTTGCCGAGTCACTCGTCAAACGAATGAACATGAGCAAAGACGAGGCCGCCAAGCGCACGCTTGAACTACTTGCTCTCGTAAGAATGCCAGAGCCCGAAAAGGCTGTACAAAAATACCCTCATCAACTCTCGGGCGGAATGCGCCAACGCGTCATGATTGCAATGGCGATTGCCTGCGATCCAGAGTTGTTATTCGCAGACGAACCAACCACCGC
>CAMDJX010000134.1 GCA_945900735.1 Acidimicrobium ferrooxidans DSM 10331 | reverse complement strand
GCGGGGCCAGAACCAGAAATTGCTGTCAACACATCAATCAAACTTTCGTCGATGCGCACCACAGTTCCAACCGCACCAAGAATTGATTCGGCCCACAACATGTCGTCCTCGGTGCACTGCGCCGATACACAAATACCCGCGGCTCCCTCGCCAACAAGTGCTGGCGTGTTGGGCATTGCGCGCACAACGGCGGTTCCACTTCCCGCTGCTTCTTGCAAAGTTGCGACACTGATGCCCGCAGCAATTGAAAGCACGCGCTTCGCACCTGCCTGCGCCAGTTGCGCACATGTTTGAGCTGCAAGGGGCGGCTTCACTGCAATAACACCCGCCGAACACGGGCCAATTTCTGCGCTGGTTACGACGCCCGGAAACAAGGTTGCTAATGCATTGCGCCGATCCGCCGACAGCTCGACAATGGTGATCGACGTTGCAGGCCAGCCCGAAGCGATGAGGCCTCCCACAAGAGCCGAGCCCATATTGCCGCCACCCACAAACGTGATCGGTTGGTGCAGAGCAGTCTTAGCCATTGCTGTCAGGCTAGCGAAGTGGGGCGAACGGCGGCCCGAGTCGGATATTCGACTTCCCCAATCGAACCCGACCCGGGCTCACGTAGTTGATGTGTACGCGAGGCGCGATCAGTGGCAACGGGTGTTATTCGGCGAATCGGCTTGCAAAGCCAATGCGAAGCAACCCCTGGAACACTTGCTCCACCGTTTGGTACAGCGTTCCCACTACCCGATCTAGCTCTGGCTCGTTGAGTGCCGATAGCGGCAGCTCTCCGCGCAGAAAAATTGCGTCTTCTATGCCAATGGAAAAGTGGACCCCAACCAACTTTTCGTTGCGCCGAAGCAACGATTCGTACAGCTGCACGGCGTTCTCTTCTGGCGCCGGCATCACGTATGTTTCGTATCGCAGCGTTCGTTGACCGAGCGTTAACCAAATCGTGGTGAACTCTTTTTCAACGCCTCGCATGCGCACGTACCAGCGGTATTCGTCAACCTCGCCCCGATCGATGGCCACGATGGTTTCATCATGTTGGCGCATGACAGCGAGCCACTCGTCTATTTGGCGTTCAACCCGCGCCCGCGCCGAGTCGTCGAAAATATCGCTCACTAACTACACGCCACCAAATCGCGAACATGCAGTTCGCTGTACACACGACTGGCCTTTACCGCCGCCGCTTTCCATGAGTACGATTTTGCTCGCTCGGCAGCTGCGGTGCCCATTGAAAGTGCCAACAGCGGGTCGTTCAGCAATCGTGCGGTGAAACTGGCGAATTGATTTGGGTCGCGGGCAGGCACTAGATACCCAGTGCGGCCGTGCTCGATCAAGTTGAGCAAACCACCTACTCCGGTGGCGACAACAGGGACGCCGCTTGCGGATGCCTCGAGTGCAACCAAACCAAAACTCTCACTTCGCGAAGGCACCAACACCACATCGGCAGCGCGATAGAACGTGGATAGCAAGTGGTGCGGTTGTGGCTCGTAAAAATGAACGCGTTGTTCGAGTCCGTGCTCGGAAATCAAAGCCCTGACTCGCTGCATTTCGTTTTCACCCTCTGTTCCGCTTGCGCCGCCAACAACTATCAGTTGAGCATCTGGCATATCGAGAGCTGCAAGCGTTTGCACAGCAACGTCTAAACCCTTCAGCGGTTGAATTCGCCCAACGAACAAGAGCGTCGGGTTGTCGCCTAATCCAAGTGCACGGCGCGCACCACGACGATCACCTGGCGAAAAATACGCGCGCTCTACACCAGGGGCAACAACTTCAATCGCCCCTGGGGCATTGCCGTAGAGCGAAGTGAATTGTGACTGTTCCTCTTCGCAACTCACGCAAATGGCATCGGCGCAACCAATGATTTCGAGTTCGGCCTTTTCGCGGACTGGCGATTCGATGTCGCCGCCCAGGCCTTTCACGCGCGCAAAAGTGTGAAACGTGGTGACGAGGGGCAAATTTAATTCGTGCTTGAGGCGATGCCCGACTAGGCCGCTGAGCCAATAGTTGGCGTGCACGATGTCGGCACCAGTGCCGTGTTGCAAGTGCCATGCAACCGAGTCGGTGAAATTGTCGACAACTCCGAGCAATTCGTCTTTCGGCAGGTCAAAGTCGCCGGCAGGGATATGCACCACTCGATGGTTTGGTTCTACCTCGACAACATCGGGCAACCCCTCGCGCCATGCACGCGTGTAGGTGGTGCAGTCGACACCACTACTTGCTAGCGACGACACCAATTCGCGCACGTACACATTCATGCCGCCACCGTCGCCAACACCTGGCTGGGCCAGGGGCGAGGTGTGCATCGAGAGCACAGCTACGCGTTGCATCACCCTTAAAACCTATCTGCGAGCCTCAATGTTTGGTTCGACTCAGCCAGCAGAAGTTGCGCTGTCTTCTCCAATAAAACTGCGGTACACAGAAAGAAGCGTCTGTTTCTGCTCCACCGTCAGGCGTTCATCGGTAGAGATGGCGTCCGCAACCGACGATTTCGGCTCACCGCTCGGGTCGAGTATTCCCGCTCGTTCGTACAACGACTCTGCAGAGATCTGCATTGCGCGTGCGAGTTGTTGCAAGATGTCGGCCGATGGTTTGCGCAGGCCACGCTCGATCTGCGAAAGATACGGGTTGGAAACGCCGGCAAGTTTGGCCAGATCACGAATGGAGTGTTGCGCAAGTTCTCGCTGTTGGCGAATGAAGTTGCCAACATCGGCAAGCCGCTTGTCCACTGCCATTACTTACTCACTTGTCGTTCAACATTGCGTCAACATTGGCGCCGTTATCTTTTAGCCGTTTCACCAATTCGGCTGTAAGTGCGTCGATCGTTGCGAAGAGTGCACGCCTTTCGGCCGAGCACGCTTGCTCAAACACTTCAAGTTCGTTTATTGCATGTTGCAAACTTGCCTCATCGAGGGTTCGCAACGACCCGAAGCCGTTATCAACGCAAAGCGTTTCTAGCTGACGCACCAACTGATGGTCGGGCGAAACATTTGTTTCGCGCGGTGGCCGGGCCGAGCCGCCGCCGTGCTCTTGGCCAAATACTTGCGCCAAATCATCTGCGATGTTGGTTGAAACAGGTGTTCCATCTGTTCGGCGGCGCTGCTCGTCGCGCGCAATGTC
>CAMDJX010000133.1 GCA_945900735.1 Acidimicrobium ferrooxidans DSM 10331 | reverse complement strand
CCGACATCAGCATGCTGGCCAATAACTTTGTCCAACCAATCTGCAACGAAGAACTCTCCCGACCATGGCGAATGCAGCACGAATGCTCCAACAACACCAACTAAAACAAGCCGAAAAACCCCAATTGCAGACGACGCAGCAACGCGGCTGATGGTGTCGGAAATAACCCAAACAATTCCCAGCCAAATAATGACCAACGCAAACGCAGGCGTAAATGAGGTAACGACTGCAGTGAGCAATACCGCACCTGCGAGCAGCTTTGTAAGCGCTGCCCCAGAGGGA
Source organism: Acidimicrobium ferrooxidans DSM 10331 (assembly GCA_945900735.1). Taxonomy (GTDB): domain Bacteria; phylum Actinomycetota; class Acidimicrobiia; order Acidimicrobiales; family Ilumatobacteraceae; genus UBA3006. Next base: position 2,912 of record CAMDJX010000133.1, on the reverse strand, counting down.
CGCGCGCCGACTTTGACAAACATTCGGATCATCCACGGCAACGCCGCATAACACAACAAGATGCCCCACCGCCCGCCCTCTATCGCCACATATGGCAGCGGCACAGCGGCGTAGGTAGCCATGCCAATCGCGCGAGCGCGAACTGTAAAGAATCCTGCGGCAACTCTCCACATTCCCCAACAGCCCATCAGCAATGCGCCGATCACGGAATACGTCTGCAGTGCACCCAGTCGGCCCAAAAATCCAATTCCCGCCAGAGCCAACAATGCAATGCCCGTTGGGTTTGCACCCGCATGACCAAAACCGGACTGCCACCATCCGCTCAGGTACGACGACAACAATGCCGAGGGAGATTCGGTTGCACCACGAAGAGGGAGAAACTCGCCAATTGGCGCGACACCACTAGCTATTAATCCGCGACTGCCAATAACAATGAGCGCCACCGTCGCCAAAATGCCAACGACGACACCCTTCGTGTTGGACGTTTCACCATCGCGCTCGAGAGCAAGTGGATTTTGCGTAAATCGCATTCTGCGCTTTCGAATAAACGAAGAAAGCCGCGCACTACCCCGAATTTGTAATTCGTGTATTTCGCGCGGAGCAATGCGGCGGTACGGACGAACTTGTGCACGCCGCCGAATGATGTACGGGGCATCGACGACCACTGCAAGTGCCGCCCGCATCGAAATCAAAGAAGTGCGAAGACCACCGCCAAAAATACTGATCACAGTTTGCAGAAGCGAGGCGATAAGTAATTGAGCGAGTACGAATGGCAATTGAAATCTGCCGGACAGCGTGGCAATCGTTCGCACGCGATGACGTGCTTCGAGCGCAACACGCGAAGGCTCGTTTGTTCGAGTATCAAAGCCGTTGAGGTGACGTGCTTTCGCAGCGGGAACGACAACTACTCGCGCGCCACTGAGATGAACGCGCCAGCATAAATCGATGTCTTCGCCAAAGAATCGAACGTCTGGGGCAAACCCACCAATTTCTCTAAACAAATCCGCGCGCACGAGTAAGCACGCCGAATGAAGTGCAAATACGTCGCGCACCGCATCGTGTTGCTCTTGATCTTTTTCGCCCACATCCGCAATCGAGCTGACTTCACCAATTCGGTCGACACCGAACCCCACGCTTTGCACGATGGTCGGGTCGTCCCACATCACCAGCTTGGGGCCGACCACCCCGGCATTGGATCGAAACATTTCCTCCATCAGCCTGCTCACGGCGTCCGGCTCCAGAGCAACGTCGTCGTGCATCAGACAAAAGAATCCGCCGTCACCCTCGACAAGACGACCAATTTCATTCATCAATGGCCCGTATCCAGGGTTTCCGTCCACTGTTCGAACGATTGCATTAGGCAATGCCTGGCGAATCTCGTCTGCTGTTTGCGAGCCGGAAGTAACGAAAAACAGTGTCTGCAGGTTGGGATAATCCTGCTGTGCCAGGGCCTGCAGCGTCTCGGCAAACCAAACACCGGGCTCGTGCACGACCACTGCCGCCACCACGGGCGGGGCAACCTGGGTCGCGGCCGACCCGCGCGAAACTGTTGGGTTAATGGCCACGGATACAGGCTAGTTCCGCGATTTTCCGCCAAACCATTAGGTGCTTGCTAAAGTTAGCAGTATTAGGTACACTTGCTAGCACCCCATCACTACCGACGAAAGCAGCATCTCATGCCATCAATCAAGCTTCCAACCATCCACCGAATTGATCTCACCAAGTTTCAGGTTCCGCAGGTCAACTTGCCAAGCTTCCCCCTTCCCCAAATCCCAGCCGACAAAGTGGTTCAGACGGCCAAAGATTTTGCCTACACCACCATCGGCTTCGGTGTACTTGCCTTCCAAAAGTCGCAAGTTCGTCGCCGTGAACTTACCGAAATGATTCAGGCACAAGTTCCTCGCGTAACCGAGCAGGCCATCGCACAAGCCGAATCAGCAGTTTCACAAGTAATGACCCTTGTCAATGCTCGTCGCACTAATGCAACGACGCCATTGGAAGTAAAGGACACTTCCAGTACCAAGTAACCTTCGGTTGCTTGAGTACTGCATCCCTTTCAGATAATTCGTCGCCATCGGCGTCAAAAATTGCGTTGCCGGAAGGCACTGTCACGGTTGGTATCGGCCTGTTCATTGCCGGGATATCTGCCTATATCTTTTTCAAGATTGGGCAACAAGCTCTTGGACAAGACGGCTTTAAACCAATTGTTGCGATGTGGTTTATTGCGTTTGCTCTGGCCCCCGGATTCTTCCTGCCCATCGAACAGGAAGTAAGTCGAGCAATCGCGCATCGTCGTGCGCTCGGCCAAGGTGGTCTTCCCGTTATTAAACGCATTGCACCACTCGCTTTCATACTCTTGCTCACCCTGGTGATAATCATCGCGATTTTCTCCTCCAGCATCAGTAAGAACATGTTCGAGGGTTACGGAATTGTCACCTTCTGCCTGATGCTGACGCTGGTCTCCTATGCACCGATGCATCTCGCACGCGGTATCTGTTCCGGGACGGGCCAATTCGGGGCGTACGGGCTCATCATCGGCGCCGATGGCGCTGTGCGAGTGATCGGCTGCGCCGTGCTGTGGCTTGCAGGAGTTACACATGTGGGGCCATACGCATTCATGATCGGCTTCTCTCCAATTGTTGGAGTCATCGCGGTTGGTTTAGCTGGGAAACTTCGTGTTGATGACGGGCCAGAGGCAACGTGGTCGGAAGTGACGCCCAACTTGGGTTGGCTACTGATGGGCTCTCTTTTCGCAGCAGCACTCGTTAACGCCGGGCCAATCACTGTTGACATTTTGGGTAGTTCAGAGCCAGCCGAAGTTGTCACACGATTCGGCAACGCCGTTATTTTTGCGCGAATCCCGCTATTCCTGTTTCAGGCAGTTCAGGCCGCGCTGCTTCCCCGCCTTGCAA
>CAMDJX010000132.1 GCA_945900735.1 Acidimicrobium ferrooxidans DSM 10331 | reverse complement strand
ACAACTACGTCAAGCGACTTGCCTGTTGCTGCGGTGTACTTAGCAACGCTTGCCTTGGCCTTTGCCAAGTCGAACTTGAACGTACCCTTTGGCTGGTAGTACGGGTGCTCTTTGACTGCCAACTGGTAAGCAGGCGAGCCGTTGCCCTTAGTCATCAACTTGGTGTACGAGTCGGTGTCAAATGCCTGTGCGAATGCTTCACGAGCATCCTTGTTGGCAAATGGCAACGCCGTTGCATTCAAGTGGAAGCTCCATGTTGTTTCACGTGGACCTTCGATAAGGGTGATCTTGTCCTTCAAGGTCTTGAGCAAGTTGAGTTGCTGACCCGAAGTTGCACCGAACGAAGCAATGTCTGCTTGGCCCTTGCGCAACGCGTTTACGCGCTGTGCTGCGTCACCAACCACCTTGAAGGTGACGGTGGAAGCCTTTGGCAACTTGTTTGCTGGGGTTGAACGCCAGTAGTTGGGGTTTGCCTTCAAGACAGTGGTGAACTGATCGACGCCCTTGGACGAGATCATGAATGGGCCGGTTCCTGCGCCCATGGTGTTACCGCAGTTTGGATCTTGCAAGGTTTTTGTCGAGAGGATTGTTGGACGACCAACGTTCCACAAGGTGTATGGGAAGTTTGGACGCTTCACACCAAGGTTGACTTCAACAACGTACTTGCTGATGATCTTGACGTTTGCTGCCCACTGTGCTGGTGAAGCTGTTGGCATGATGCCCTGCCACGCAATTGCTGGCAACGAAGCGGCCTGACCCTTGCCAGTGAATGGCTTGATGATGCCCAAGTTGGCCATCAAGTTCATTTGCACTGTTGCGGCAGTCAATTCTTCGCCGTCGTGGAACAGAATTCCCTCACGAAGTGTGATGGTCCATGTCTTGTTCTCGTTGCTGCCGGTTACCGACTTGGCAAGGTAAGGAACAATCTTGTTTTCACTGTTCAAGATGGTGAGCGTTTCGAACACGGAGTTCTTTGCTGCGATCTGGTCAACACCAGGGGAGTCCTGGTTGCACCAGCCACCGTTTGGCTCACCAATCATGATGGTGAGGTCATTCTTTGCAGCTGCCGATGGAGCCTGCTTGGCACCGCTGACAGGTACTGCAATTGTTGATACCGCGAGTGCGACACCAAGCCCAATTGCGAACTGCTTCGCAAAACGGGACTTGAGTTTTCCGTTAATCATGTAGAGGTTCCCCCTGTTAGTTGTGCCGAATGGCATGTCGGATAACAGTATGTCGGGAGGATTACGCCGTCAAGTCTGGCAGGTGAACTTACTGTTGGGTAACTTTTTGCTGTTTCTCGCGTAATTGATCGAGTGGTATGTGGCACCGCATGAAGTGACCAGGTTCCACTTCGGTGAGGGATGGCTCTACCGATGTGCACAAGTGTTCTACTCCGCTACCTGCCATTCGCGGACAACGTGGGTTTAAAACACAACCGGTTGGAGGGTTTGCGGGGCTTGGCACTTCGCCGCCAAGCCGAATGCGCACTCGTTGTGCACCCTCGATGTCGGGCACGCTGGAAACCAAGGCCTCGGTGTATGGGTGATGAGGGCCAGCAAACACTGTCTCGGCATTTCCAAGTTCCATAATTCGACCGAGGTACAGCACCGCAATGCGGTCGGAGATATATCTGACCACGCCCAAGTCGTGCGAGATAAACACGTAACTGACGTTCTCGCGCGACTGCAAATCCACCAAAAGGTTCAAGATGTTTGCTTGCACCGAAACGTCGAGGGCTGAAGTTGGTTCGTCGCAAACAATCAGTTGCGGTTTGCCAGCAAATGAGCGAGCGATGGCCACGCGCTGTTTCAGGCCGCCCGAAAGTTGCGTTGGCTTCACGCTGTGCAACAACGGATCCACGCTCATGTCGCTGAGCAACGACTGCGCGCGATCGTCGGCGGTGTCTTTTGATGCACCTGTCAGTTTTTGCACCGCGCGAGACACGATTCGGGTTACAGAGTGGCGGCGGTTCAACGCGGAGTCGGGGTTTTGGAAAACAATCTGCACAGCACCCACTTCGGCGGCGCTGCGTTCTTTCAGCGTTGTGCCAAGCGTGCTGCCGTTGAGTGCAACCGAGCCGCCTGCGTCGTTGGCAATAATGCCAAGCAACACACGAGCGAGGGTTGTCTTGCCCGAACCGGATTCGCCAACCAGGCCCAGTGTCTCGCCGGCTTGAAGATGCAACGAAACATCTACAAGCACCTTGACGTCGGTCTTATCTTGAACGAATGTTTTCGAAACGTTGTTGACGTCGAGAAGTGTTGCTTTCTGCTGAATGGACACGGGTGTTGCACGAGTATTCTGCCCGACGCCATCAACTGCGCGCGGCAGATTGTGCGCCTGCTCGTGGAAGTAGCAGCGACTGAAATGGTTAGAGCCAACGTCGATGAGCTGAGGTGTCGATGTGCGGCACTTGTCTTGCGCAATGGTGCAACGATCGACAAACACGCAGCCCGGAAGGGTCGAGCCAAGTGCGGGTGGTGTTCCTGCAATGGTGTCGAGTCGGTCGGACGTTTTGTTTAAACCGCCGCGCGGGATGCAGCGCAGCAGGCCAACGGTGTAAGGGTGAGTTGGCTTCGACAGAACCTTTTCAGTGAGGCCCTCCTCAACAAGCGAGCCTGCGTATAACACTCCGATTCGGTCGCACATGGTGCGGATAACTCCAAGGTTGTGGCTGATGAACAGCACCGAAGTACCCGTCTCTTTGCGCAAGGCGCGAACGAGGTCGAGCACTTCGGCCTCAACTGTTGCATCAAGGCCGGTGGTGGGTTCATCCATTACAAGTAGGCGCGGGTTTGAAGCAAGTGCCATGGCAATGACAACGCGCTGGGCCATGCCGCCCGAAAGTTGGTGCGGGAAACGACCCATCACGCGGGTTGGGTCGGCGATCTGCACCTTCTTTAGTGCCTCTTCTGTCAGCTGCATCGATTCGGATTTTGATTTGCCAAGCAATTGGAATACTTCTGCAACTTGATCACCGATTTTGATTGTTGGGTTAAGTGCGCCAATTGGGTTCTGGTACACCATCGAAATCGCATTAGTGCGTAAATCTCTAATCTCGCTATCGCCGATAGACGTGATGTCCTTGCCCTCGAAATGGATAGAGCCACCAGAGATGGTGCCGTTGCGCGGCAGGTATCGCATGGCCGCGAATGCAGCGGTTGATTTGCCACAGCCCGATTCGCCCACGAGGCCGTATGCCTCGCCAGGGGCGATGCTGAATGAAACCCCGCGCAGCACCTGACGATCGATGCCGCGAACGCG
>CAMDJX010000131.1 GCA_945900735.1 Acidimicrobium ferrooxidans DSM 10331 | reverse complement strand
TTTTTGGGGCAGGGTCTGGGGCGCGCTTGTTGCTGATGCCATCTCTCCATTCTGCCGTACACATCGTGGGTATGACTACACCATTTATTACACCTGTCTCATTGGCCACCTGTGTCGAGCAAAGCCTGCACCTTTCGCTTGATGGTTTCGACTTACCTCGTGCTCGGCTGTATGGCATCAGCATCGTCGATGCCGAAGGCGTGGCAAAGATGGACAACGGAGCGCTGCGGATTACATTTTTGGCAGAACACGGCGATGTGTACGAGTTGTTGGAGTCGCCAACCAGCGCAATCGTGCGCATGTTTGATGCGGCCGTTGTGCTCACTTGTGGTTGGGCGGCCCCGCTGAATGAGGATGACGACGAAGACGAATCGTCGGTGGCACCAAGCCAGCACCCGAAACGGCGCAGGGTGCGCTTAGTTGTGGTGGTGGGCGACGGCGGGGTTGGCTCGGTTTTGCGCTTTGCCGATACTCCCGAAGACATTGTGACGGATGCTGGTGTGGCGCAGGGAAGCCTTGCCGATGCTGTGACAAATCTCTGGTTCGACCCTCGTGTCGTCACGACTCGTAGTGCCCCCGATAACTTGAATGCGTGAGCGCAAGCGTCAATCTGGGCAGCAACGCACGGACATCTGACTATGGCCCCAACTCGGCATGGGCCGAAGAAGTTCGCCAACTTGCCAAAGACCGCGACGCCGTCATCTTGGCCCACAACTATCAAGTGCCCGAGATTCAAGACATCGCACATCATGTTGGTGACTCGCTTGGTTTGTCGCGTGTTGCCGCAACAGTCGACGCATCCACCATCATTTTCTGCGGCGTGCATTTCATGGCAGAGACCGCAAAGATTTTGTCGTACGACAAGACGGTCCTCATTCCCGATGCCAATGCGGGTTGTTCGCTTGCCGACACCATCAATGCGGATCAGCTTCGCCAGTGGAAGGCCGAGCACCCAGGCGCAGTAGTTGTCAGTTACGTCAACACCACTGCTGCGGTGAAAGCCGAGACCGACATTTGCTGCACGTCATCGAATGCGGTTGAAGTGGTGCAATCGATTCCTGCCGACAAAGAAATCTTGTTTTGCCCGGATCAATTTCTTGGCGCGCATGCGCAACGCGAAACAGGCCGCACCAACATGCACATCTGGATGGGCGAGTGCCACGTGCACGCTGGCATTAACGGCGCCGACTTGAAAGCAATGGTGGCAGCCGAGCCCGAAGCCGAACTGTTTATTCATCCCGAGTGCGGCTGCGCAACATCGGCAATGTATTTGGCATCCAGCGGCGTTGTGCCTATGGAACGCACAAAGATCTTGTCCACATCTGGGATGGTGACAGCTGCGCAACAGACCACGGCAAAGAAAGTGTTGGTGGCAACCGAAACGGGAATGTTGCATCAACTGCGTAAGGCAAACCCGCTGGTTATTTTCGAACCGGTTAACCGCGCCGCAGTATGTAAGTACATGAAGATGATTACGCCAGAAAAGCTGTTGAACTCGTTGCGCAATGGAACCGATGTTGTGGATGTGCCGCGTGATATTGCCGACAAAGCACGCCTGTCGGTAGAGCGAATGATCGCCATTGGCACACCTTCGCGCACGAAGGAATAGCCGCTAGATGCCAAATAACGCGCGCGAACAACGCCGTGCTGTGCAGTTGCCTTCGCAGCTTGCTGCGCCAAAAGCAAGTTGGACACGCGAGGTTGACGTTGTGGTATTGGGTTCTGGCGCTGCAGGGTTGGCGGCTGCGCTTGCGGCAAGGCCTGTACGCGAAGTGCTGATCGTTACCAAAGACACGCTCGATGCCGGAAGCACCGCATGGGCACAGGGCGGGCTTGCCGCCGTGCTCGACCCGGGCGACACTTTTGCGGAACACGTTCGCGACACACTCGATGCGGGCGCGGGCTTGTGCGATGAAGCAGCCGTAACTTCGTTGGTGCGCGACGCGCCAACAGCAATTTCGTACTTAGAAAAACTTGGTGCTGCGTTCGACCCTGGCGCAGATGGCCTGCGCGCATTGACGCGCGAAGGTGGGCACTCTCGCTCGCGCATTGTGCATGCGGGCGGCGATCAATCCGGCGCCGAGATTCAGCGCACGTTGGACGAGAGCGCAATTAACGCTGGCGTTGAAGTGCTCGATCACGCGTTTGCGCTCGACTTGGTGTTCGGTGTGTCGGCCGGTGCACGGCGCCAAGTTGCCGGCGTGCGAATTGCGTTGCTGAACGAAGATGGAACGGTTGCCAGTGTCGGAATTGTGCTTGCACGCGCAGTGGTGATTGCCACTGGTGGCTACGGGCAAGTGTTTGCCAGTACGTCTAACCCTGCTGCAGTTACGGGTGACGGTCATGCACTTGCGTTACGCGCGGGAATGACGTTGAGCGACTTGGAGTTTGTGCAGTTTCACCCAACGGTGTTGTGGCAAGAGGTTGGTTCGACAAAGCAGCAAACACTCATCAGCGAAGCAGTGCGCGGCGAGGGCGCCATATTGTTCGATGCCGCAGGCGAACGAATCATGCAAGGCGTGCACCCGCAAGAAGATTTGGCGCCGCGAGATGTTGTTGCTGCCGCAATCAGCAGGCGCATGGCGCAGGCACCTGCAGGCGTAGACGACCACGTGTTTTTAGACGCGACATCAATTGGTGAACACTTTGCCGAGCGCTTTCCGTTTATCACCAAGTCGTGTTTGGCGGCGGGCATCGACCCACGAACCGATCGCATTCCCGTTGCGCCCGCTGCTCACTACACCTGCGGTGGAATTGTTTCTAACTTGGACGGCACCACGGAGGTTGACGGTTTGTTTGCGGTGGGTGAAGTTGCGTACACGGGTGTGCACGGCGCGAACCGATTGGCCTCCAACTCGCTGACAGAGAGTTTGGTAGTTGGTACGCGTGTTGGCCGCAACCTTGCGTGGCAATTGCCCAAGCGGGTTGCAGTGGACGAGTCGGTGCACGATAACGGTGTTGGCCTGATTGACGACTCAAGTAGGGCCACCGTGCGCACCACTATGTCTAAACATGTTGGCGTGTTGCGTAAGCCGGAAGGGTTGCAGACAGCAATCGATACGTTGGCCGAAGTTGCGGGGCAATCGAGCAGCGATGTGGTTGCAACGAGACGCAATTTTGAGGCCACAAATATTCTGATGGTGGCAACTGCGGTTGCGGCAACCGCGCTTGCTCGCACCGAAAGCCGCGGGTGTCATCGGCGCACCGATACGCCAGATCAGCGCGACGTATGGAAGCGCCATCTTTCGGTGTCGATTGATGGCGCATCATTGTTGATCGCCGGAATTCCTTCGGAGGGTTAAACATGCGCACGCACAAA
>CAMDJX010000130.1 GCA_945900735.1 Acidimicrobium ferrooxidans DSM 10331 | reverse complement strand
TATCTGGGCACTGAAGAGATTGAAGCAATTTTTGTAAGCCCACTTCGCCGCGCCATTGAAACTGCACGCCCGTTGGAGCAACGCCTAGGTATTGCTGCCGAAGTGGTTGACGGTGTAGCCGAGTTTGATCGCAACTCTCGTGAGTACGTTCCGATGGAAGAGTTGCGCGCCGCCAACGACCCGCGCTGGGAAAAACTGATGCGCGGAGAATGGGATGGCGCCGATGGAAACCCCAACGAGTTTAAAAACCGTGTCGTGCAGTCGATAGAAGACATCATCGTGCGCAACCCGGGTGGTCGTGTTGTTGTGGTGTGCCATGGTGGCGTGATCAACCAATACTTGGCCCACGTGTTGCAGATAGAAACCCAAGTTGGTTTCTTCTACCCGCAGTACACATCTATCCATCGTGTTGCCGCATCGCGCAGTGGCAAGCGCTCGATCGTGTCAATCAACGAGGCCGCGCACCTGCGATAAAGATTTTTCAGGTTAGGGTTAGAGCCATGAAACGCCGCTCTTTAATGCTTCTTGCCACTCTCGTTTTCTCTGCCGCACCTGTTGTTGCGGGGCAAAGCCCCGTTGCTGCATCGGGAACCTGCATGGAGGATGGCACCAATTGCAAGGTTGGCGATGTTGGGCCAGGCGGTGGAGTTGTGTATTACGACGCTGGTTCAATGCAGTGGTGGGGGCGATTCCTTGAAGCTAAAAAAACGTCTACGCCCGCAGAGGGAATTTGGGGGCCTCCCGCTTTGTTGTCGTCGGGAGTGAACTCTGTAGAGCTGAAGCAGTTGGGGATGGGCTGGAGTAATTCGTTCTTTATGAAGATTGACCCGACCTCGGTTGTTCGAAGGTTAACGGGTACTGCATTTTCTGACGGTTTCTATCTTCCTTCTAAGGATGAACTAGATGCGCTCTACAACTACTGGAAAATTTCTGGCGATAAAAATCTGACATATTCTGCAGCCCCGATGTGGAGTTCGACAGAAGCCAGTGCCACCTTCGCGTGGTATCAGTTGTTCCAAGATGGAACACAATTCACCGACGCCAATGGAATTATCAAAGGACTAAAGCAGAACAAGGCTTTCTTGAAAAGCCCGGAACATACGGGGTCGGGCTTTAAGCCAACTCCATTTGAAGTAATTGGGGTCCGGGCATTTCCACAACAAGCATCTACCGCATTTAAATCTGATTTGGTTGTGGCGACAACGTCAAATGACAAGTGCAGTAACGGCGGAGCAGCAACAGTCTGCAACATTGGCGACATCGGCCCAGGCGGCGGAATTGTGTTTTACGACGCAGGAAAAGAAGAATATTGGGGTCGTTATTTAGAGATAGCGCCAAAATCCTGCGAAGGTGAGCGCTACGCGTGGCGCCCCGCTGGAAACGCGAAGACGATTTACAATGATGCCCAGGGACAAACTGCAGCAGAACTGCGTTTGCTTGCTAAAGGCATTGGCATGGGCAAGGTCAATACCCGAATAATCACACTCGCGCTTGGCGCAGGTAAGTACGCGGCCAAGTACGCAGAGGATTTGGTCTGCGGTAAGCGTGATGACTGGTTCTTGCCGTCAAAAGACGAATTGGACACTGCGTACAACCGTCTGGCACAAAATCGTGTTGGCGCAAAAGACACGCCAATAGGCGGATTCAACAAGGGCTACTACTGGACATCAACCGACTACAACGACAAAACGGCGTGGTCGCAATACTTCATGGACGGCCAGCAGTTTGATCGTGTGCAGACTATGGACGGCAACAAAACTCCTCCGACCCCATTTAGGGTGCGCGCAATTCGTGCATTCGGTACTAACACCGTGACACTTACGTGCGCGCAAGGTGGAACTTGCAAGATTGGTGACACCGGCCCTGGTGGCGGCATTGTGTTTTATGTTGCTCAAGATTTGTTGTTAGTCAACGGCAAGAGTTGGCGCTATTTAGAAGCTGCACCGCAGGACTCGGGCTACGCCACCTTGTGCGAGACCGGTACTTGTCTCAAAGTCAAATTTCAAGATTTAGAACCGTGGGAGATTGGCAAAGGTGCAAAAAACACTAGGGATTTGCTGGGCGCATCAGGGGTAGGAAGTATAAAAAGGCTCGTCAAAAATGGGATAAATGACAGGACTGATTGGTTCCTGCCTTCAGCCGACGAAATTAATGTGCTTTACCGACAAAAAAATTTAGTTGGTGGCTTTGCGGCTGACAAATACTGGTCGTCTTCAACTAGTGAGCGTCTTGGCTATGTGATTGATTTTAATGATGGAGACAATTTCGGCAAATATAAAATTGAGCTTTATCGTGTCCGGCTCATTCGTGCCTTTGGGTGATTGTTTCGTCAAAGTTCTATGAGTGATGCTTCTATGAAAATTGTCGATGGGTTGAGATACACCGCTAATCACGAGTGGGTGTTGGTGGACGGCGAGTCGGCGCGCATTGGTATCACCGACCACGCACAGGATGCGTTGGGAACGATCGTGTATGTGGGGCTTCCTGAAGTTGGTGCAACGGTTGCGGGCGGGGCATTGATGGCCGAGGTGGAGAGCAGCAAAACCATGAGCGACATTTACTCGCCGATTAGTGGTTCGGTTGTTCTGGTGAACGAAGCGTTGGTTGCGTCGCCGGGCTTGCTGAACACCGATCCGTTCGGTGCAGGTTGGTTGGTGGAAGTGCAGATGTCGTACGACGAGACCCTCGAGGGTTTGTTGACTGCCGACGAATACCGTTCGCTTACCGCTTAGTCGGTGTAAAACTTCCAGCTGTAAGTTCGCGACTTTTGTTCGCCGTTGATGATCAGCCAGTACTTCACCTTGCCAGTGTGCTCGCCTTGAGTGAATGCGGCAATTGGTGCGCCTTCTTGCGGCAGGTAACTGATGGTGTAGTTGCCCGGATCGAAAATAGCTGTAGGGGGCAAGTCGATTTGTGCACCGGGCTTTGGTTGCATTCCGTTTGATGTGAGTTCGTCGAGACGTGTTGTTGGAAGTTCGATGTCGTCGATGTACATCGTTGCTTGATAGCCCTCTATGAAGTCGACAATGATTTGTGATTGACGAAGTACGCGTTCGTTATTGCCCGGTGAAATATTCTCGATTGCATCTGGCAAACCAGAAGCATCTCGACCGGTAAGGCCGGTATTCAAACCAATCACCATCATCACTAAACCGAGGGCTATCCCTGTGCTGGCGAGCAGAAGTTTTAGGTCAAACTTTTTCACGGCTCTATTCTCGCCGATTATGGTGCCGCAGCCCTGTTCAGAAAGGGGTGAAAGCGACTAAGTTTGAGGGCTCATGGTAAGCCAACATCCCTTGGTAGGCGCAGTACTTGCGCGCCGTTATCGCATCGACGCCCC
>CAMDJX010000129.1 GCA_945900735.1 Acidimicrobium ferrooxidans DSM 10331 | reverse complement strand
GGATTCCCAATTGCATACTTCCTCGCACGACATGCGGGTAAACGCCGGCTGCTTCTCCTCACGCTGATCATCATGCCGTTCTGGGTTAATTACCTCATGCGCATGTTGTCGTGGGTCAACCTCTTAAGCCCAAGCGGTTTGTTTAGCCGATTCATCAGCAACTTCGGCATCAACTACAACTGGCTCGACGGCTCGCCGATCACGGTGGTGCTCGGTTTGGTATATGGATACGTTCCGTTTCTCATCTTGCCTCTCTATGCAACGCTCGAGCGTTTGGACTGGCGCCTAGTTGAAGCAGCGCGCGACCTGGGCGCAACATCGATGCAAGCATTTCGCATGGTGACAGTGCCGATGGCGAAAGCAGGTGTCGCAGCCGCAGCCATTCTGATTGCGCTTCCAATGTTTGGCGACTACTACACGAACGATTTACTTTCGCGTTCGCCAAAAACCGAAATGCTCGGCAATCAAATTGATTACTACATCAACAACAGCAGCCAACCGCAACGAGGCGCGATTTTGGTGCTCATGTTGTCGGTGCTGCTACTCATTGGTCTGTCGTGGTACTTGCGCAGCACTGCGAAAATTGGCAAAGAGCAAGTGCGATGAGCACCTTGTCGCCACGCCGCATCCGTGCGCTACCCATACTCGCTTGGGGTTACGTGGCCTGGAGTTTGGTGCCCGTACTGATTGCTGTTGTCTATTCGTTCAACGACGGCCGAAGCCGCACCATGTGGCAGGGCTTTTCATTTCGCTGGTGGTTTGGCGACCCCAACGCGTCGGTGTTTCGCGACGAGTCAATGCGCCAGGCAATTATCAACTCGCTCGCGCTGGCCACTGCCACCATGTTGATTGTTACCCCGCTGGGCATTGCCCTTGCCGTTGGCTCGCACCGCATGCGCGGCAAGCTGTCGTCTGGTGTGCAGGGCCTCACGTCCATCCCACTCATCACGCCCGAGATCGTGGTTGGTGCAGCGCTGCTCCTCACTATCACCCGTTTGTTTAGTGGCATCCCCCTTGGTTTCCCCGCGCAGTTATTGGGCAACGTCACGTTTTCCATTTCTGCCGTTGTCATCATCGTTCGAGCCCGGCTTGTCTCAATTGGCTCTAGCTTCGAGGAAGCCGCGCGCGACTTGGGGGCAACTCGGTTGCAAGCCATTCGGTTTGTATTGATGCCAATGCTGTGGCCATCGGTCATGGCAAGCCTTGTTGTTGTGTTTGCAACCGTCATCGACGACTTCGTGATCACCAGCTTCCTCTCGGCAGGCGTCGATTCGGAAACAGTTCCATTACGCATTTACTCCTCTGTACGTGGCGGCGCTACGCCGGCGTTGAATGCACTTGCAACGCTGTTGGTGGCTACAACATTTGCTGCGCTCACGCTTGCACTCTTCGCGTTGTCTCAATGGCGCAAACGCCACGGCGAGGTTGGTGGCATGCGGGCCGCGCTTGCAGACATCACCCGCATGGGCGAGTAACTAGTTCAGCGGCAAAACGCGTACTGCGTCGGGCAGCACATCAATATTCGTTGTTGAACCTTCTACCAAATCACGCGAATGCTCGTCATTCGGTATCTCAGCGATCAGCTTCACTCCGCCTACGTTGAGCCCGATGCGCAACGAAGAGCCCGCGAATGTAACCCGTTCGATAATTGCCTGCTGCGAACCAGTGCCCACATGAATGCGCTCTGGCCGAATCATGACCATGCCATCTCCGAGCGGAGCATGCGGCGGGGCCGCGAATTTGACGCCAGCTATTTCGGCTACACCGCTCGAAATAATCTTTCCAGGCAACAGATTGGCGGCACCGACAAACTTGGCCACATCAATAGTCGTCGGCATTTCATAGATTTCTCGTGGTGATCCAACCTGAATCAATTTGCCGTCGCGCATAACGCCAATGCGGTCGCTCATGGTGAATGCTTCATGCTGATCATGAGTCACATAAATGAATGTGATGCCAATCTGGCGTTGCAGTGAAGCCAATTCCACTTGCAAGCGTGCCCGCAACTGCGCGTCCAGAGCACCAAGAGGCTCGTCCAAAAGCAACACACTGGGTTCAAGCACTAACGCGCGTGCAAGAGCAACACGCTGCTGCTCGCCGCCAGACAACTGCGGAACCCTGCGTTCGCTGAATGCGGCAAGAGAAACCAACTCCAGTGCTTGCATCACTCGTTCTTTTTCCGGCTTGGTTGAAACACTTCCCTTTTTCTCGAACTTCAAGCCGAAGGCAACGTTGTCAAAAACATTGAGGTGCGGGAACAACGCGTAGTTCTGGAACACGGTGTTCAGTGGGCGAACTTCTGGCTCATCGAACGTGACGTCACGATCATCAATCAGGATTTGCCCGCTATCGGGGCGCTCGAAGCCGCCAATCATTCGCAGTGTGGTTGTCTTTCCACACCCAGATGGACCAAGCAATGAGAAGAATTCGCCGGCGCGAATGTCGAGGGAAATGTTGTCTACTACGGCGCGTTCGCCGAAGGACTTGCACAAACCGCGAAGCGAAACTGCACCGTCAAGCATCAACAACTTCCCCCTATCTTTGTGGAGCTAAGGGGAATTGAACCCCTGACCTCTTGCATGCCATGCAAGCGCTCTACCAATTGAGCTATAGCCCCGAAGCCCAAAACACTACCTGCTGGCATTCATGAATTGCGAGTCAAATATTGTTGACGCTCCTGAATCACTTCTCTCATGCTCTTCGGGTCTACTTCCAAAAGATTTCCGAATATCAAATACCCAGACATGGCCATCAAACCAAATTTCGCCTCGCTCAATGCGCGCTTTTGGTTCATACCGTAGTTATTTTGGAGCTGTTTTGCGTAGGCATTGCTCACAACCCTTGCTAACGAAACCAGACGATCATGGCAGTCGGCTCGACCTGAGAGGTGACTTGCAATCCGGAATGCATGCCCCACGTTGGGATCCACCGCTAGACCATCAACAGAAAATACGTCCTGTGAAAGCATCGAAGCCAACTGCTCAGTAAGCAAATATTGGATCGTTTCCAAAAATAGCCCCGACAGATCTTCGAAATAGCGGTTGACATACATCTTGTCAACACCGCAATGTTCCGTGACAGTAAGACCACTGATTTCACTGACAGCAAAACCGTCATCCATCAGTTCAACAACGGCGCGTATCATTGCTTCACGAGTTTTTTCCTTGCTGATGTTGCCCATAGATTTCAGCCTATTACATTGAAAATGGTTGGTTTATTGAGACAATGCTTTATCTTGAAGCTGCTTGACCTGTTCTGCTACGTCCTCAATCTTTACAGACTCTTTGTTTAACCATTTTTCCAAACGATTGAGCCTTTTTCTATCACGATTTGAAATTTGACCTGACCGTTGCGTTCGATAATCAATTGACTTCAGGAGCGTACGCACGCGCCATGGTCGAGTAT
>CAMDJX010000128.1 GCA_945900735.1 Acidimicrobium ferrooxidans DSM 10331 | reverse complement strand
GGGCCTTCGCCTGTGAAGGCTGCAGTGACGAGTGAGTTGCCACCGAAAATTGGTGTGGTTGCAACTACGCCGTCTGCGCTGTCGGCAATGTCGATGTTGTTTGTGAGAACTGTGCGGTTGAGTTTTACCGACAGGCGCGACATGGTGTCACGACCTTCGTAGTTCTGTGGGAACAAAATGACGCTTGGCGAATCGCCGCCGTCGATGATGGCCTTCATTGCAGCAGAAACTGCTGGGCCTGGAAGCTTGCCTGCCAAATCGCCAGTTGCGTAAACCTTTGTTGCGCCGTATTCGCCGAGCACGCCAGCAATTGCTGATGCGTCTCCGCCAACGAATGCAACGACATTGGACGTGAGCGAACGTGCCTTGGTGAGTAGTTCTAGTGTGCCGGTGGTTGGTGCTCCACCTGCTGCTTGTGAGAAAACCCAAACGCTATTAATTGCCATGATGTTGACCTCAGATCACTTTCAGGTTTTCGAGGAATGAAACGATTTTGTTAAATGCTGTGCCATCGTCTTCGATGACTTCGCCAGCTTGACGAGCTTCTGCTTGAACGACGCTGACAATTTTCTGACCTGCACCGGCCCAACCTGCTGGCGAAACGCCGAGGTCACTTGCGGTGAATGTCTCGATTGGTTTTGCCTTCGCTGCCATGATGCCCTTGAAGCTTGGGTAGCGCGGCTCGACAACACCAGCAGTAACGCTGATGAGTGCAGGAAGCGGGCACTCGACTTCGTCGTAACCGGCTTCGCTCTGGCGATCAGCCTTCAAGACGCCGTTGGAAATTTCGACCTTCTTCGCAAACGTTACGGATGGCAAACCGAGCACTTCAGCAATTTGCTCTGGCACGGTGCCGGTGTAACCATCGGAAGATTCGGTTGCGGCGATGATCAAATCGGCGGCGCCCATTTTTTGAATTGCTGCAGCAAGAACTTTTGCTGTGGTCAACGCGTCCGAACCTGCGAGTGCTGGATCGGATACAAGAACACCTTTGGCAGCGCCCATTGCAAGTGCAGTTCGCATGCCCGACATTTCGCCGTTCGGTGCCATCGACACGATGCTCACTTCGCCACTGCCTGCGGTGGTGACAAGTTGCAATGCCATCTCGACGCCGTAACCATCGGATTCATCCAAGATGAGTTTTCCGTCGCGCTTCAACGCGTGGGTGGAGCCGTCGAGGGCGCCTGGGGTTGCTGGATCGGGAATCTGCTTGACGCACACGACAATATTCATGCCTCCATTGTTACCGATGCGTAGGGCTTTGCCCCAACCCAAATCCCCTGTTTATTCGCCTGTGACACGGGTAACCATCGGCACTGGTAAAATTTCCCTCTTGCGAATATTGCTGATTGTCAACTCGTTCGCCTCGTCGGTAACTCCCCGAAACACGGTGCTGGTCCATCAGCACCTTGCCCGTCACCACGACGTGCAGGTGGTGGAGACCAACGAGCGCGGCCATGCAACCCGTTTTGCCCAAGATGCGGCTTCTCGGGGGCTCGACGCCGTTGTGGCTTTCGGTGGCGACGGAACCCTGAATGAAGTGGCCACGGGTTTGGCCGGCAGCGACACCGCGCTCGCAATGTTGCCTGGTGGTTCGACAAACGTCTTCGTGCGCACACTTGGTCTTGCCAACGACCCGATGGTTGCTCTCACACAACTTGTTTCCGGGTTGGAACACGGCGAAGTAGAGCGCGTCAGTTTGGGTCAGGCCAACGGTCGTTATTTCTGTTTCCACGCGGGCATCGGTTACGACGCGGCAGTTGTTGAATTGGTGGAGCGGCGCTCTTCGTTGAAGCGGCTTGTTGGTCAACCACTGTTTGCCTACTCCGCCATGCATTCATGGTTTCGCAGTTACGACCGCCAGTACCCGCATTTCACACTTGACATCGATGGCCGCCACATTCCCAATGGCTATTTCACGGTGGTGTTGAACACCAACCCTTACACCTTCGTTGGCAAGCACCCGATCAACTTGTCGAAGGCTGCATCGCTGGAAAAGAAGCTTGTTGTCGTCACGTTTAAGAAGATGACAACCCCAGTGATGTTGCGAACGCTGTACTCGGCGTTGCGACGCGGCGGCCTAGAAAAGTCCTCGTCTATTGATATCGCTATTGATGTCGAGAACGTCTCGATCAATTTCCCGGCGCCGTTCCCCTATCAATTGGATGGCGACTATCTGGGTGACACCACATCGCTCGAGATTAAACACTGTCCCGAGGCCCTGCGCCTCGTGCGGCCAAGCATCACGTTTTAGCGCGCGCGTTGCGCAATGAGTGCAAGTGCAACGTCTGGCGTATTGGTGCACAGCCCGTCGACGCCCCAGTCGAGCAATTGAGACATTCGTTTCGGATCGTCAACTGTCCAGGTATTTACGCTTAAGCCGTTGGCGTGCATGACAGTTACAACGTGTTGGGTCAGCGTGTACACATTCGGGTGAATGGCCTGATGTCCCGAGGCCGCGAGGCTTTTTGCGACGAAATCGGCATCTTCATCGGCAACCCCCACCGTCAGCCAAGCCGTCGGCAATTGCGGCCACAGCGATTGCACGGTGTCTACTGACTCGCGGCGAAATGACGAAATAAGCCATTGCTCTGGCGGCCCCATTGTTTTCAATAATTGCACCATGCTGTTTGCCAACATTTCGGAGGTGTCGAAATCCGGCTCGGTTGGATCATTTTTTATTTCAATATTCACCCACATGTTTTCGCAGGCTTCGAGTGCTTGTTGCAACGTGGGGATATGACTGGGCAATTCAGCGAAATCAAGTTTGTTAATTGCACGGCCGTTATCGAGCACTGCATTGTGATGCACAACAATTTCGCCGCTTGCGCAAAGGCGAATATCTAACTCGGCTGCATGGCTTCCCATCTGTGTAGCACGATGAAATGCCATCGTTGTATTTTCTTTTTCAACGGCCGACGCACCACGGTGCGCAATCACTTGGGGGCCATTAGCCACCCCTACCTTGCCCCAATGTGCACGAGTCACGGGAGTAGGGTATCGCCAAATTCGTCACAATAAAAAAATAAAAAAACTTTGTCTCACCTCTTGTAAGTGACCAACTTGGTGTCTATCGTGACACCGTCTTACTCGATTAAACCGAACGCCAAAGGTGGTCACCTTGTCTATCCTCGCAACAAGCCTTGCCCTTGGATCCGCCGACTACACCTGGCGTAAAAATGCGCTCTGTCGCGATACCGATCCAGAATTGTTCTTTCCAGTTGGCAGCACCGGCCAAGCGCTTCAGCAAATCAGTGCGGCAAAAGAAGTGTGCTGTGAGTGCACCGTAAAAACTGAGTGCCTCGAGTTTGCAATCGAGACCAACCAAGACTGCGGTATTTGGGGTGGCACCTCGGAAGATGAGCGACGCAATATCCGTCGCCAAATGGCAGCAGAACGACGCGCTGCCCGCGTTACCGCTTAATACTGCAGCGGCACACGCAGCTCGACAACAG
>CAMDJX010000127.1 GCA_945900735.1 Acidimicrobium ferrooxidans DSM 10331 | reverse complement strand
CGGGTTTACCAACTTGGCATTTGCCTTGTAGTTATCCCACTTGTCGGTCAGTGCGCCTTCGGGAATTTTTGCATCAAACATGTTCATTGTCCTTACTTCACGATTCCGGCGATGACGGCAATGGGAAACGAAACGTTGCCAACAACGACAACGGTTGCGAAACCTGTTGCAAAGGCACGACGCCAGTTATTGAAACGTGGATTGTTCCAGCCCATTGATTGAAAGATGCTCCACGAACCGTGGAACAAGTGAATGCCCAACAAAATATTTGCGATGATGTAAAACGCAGACACCACCGGACGATCCAAACTGCGCACCAGGTTTGCATACACCTCGCCACGAACGAACGTACCATCGGTACCAACTGCGTTAACGGTGCCAAATGTGAAGTCGAACAAGTGCCACACCAAATACGCAAGCACGATGATGCCCGACCAACGCATGGTGCGGCTTGCAAACTTGGCAACTTGATAATCGCGCGGACCCTGATACTTCACTGCTCGTGCGTGACGATTAAGGCGCGTGAGTGACCATGCAGCGTGCAGGTGCAAAATCAACATGGTGACCAAGCCACCGCGAAGAATCCACAGCACCGAATTTTTTGGCGCAAGTGGATACAGCAATTTCTTCAAGAACTCGGCGTACTTGTCGAAGGCCTCTGGGCCCTGATACATCTTCAAGTTGCCGATCATGTGGAACAAAACGAAGCCCATCATCGCAATGCCAGAGATGGCCATCACATATTTCTTGCCAACCGCGGTGGAATACAGGTCGATCAAAAATGGGCGTTTGCGCCGTGCCCGTGTTGCCGTACCCGTTACGGGTGCTCGGCCAAGGCCAGTGGGTGTTGAGGTTTGAGACATAAGGATCGTCATCACGCTAGTTCTGCCACCAAGACGGCGAACAACCCATCGCAAGGCATCCCTATATATAGGAGCCGCTGAAGGCGTGAACATGGTCTCACCTTGGGGCTAATAGTGGGTATTTCGCCCCAAGGCGCCCAGATTCTCTACACTTTGCGAGACACATTCCACAGGCTCCCAATTAGGGCGGGCCTCACAATCATTAACGGAGAAATCACACGTGACGTCACTATTCGCATCCGAAGGCGGCTGGCAAACATTCACCCTTAAAGGCGGTGAATGGGCAATCCTCGGTCTTTCCGCTGGTGCCGCCATTCTTGCCTTGCTCGTCGGCTGGTTCCTAGCCGTACAAGTCTTGAAAGAAGATCAGGGCACAGCAAAAATGCAGGAGATCGCTCGCGCGATTCAAGTTGGTGCTTGGGCATACCTCAAGCGCCAGTTCCGCACCATCGGGATGATCCTCATCCCCGTCGGCGCGGTTGTCTTCCTCACCTCGGTCGCAATTGAAAAGCCAGGCGGCGAATCGGCACTTAGCTTTGTCGAGTCCGGCATCTACCGCACACTTGCATTCGTCTTGGGTTGTGTTGCTTCCGGTCTCACCGGTTACATCGGCATGACACTTGCAACGCGCGGCAACGTGCGCACTGCAGCAGCCGCAACTCGTGGCTCCATGAAAGATGCGCTGCAGGTTGCGTTCCGCACCGGTGGTGTTGCAGGTATGTTCACCGTTGGTCTTGGTTTGCTCGGTGCAACCGTCATCATCGCGTTGTTCCAAAACACTTCGTCAGCAATGCTCGTTGGCTTCGGCTTCGGCGGTTCGCTCTTGGCATTGTTCCTCCGCGTTGGCGGCGGCATCTTCACCAAGGCAGCCGACGTAGGCGCCGACTTGGTGGGCAAAGTTGAAGCAGGAATCCCAGAAGACGACCCACGCAACCCTGCAACCATTGCAGACAACGTGGGCGACAACGTGGGCGACTGTGCCGGTATGGCTGCCGACTTGTTCGAAAGCTACGAAGTAACACTCGTTGCCTCGATCATCTTGGGTGTTGCTGCGTTCAACGCAGTAGGCCTTAACCCAGCGCTTGGTTTGGTGTTCCCACTTGCTGCTCGCGCCATCGGCGTGATCGCATCGATTGCTGGTGTGTTCGCAGTGCGCGCACGCGAAGGCGAGACCAACGCGTTGAAGCCAATCAACCGTGGCTTCCTCACAGCAGGAATTATCACGGTCATCGGTACGTTCTTGTTGGCTTACTACTACGTAGGAAACCCAGACAAGGGTGCAACCGAATTTGGTGACAAAGCAGTGACCATGTCCAACATTGGCCTGCGCTTGTTCGGTGCAGTAGTTATTGGTTTGGTTCTTGCACAAGTACTCAGCCGTCTCACCGAATACTTCACTGGCACCGAGTACGGCCCAGTGCAAGAAATCGCAGAAAGCACAGAAACCGGCCCAGCAACTGTTGTTCTTTCGGGAACAGCATCGGGTCTCGAGTCATCGGTGTACGCAATCTTGTGCATCGCAGTGGCACTTGGTGCAACCTTGTGGCTCGGCGGCGGAAGCATCCAGTTCTCCTTGTACCTCGTCGCATTGTGCGGCATGGGTATGTTGGCAACAACTGGCGTCATCGTTTCTGAAGATACGTTCGGCCCAGTATCCGACAACGCTGCAGGAATCGCCGAAATGGCTGGCGAACTGAAGGGCGAAGCAGGCAAGATCCTTGTCAGCCTCGACGCAGTTGGTAACACCACAAAGGCTGTAACCAAGGGCTTCGCAATTGGCTCGGCAGTTATTGCCGCAGTTGCGTTGTTCGCTTCTTACATCGAAACGATTGCTGGCGAACTCAAGCTTGGTCTTGAAGGCGACGCAATCTTTAAGGCAGCAGAAACACAGATCAACGTCTCCGATGTAAAGACCTTCATTGGTCTGCTCATTGGTGGTTCGGTTGCGATGATGTTCTCGGCACTCGCCATTCGTGCGGTAGGCCGCACAGCAGGCGTCGTTGTGCAAGAAGTACGCAGCCAGTTCAAGGACGGCGGCATCATGGCCGGCACCAAGCAGCCGGACTACGGCCCAGTCATCGACATCTGCACCGCAGCATCGTTGCGTGAGCTCACCACCCCGGCATTGTTGGCAGTACTTACGCCAGTAGTTGTTGGTTTCGGTATCGGTTACGCAGCACTTGGTGCGTTCCTTGCAGGCGTCATCCTCACTGGCCAGCTCATGGCTAACTACCTCAGCAACGCTGGTGGAGCATGGGACAACGCCAAGAAGTACATCGAAGACGGTCACCACGGTGGCAAGGGTTCCGATGCACACAAGGCAGCCGTTATCGGCGACACAGTGGGTGACCCATTCAAGGACACCGCAGGCCCAGCCCTCAACCCGCTCATCAAGGTAATGAACTTGGTGGCATTGTTGATCTTGCCAGCAATCATCAACTTGAAGGACAACGACGCAGCACGCTTCGCCATTTCCGGCGTTTCGCTTGCCATCTTGGTCGTCGCAATTGCGTTCTCGCGTCGTAAGACCGAGAGCATGGTTGCCGCCTAGTACGTATCGATTCGATTCGGTGCTGAGTTTTCGTTTATGCGATACCTCAGCACCGAATGGATCACTTCAGTAGCGGCAGCAGTT
>CAMDJX010000126.1 GCA_945900735.1 Acidimicrobium ferrooxidans DSM 10331 | reverse complement strand
GTATTCGAACAACCAGGACGGCGAAGTCTTCGCCGATGTCTACGACGACTGGTACCCCGACCTCGATCCGGTTGCAGATGTAGTTGAGTTGGTGCGGCAGTTTGCCGAGCACACTTCCGTGCTCGAATTGGGAGTGGGCACGGGCCGACTTGCAGTCCCCCTCGCACAAAGTGGGCTTCGCGTGGTGGGTATCGATTCGTCGCCAGCCATGCTTGCTGCGCTCAGCGCACAACCAGATGGACACTTAGTTGAAGCGCTGTTGGGCCACATGGTTGCCGACATGCCCGACGAACAATTCGGTGTCGTGCTCTTGGCATACAACACGCTCTTCAACTTGCTCACCGAGCCCGAACAATTGGAATGCTTGGTGCAATCTGCAAAACGTTTGTTGCCAGGCGCCCACGTCATCGTGGATTGCTTCGTACCAAGCGACCATCTTCCGCAAACTGTTGCACCGCACGTTGTGCGAACTATGGGGGCAACTTCGGTGTTCAGCGAGGCAACGATTGACGAAGCCAACCAAATCATGCGCGGGGCCTTCAGCGAATCGGTTGGAAATGGCCCCGCCCGCACTTGGGTGGTCCGATATGCCACGGTGGAACAAATAGACGCCATGGCAAACCGGGCCGGGTTACAAGTAGAACAGCGGTGGAGTTCGTACGCCCACGGACCATTTAACGACAACAGTGTGCGTCATATCACCGTCTACGGCAAAGCACCGGATAGACCGCGCTAGTACGGTTCTTGGCATGGGAAAGATTCGGGTAAGCATCGATTTGCAGGCATCACCACAGCGGGTTTGGCAAGTGGTCGAACCAGTGGAGCGCCACGTTGACTGGATGGCCGACGCGGTTGCCATTCGCTTCATTGGAGAACAAACACGCGATGTGGGAACAACGTTTTTCTGCGACACCAAAGTGGGCCCCATCAAGCTTGTCGATCGAATGGAGATCACCGAATGGGTGCCGCAGCAAGTGATGGGTGTTCGCCACGTTGGTGTTGTCACAGGCACAGGGCGCTTCACACTTGAACCACTAGACAGCGGCAACCGCACTCGTTTTACCTGGGCGGAAGAATTGATTTTCCCGTGGTGGCTTGGTGCCTCTATCGGTTCATTCGTTGGCGGCAAGGTAGTGATGCGCGCCATTTGGAAACGAAACTTGCGCAAACTGCAACAGATCGTTGAAGCACCGGAAGTAAAATAGTTCCATGCAATTAGTTGTCGACACCAACAAGCTGTACCTGCAGCGTCAGGCTCGTTTAACGGCCACCATGCGTGCAATGGGTGTTTCCGCAATTCTCACGCCCGACCCAATCAACATTTTGTACTCCACAGGCTCGCGCAACATGACGGTGTGGAGCCTGATGGGCCCTTCACGATTTGTCTTGCATTGCGTTGACGGACCAACAATTTTGTTCGAGTTCAATTTAGGAGAGCATCTTTCTGAAGGATTGCCAACACTGACAGAAATTCGAACCTCAACCGGAATTACTGCGAAGAAGACTCCGCACTTCCGCGTGAACAATGAGAAGTTTGCCGACGAGATTGTCGAAATTCTGAAAACTGTGCAGGGCCAATCAAACATGCAGCTTGCTGTTGAGCTTGTCGACTTCACATTTACCGACGCGCTTCGACAACGCGGGGTCACGCTTTCCGAGGCCACTTCGGTATTTCAGACTTCGCGCATGATCAAGCAACCACTGGAACTTGATGTAATGCGTTACGCCGCTTCGCAGGTAGAGCTTGCTGCTTCCAGCTTGGAAGAAGCCATTAGGCCTGGTCGTACAGAGAACGAAGTATGGGCAGAGTTTCACAAAGGCTTGATCGCAAGAAACGGCGAGTTTGTTTCCACCCGCCTCTTCCAAAGCGGCGTCCGAACATTCCCGTATTTCCAAGAATCGTCCGATGCAGTGATGCAAGCGGGCGACTTGGTGTGCTTCGACACCGACGCAATCGGCGTTATGAATTACGCGGTGGACTTTTCCCGCACATTCCTGTGTGGAGAGACTCCCGCAACCGACACACAGCGAAACATCTATCAAATTGCTTTAGAGCAACTTGAACACAATGCTTCCAACATCAAGGCTGGTCGCAGTTTTGAGGACTTTGCTCGGCTTGCCTACGACGTGCCCGCACGCCACCGCGACTATGGCTACTACGTGCTTGCGCACGGTTTAGGAATGGCCGGCGAGCATCCAAATGTCCCTCGAGTTGATGCCGATGGATCGTTCGACTTCCCTGGCGAAATCCAGGAGAACATGGTGTTGTGCATCGAGAGTTACATCGGAGACCCCGAAACCCACCAAGGGGTAAAACTCGAAGATCAGTTTCTCGTTCACGCAAACTCTGTAGAACGCCTAACGACGTACCCAATGTGCTCAGCATTCTTAGGGGTAACCGCAGCCTGAACTTCGGCTGTCAGATGCATTTGTTTTGCTGACAGAATGTAAGAGATGTCAAGCGAGCCAACCAATATCGTCCGGATTGACGGAAAAGATCGTCGCCCCTGGTCGGTAGCTAGTCGCGAAAATCTGCTTCGAGCCGCAATCGCCGAGATTGCAGAGCGCGGATACGAACACGCTCGCCTGGTTGATATTGCCGCTCGAGCCGACATGACTGTTGGTGCGATTTACAACTGGTTTGATAATAGGTCTGTCCTATTCAAAGCGGCGCTCGAGTTCGCTCTTCAGCTCCAACATGACAAGAACACCGACTACCTCGCGACCGATAAGGTGCGCGCGGCAACAGGTTTTCAACCAAGCCATTGGCTCATCATGATCGCCGCGCTCTCACCACGGCAAGGCGACGACACTGAACCAACCGAGGCCCAACTTATTTTGTTGGAAGCCCTGCGCAGCGCGTGGCGCGATGAAGACTCAAAAAAGGATTTACAAGTACAGGTTGTATCGCTTTTGACTCAGTACGAAGGCATCATCGTGCAGGCGATGGACGATGGGCTTATCGATAAGAGTCTTGATCCCGTTCTCATCGCCCGCTTATTCATGGCGTTTCCAATTGGGCTGACATCGCTCTCGCTTGCCGGCGCACCCGATATTGAGCCAACGGCATATATTCCATTGTTGACGCTATTAAACGAAGCAATGCAGCCCAAGAAGTAACTACCGGCAAGGTTGGTGTAATCGTTAACCGATTGGCGCGAACATGCGGATTGGTCGCACGTGGTACGTCTGATACTTGTACCACAGGTTTGAGCCGCCATTCGGGAAGTGCACTGGATAAGCCTCTTGGGTGGGTCCAGCAAATGCCCCAGAGCGACCAGCCGCAATCTCGCTCGACGACCAATAGGACGCACTCTCAAATCCGCCGATTGTTGTCTTAACAGCTTGTAGTGCTTCAAGCTCATCTTCGGAAGGAAGGAACCAATCGCTGAGTCCTCCACCACGATAAGCCCGCGCAGTTACCGCCGCTCCCGAACTGCAATACGAACCGATTGCCGTGCTGTTGCCCTGACCCGTGCCAATCGTCGTCCCTTGAGCCG
>CAMDJX010000125.1 GCA_945900735.1 Acidimicrobium ferrooxidans DSM 10331 | reverse complement strand
GCCCACGGCCCACAGCGAGCAACCACCACCTGCCAGCTGCACATGCGCTCGTTCAAGAGTGACGACACCATCGTTGTCGAGCCATGGCGCGCAACTGCCTTCCCAATCATCAAAGACCTCATGGTCGATCGTTCGCCGCTCGACCGCATTATCGAATCGGGTGGTTTCATTACTGCTGTCACCGGTGGTGCTCCTGATGGAAACCTGATTCCTATTCCGAAACCAGTTTCCGATGCCGCAATGGACTCGGCGCAGTGCATTGGCTGCGGAGCGTGCGTTGCCGCATGCCCCAACGGCGCCGCAAGCTTGTTTACAGGTGCAAAAATTGCCCACCTCAATCGTTTGCCGCAGGGGCAAGCCGAGCGTTACAAGCGAACGGAAGCAATGGTGGAAACAATGGACGAGCACTTTGGTTCGTGTACCAATCATGGCGAATGTTCGGCAGCCTGCCCGAAGGAAATTTCCGTCGACGTCATTGCGCTTATGAATAAGGACTACCGCGCATCCAAGTTCAAGAGCCGTAAAGAACTCAGCCGTAGTTAGTAGCAACCCAGCATGTTGAGCGGTCTTGCAACGTGGGTGCAGGACGTGATCGAGCAATTGGGTTATTGGGGCGTAGCGCTTCTCGTCATTATCGAGAACGTATTTCCTCCCATCCCATCCGAAATCGTGCTGCCATTTGCCGGCTTCGTCGCGCAACGCGGCGACGCTTCGGTCTACGTCATGATCCTTGCCGCAACCATTGGTTCGGTCATCGGAGCACTTGTGTTGTATTACATCGCGGCAGCAATCGGGCCAGAGCGCTTGCGCCATTTCGTTGTTCGATTTGGCAGGTGGTTCGGCGTTAAGGAATCGGACTTAACCAAAGCCGAAGCCTGGTTCGATCGACGCTCCACGGCCGCGGTACTTGCGGGCAGGTGCGTGCCGCTCATCCGATCGATCGTTTCAATCCCTGCCGGCTTTCGCCGTATGAAGATTGTCCCGTTTATCGCCTACACATTTGTTGGTAGCGCTGTCTGGAACATTGTGTTGATTGGCGCGGGCGCAATTCTTGGTGACAACTGGGACGCCGTCGCCGACTACATCAGTATTTTTCAATACCTCGTCATCGCGGGCATTTTGTTGCTTGTCGTGCGGTTTGCATTCACCATCATCAAGCGTCGTAAAGGTTAGGCAGGTGGCTGTGCCAGCAGCCTTGTAGTGACACGGTCGAACCCACCGTTTCTCGTAGTCTTATGACGATGTTTTCAATAGCCATGCTTGCCGCCACTACGGGCAGAGACACCATCGAGTCGTGGCTACGCACCGATTTGGTGGCAATCATCATGACTATCTCTGGCGCCCATGTGCTCATGCGCCTCACGGCGTTCATCGCCGAGCAACAGATTCTGCAAGTGAAGTCTCAAGCCGGCGAACGCGACGACCTCTCGGTGCTCACCACCGGTGCACACCGCGCGGCGGTGCTTGGTGCGTTGCGATGGGGCATCAATTTCTGCATTATTGCCGTGGCGATCACCACCGTTCTGCTCAGGCTCAATTTGCCTTCTTCGGCCTTGGTGTTCCTCGGTTCAATCGCCGGTGCCGGTTTGGGTTTTGGTGCACAACAAATGGTGGGCGACGTCATTGCCGGCTTGTACATCATCGCCGAGCGTCAATTTGGTGTTGGCGACATTGTTCGCCTCGGCCCACTCGGCATTGTGGGTTGGGTAGAGGGTCGTGTTGAAGAAGTAACGCTGCGTGTAACCAAAATCCGCACGTTCGATGGCGACTTGGTCAGCATCGCAAACGGAGTTCTGCGTCACAACGTGAATATGTCTCGTGACTGGTCGCGCGTACTTGTATCTGTGCCACTGCCGCGCGAAAGCGACATAGAGGCTGCAATCGACAAGATTGATGCGGTCTGTGTGGCGATGGCAAAGGATCCAAGTTTCGCTCCGATGCTGATCGAAACGCCAAGCGTTACGGGCGTCGATGAACTTGGCACCGAAAACGTTGAAGTTCGTGTTGCGGGCCGTTCGTTGCCTGTTCAGCAGTGGAAGGTAGAACGCGAACTGCGCCGCCGCATTGCGGCAGAGCTTCGCGACACATATCTGGTTGCTAAAGATGGGTTAGGTAACTGATGTTTAAGTGGCGCCGCCCTCGCAACAGCACGCTTGTCTCGATCGCAATCTTTTTGGTCTCATTTGGTTTCTGGCTTGGCCAACCACAACCCGAGAACGATCAGTCCTCAATCCCATATCCGGATGTCAGTTGGGTCTTTGTAACCACCAGCACGCAGGCACCCGCACCCGAGACATCGCTTCCAACCGAAACCATTCCCGTGGAGACAACGATTCCTGCAACGGAAACCACGCTCGACCCAGCCGCGGTCACCACTGTCGTTACGCCGTAGTCGGCACTCGTTTACTTCGTATCAACAACAAGAAACGCTTCGGCAGTGCGGCCCTTTGGCAAGCCGCCGGCTTCGGCAATCATTTGCCCCCATCCACGCATTCGCTCGGGTAGGCCTTCGGGGTCGGAGTGTTGGCTGGCATGGCAAAGAAGTGCAGCAATTTTTTTGTCCAACACATCTGTGGTGTCCACGAAGTGTTTTGGGTTTGGGCCAGCCATGATCCAGGTTTCTGGCACAGCATGTGGCTCGAGCCCTCGTTCGCTCAGTAGCTCGGGGAATGCAAACTCGTTGCGAGCATCTGGGTAAACGGCGCACAGTGCTGCTTCGCCGGTTGCAAGATGATCGGGGTGGCTGGCATAAATGCGGTTGTAGTTTCGTTCCGACGACTGAGTAAGCACACGATCGGGCTTTACCTTGCGGATAACTGCACTTATCTCGCGGCGCAGGTTGAGGTCTGCAACGACGGCTCCGTCGGGGAAACCCAGCCAATGCAGCTTTGTAACGCCAAGCATGTTGGCTGCTGCGGTTTGTTCGCGTCTGCGTAATGCGGCAACTTCTTCGCGTGTCACGGTGTTGTCGGAGCCGCCCGCTTGACCGTCGGTAACGAGGCAGTACTCAACTTCATTTCCCTCTGCGACCCAAGTGGCAACTGTGCCACCAGCACCAAAGTCAACATCGTCCGGGTGTGCGGTAATTACAAGAATCTTCATCTGGTCAGGTTACTGGCAGGAAAAAGTTTGTGAGAAGTTCACGTAAAGACAAGTCCATTGTTCCTTTGACGACATATTGACAGCGTTGAATATCCGCATGACACAACACAAGAAAGTTACCAAGAAAATACAAATCGCATTGGGCTTCGTTGCAGCAGGTTTATTGCTCGGCGCATGCGGTTCGTCCGATAGCTCGACAGATTCTGCCGAGACCACAACTGCAACTTCAACAACAGACTGCCCAGCAGCCGAGTTGGTAGAAGCAGCAAACGCGGAAGGCAAAGTAAACCTGATTGCCCTTCCCGATACGTGGGCAAACTACAAGGGCATCCTTGCTGCATTCGGTGAGAAGTACGACATCGAATATCCAGTTGCAAACCCAGATGCATCTTCGGCTGACG
>CAMDJX010000124.1 GCA_945900735.1 Acidimicrobium ferrooxidans DSM 10331 | reverse complement strand
GTTACGTGAATCACCGGGTAGTTCAGGTGCGGATTAGCCATCAAATCCATGAACCTAGAAATATTGTCGAGCGAAGGCGACTCGACCCTTCCCGTTTTTTCATAACTGGCGTGTTCGTCGAGATAGCGAAGCGCTTCCTCGTAATTCATGTGAACGAGGCTACGGGTTAGGAGGCAGCGCGACGCTGACGAGCTACTCGAGCCGTACGAGGCACCAAAGTGGGGCTGGCCTTTTCAACTACTGAGTCAACATCAACTACTACGCGCTCGATGTCAGTGCGTCCAGGCAACTCGTACATGGTGTTGAGTAGAACTTCTTCCAGAATCGCGCGCAACCCGCGAGCGCCAGTGCCACGTGTAAGGGCTTGATCGGCAATTGCATCAAGCGCCGCAGGCGTTACTTGAAGTTCGACATCCTCGAATTCGAAGAACTTCTGATACTGCTTCAACAAAGCATTTTTGGGCTCTGTCAAGATCTGGATCAATGCCTCTTTATCCAGGCTGTGCACAGCACCGATCATTGGCAATCGGCCAACAAACTCGGGAATCATTCCAAACTTCAACAAGTCCTCTGGTAACACTTGAGCGAAGAGCTGGCCTGGGTCTTTGTCCTTCTTCGACCGAACGTCGGCGTGGAAACCGATGCCCTTGTGCCCGATGCGCTGTTCAATGATCTGATCGAGGCCCGCGAATGCTCCACCAACAATGAACAGCACATTGGTTGTATCAATTTGAATGAATTCTTGGTGCGGGTGTTTACGTCCGCCTTGTGGTGGAACGGAGGCAACTGTGCCTTCAAGGATTTTGAGCAGCGCCTGCTGTACGCCTTCGCCCGAAACGTCGCGTGTAATTGACGGGTTCTCGCTCTTGCGAGCAACTTTGTCAATTTCGTCGATGTAAACAATTCCGGACTCGGCACGCTTCACATCGAAGTCGGCGGCCTGGAGCAGCTTCAACAAGATGTTTTCGACGTCTTCGCCCACGTATCCGGCCTCTGTCAATGCCGTTGCATCGGCGATGGCAAACGGCACGTTGAGGAGCCTGGCAAGTGTCTGTGCCATATGCGTTTTGCCGCAACCGGTTGGACCGAGCAGCAAGATGTTGCTCTTTTGTAGTTCCACTTCGTCGCGCTGCTTCGTACTCGACGATTTGTGGTTGATGCGACGATAGTGATTGAACACCGCAACTGCGAGAACTTTCTTCGCCTGATCTTGACCGACGACATACTCATCGAGGAAGGCGCGAATATCTCGCGGAATCGGAAGCGCCTCCATACCAACTTCGGCTGTTTGCGCAAATTCCTCATCGATGATTTCGTTGCACAATTCGATGCATTCATCACAGATGTACACGCCAGGGCCAGCAATCAATTTCTTTACTGCCTTCTGCGATTTACCACAAAAGGAGCACTTAACTAATTCAGCGCTATCTCCAAATTTTGCCATGAGTAACCGATCAGCGAATTGGGCCGGAGCGGTCGATCATCGAACGGTCGGTAATGATTTCATCAATCACTCCGTACTCGAGAGCTGCCGCTGCTTCCAATGTGAAGTCGCGATCTGTGTCGGCGTGAACACGCTCGACGGTTTGTCCGGTGTGCTTCGACAAAATTCCTTCGAGCAACTCGCGCATGCGCAAAATTTCTCGCGCGGCAAGTTCAAGATCGGTTACTTGCGAATAGCCAACCTGCCCGTAAGGCTGGTGCAACAAGACGCGTGCGTGCGGAAGCGCCAGACGCTTGCCCTTGGTTCCGGCTGCCAACAACACTGCTGCTGCCGAGGCTGCCTGTCCCAAACAGATAGTTGCAATGTCGTTCTTGATGAACTGCATCGTGTCGTAGATCGCGAAGAGCGCAGTGATATCGCCGCCGGGGCTATTGATGTAGATGTTGATGTCCTTGTCGGGGTTCTCGCTCTCAAGGTGAATCAACTGAGCACAGATGAGATTGGCAATGGTGTCGTCAATGGGAGTACCCAAGAAGATGATGTTCTCTTTCAGCAAGCGGCTGTACAAGTCGGAAACGCGCTCGCCACGGCTTGTCTGCTCGGTGACATTTGGAACGTAATAGTTCCTAGAAATGTTTGGACTCATATTCGCCGTCTCCTTGGGGTAAAGGTTCAACTACAGATAGTAGTTGTGACTACCCGTTACTCGGCGTCATCTCCGTTTGGCCCATCTTCCTCGCCAAACAACGTGTCGGCGTTAATGGGGTTGCCTTCAGGGTCGACGAGGGTGGAATTGCGCAGTAACCAGTCGACTGCTTTGGACTTGCGAATTTGGGCAACCAATTCGCCTAGGGCGTCGTTCTGTTCGTAGACCTTGCGAACTTGTGCAACTTTGCGTCCCGCCTGAGTAGCAATTCGATTGAGTTCATTGTCTACTTCATCGTCGTCCGCTGAAATGTTTTGAGCCTCGGCAACCGCGCGAAGCGCCAGATCCACTTTCACCGCTTTGACCGACTCGCCGCGCATTGAATCGATAAACGCCTCAGTGCTTTGACCTGTGGCGGAAAGCCATTGATCAATTTGGATACCTTGCGCTTGAAACTGCTCGACCGTGTTGCGAACGCGTGCTTGTAAATCGCTACCTACCATCGACTCGGGAGCGTCAATCGTGACCAACTCTGCGAGTGCTGCGGTTGTCCGCTCCACAAAAACGCCGCGGGTCTGATTGAGCTTCATGCTTTCCAAACGTTCACGAAGTGAATTCTTCCATGCTTCCTGAGTGTCGAATTCGGCGACGTGTTCGGACACCCACTCGTCGGTGAGTTCCTGCAACACCATCTCTTGAACCTTTTTTACGACCACTGTCATTTCGGCAACATCGGTTGTTCCGTTTGGTGCTTCTGAGTACTCCACCTTGGTGCCAACTTCTGCACCAATCAACATGTCATCAAATTTTGGCGAAACCCATTTCTTGCCAACTTCGTACAGCCAGTCCTCAACATTGAGGCCCGGCACAGGGTTGCCTTCGCGTATGCCGCTGAGATCGAGAGTGACATGATCGCCAAGAGCAATTGCGCGGCTCACGTCGGTGAGTGTGCCGTGTCGTGCGCGCTCGGAATTCATGGCATCGGAAACTTCGGTGTCGCTTACAACGAGTGCCGGAAGTTCAATGCGTAGTCCGTTATAGCCAGGCACAGTGATCACTGGTCTAATTTCGCAGGTGGCGTCGAAACCGACAACACCTTCGTCTTCGCCCTTCGTCACTTCAATCTGCGGCGTGGCAATGAGATCCACGTTGTGTTCGCGAACCGCCAACGACAGATACTCGGGGATTGCGTCTTGAATGGCTTGCGAGCGCGCAGCGCCAAGACCAATCTGAGCCTCGAGCAGTTTGCGAGGTGCCTTGCCCTGGCGGAAGCCCGGTATGCGCACTTCTTTTGCGATCTTGCGGAATGCCTGGTCGATATTTTTGTCGAATTCGACCTGGTCCACTTCTACTGACAGTTTGACTTTGTTGCCCTCGAGGGTCTCAATGATGCTTTTCACAGGGCGCAAAGTGTACCCTTTGCTTTCGTGACAGCCTCGTGGAAACCTCATGCATTGGCATTCCCCCATGCCGACCAAATCAGCCTGCGCGCGGGCGACACC
>CAMDJX010000123.1 GCA_945900735.1 Acidimicrobium ferrooxidans DSM 10331 | reverse complement strand
TGTTGTTGGGCTGACCGACCCGCACCCGTTTGGCGCGTGGGTCGGTGCCAGCGTGCACGACGTTGCGCAGGTCATTGCAACCTCGTCTACAGGCGGAAATGACGCAGTTCATTCGGCAACGGTCGTCAAACTTTCGCGGGTACTTTTGCTCGCACCACTCATTGGGGTGATCAGCGTGTGGATTCAGCGGCCATCCGCAGGCATCACGCCACGCTTCCCAGGGCGCAAGGCCCCCCTTGTCCCCGCCTTCGTTGTTGGGTTTATTGCCATGGTTGTTCTACGTACCATTGGCGCGATCCCCGACGAATGGCTTTCGCCCCTCAAGAACATTGAGCAATGGGCGCTTGCTGCCGCACTTGTTGGTTTGGGTTCGGAAGTGAAGTTTCGTGCTCTCATTAAAGTTGGCGGCCGCCCATTGGTGCTCGCACTCACCTCTTGGGCCTGCATTGCAATCGTTTCTCTACTGGGCGTCAAGTACATCGCATAACTTTCGATCTGCCAGAATTGCCAGATGCGCAGATCCATCGACGACTACCCCTTTCAGCCATCCGACTTACCCGCGGGCGACGAGGACGCGAAGTTGATCTCCTGGGGTGTTGCAGTATGCGACGACTACGACGACGCCAAGCCACGCATTGTGCTGACCATTGACGAAATTGGCCATGCGGGTGAAGGCCTGGTCGGGCATTTCACGCCGGATATGGCTCGCCGCCTGCGCAAGGCCCTGCACGATGGTTTGCGGGAGATTGGTCAAGATCCTGGCCAATAATTTGGCGCCTAGATTGCCCTCAGCCCCCTAATCCCGATAAAGTTGACCTTATTAGTCGTATTTAGCCAACAGGCCTAGATACAGGTCCACAAGGGGAAATCATGGGTATTGCACCGGTTATCGCGCAGACACGAAGCCTGTACAAGGAGCAACAGGCCGACATCGAGCGCTTCGAGGTGGCAATCGCCCAGTATCTCGCTGGCGAAATCGAAGAGGACGTTTTTCGCGTCATTCGCCTCAACAACGGCGTATACGGCCAGCGCCAAGGTGGCACCAACCAGATGGTGCGCATCAAGCTTCCTGCCGGAACCATCACCCCAGAACAACTGGAATTGATGGCGAAACTTTCAACCGAGTACTCACGCGGTTGGGGCCACATCACCACACGCCAAAATATTCAGTTTCACTTTGTTGAACTCACGAAGATGCCAGCACTCCTCCGCGAAATTGCCGAGGTGGGTTTAACTTCGCGTGAAGCATGCGGTGACACCGTTCGTAACGTGATGGCGTGCCACCTTGCCGGTGCTTGCCCTCACGAAAAATTGGACGTCACTCCGTGGGCAGAAGCAACCTTCCGCCATTTCGTGCGCAACCCAATTGGTCAGCGTTTGCCGCGCAAGTTCAAGGTCAACTTCTCTGGTTGCTCAACCGATTGCGGCCAAGCAATGTTCAACGACTTTGGTGTTGTTGCAACTTCACGCACTAATGACGACGGAACTGTTGAACCGGGCTTCCGCGTGTACATCGCTGGTGGCCTTGGTGCGACACCACACCCAGCGCTTGCACTTGAAGACTTCACCTCGCGCGAAGATCTTCTGCCAACCATCGAGGCAACACTGCGCGTGTTCGACCAAACCGGCAACCGCGACAACAAGTTGCGCGCACGTTTGAAGTGGGTTGTTGATCAACTTGGTATTGACGAAGTTCGTCGTCGCGTCATCAAGGTTCGTCACACACTGCCCGCTTCGTCAACGTGGCCAGGTGGCATTCCGCCAGAAGTTGCTGCAGTCGGCGACGCCGCTGCAGGCGCTGCAACTAGTGGAGAAATCACGCAAGTTGGTCAGGGTGTACGCGTTGAATTGAAGTCAAATGATCCGTTTAAGCGCTGGGTACAAACCAGCGTTATTCGTGGAACTGCAAACGGTTCCGTATCAGCAATTGCTTACGCAGCACTTGGCGATATCACTGCAGATCAGTTCAGGGCTCTTGCAAAGATCCAGCGCGACTTGAATGCCGATGTGCGTTTGACTAACCGCCAGAACGTGGTATTCCGCGCACTTACCGAGGACCAACTGGAAATTCTGTACAAGGCTCTTGACGCCATTGGCATGGCCCAACCAGGCGCAGAACTTGCACGAGATGTTGTTGCATGCCCCGGCTCCGATACCTGCAACATTGCAGTCACACAATCACGTGGTCTTGCCAAGGCAATTGGTGAGGCGCTGGAAGAAGAAGGCCTTGCCGAAGTCGGCGGCGTTCGCATCAATATCTCGGGCTGCACCAATAGCTGCGGCCAGCACCATGCCAGCGATATTGGCTTCTTCGGAGCCGAGCGCCGCGCACACGGCCAGGCCGCACCTGGCTACCAAATGTTGCTTGGCGGCTATGTAGGCGAAGAACAGATCTTCTTCGGCGAGAAAGCATTACGCGTGCCTGCAAAGAATGCACCGCAAGCAGTGACACGCGTGGTTCGCCGCTTCGCAGAAGAGCGTTCAGCTGGTGAAACCTTCCGCGCATGGATGGACCGCTCTGGCGGTGCATCAGCGGTAGCGGTTGGTCTTGCAGACCTTGATCACTTCCCGCTGCCAGAAGAAAACCCAGACTTCTTCGTGGACTTTGGCGAGACCGGCCCATTCGTTTCCGAAGTTGGTGACTCGGAGTGCGCAGTCTGATGCAATCGCTGACAATTTCCACAAGCAACATGCACGTTCCAAACGCGAAGGAACCTGTATGACCGTATTTCTTGTTGGGGCCGGCCCAGGCAGCACAGACTTGCTGACTGTCAAGGCACATCGTCTCATTTCATCTGCCCAGGTTGTCGTTCATGACCGCCTCGTTTCCGACGAGATCATGGCGCTCATTCCTGCAAATGCAGAACGCATCGACGTTGGCAAGCGCGCAGGCGGCAGCCACACGCAGGTGCTCATCAATGAACTTCTTGTCACCCTCGGTCGCAATCATCAACATGTTGTGCGCCTGAAGGGCGGCGACCCATTCGTGTTCGGGCGCGGAGGCGAAGAGGCCGAAGCACTCATTCAGGCGGGAGTTTCATTCGAAATAGTTCCGGGTATTTCATCGGCATTTTCCGTTCCAGCAATTGCCGGCATCCCTGTTACCCACAGGCGCATTGCGCGCGCCGTCACGGTGGTGACTGGGCATTGCGAAGACCCAAACGAAAGCGTCGATTGGTCGGCACATGCCAAAACTGGGGCAACCCTGGTGGTGCTCATGGGCACAGCAAACTTGCCAAAGATTGCTTCCGACTTGCTGGGTGCCGGCATGACCCCGTCTACCCCAGTGGCAATCATCCATAACGGAACGCGTGCAGACCAAACCATCTCGCGTCTCACGCTTGCCGAGGCACACCTTGCAGATGCAAAAGCCCCAAGCATCATTGTCATTGGCGAAACCGCTGGCCTCGATCTTCGCGACCCGCAAACAGTGCACGAACTTATTGCCACTGGTAGTTAATGCTCCCCATCATTTTGGATCTCAGGGGGCGCAAGGCCCTTGTTGTTGGCGGTGGTCGCATTGCGTACCGCAAGGCGAAGGCACTCGCCGACGAAGGCGCCCATGTCACTGTCGTTTCTCCGGTGTTTGTAGATGAGTTTTCAAC
>CAMDJX010000122.1 GCA_945900735.1 Acidimicrobium ferrooxidans DSM 10331 | reverse complement strand
TAGCCGTGTGGCAACAACAGCACCAGGCTGTTTTGTTGGCCCCACTTATCTTCGGCAGCAACGATGTATTGGTCGATGATGACCTGTGCGCCGTTGGCGAAGTCGCCGAACTGGGCTTCCCACATCACGAGGGTTTCGTGGTTGGTGTGTGCGTAGCCATATTCGAAACCAACTGCGGCGTATTCAGACAACAGCGAGTCGTACACCCAGAAACGAGCGCTGGCGTTTGGCAATGTGTTCATTGGAACCCAGCGTTGTTCGTTGTTGTAATCCACAAGCGTGGAGTGGCGTTGGCTGAATGTGCCGCGGCGCGAGTCCTCGCCCATCAATCGAACTGGTGTGCCTTCAACAACGAGCGAACCGAATGCAAGGGCCTCGCCCGTTGCCCAATCCACATCTTGTTGGGTGGCGTATTGCTGCGCGCGAAGTTCGAACTGCTTGACCAACTTGGGGTGCGGCGCGAAACCTTCTGGGTATTCGGTGAGATGACGGAAGATTCCGTCCAACACTTCGCGGCTGACGCCGGTTGCAACGTGCGGTAAAACGCCGATTGGTGCCGGTGGCTTGGCGGCAATGACGGGCTCGGGCTTTGCGGCGCGGGTGTCGTCGAGTGCGCCTTGCAGTTTGCTTTGGAAGTCGGACAGCGCTTGTTCGGCATCTTCGATAGTGATGTCGCCGCGCTTAACCAACGTTTCCACGTACAGCTTGCGAACGCTGCGGCGCTCGGCGATTGCCTTGTACATCAGTGGCTGGGTGTAGCTGGGGTCGTCACCTTCGTTGTGTCCGTGGCGGCGATAACAAATCATGTCGATGACTACGTCTTTATGGAACTTCTGTCGGTAGTCGAAGGCAAGCTTGGCGACGCGTACGCATGCCTCTGGGTCGTCGCCGTTGACGTGGAAGATTGGCGCCTGCACCGTTTTTGCAACGTCGCTTGAATACTGCGACGAACGCGCGTATTGCGGCGAAGTGGTGAAACCGATTTGGTTGTTAATGATGAGGTGAATGGTTCCGCCAACGCGGTAACCGCTGGTGTCGCTCATTGCTAAACACTCGGCAACTACGCCCTGGCCCGAAAACGCTGCGTCGCCGTGAATAATCAGTGGCAACACGCTGTAAGCAAGCGGTGGTTCGATGTGGTCTTGCGCTGCGCGCACCATGCCGATCACGATTGGATCGACCGTTTCGAGGTGGCTTGGGTTTGCCGACAACTCGATTGGTAGTTGTGCGCCATGCGGCGAAACGTATGTGCCCACTGCACCTAGGTGATACTTCACGTCGCCCGAGCCCTGCACCGACGATGGATCGACATAGCCCTCGAACTCTTTAAAGATTTGGTCGTAGCTCTTGCCCATCACATTGCCGAGCACGTTGAGGCGGCCACGGTGAGCCATGCCCAACACTGCGCCGTGCATCTGCGAATCGGCTGCGCTCGACAAGATGGTGTCGAGAATTGGGATGGCCGATTCGGCGCCCTCTAAACCAAAGCGCTTCGTGCCGACATATTTAGTAGCAAGGAATTTCTCAAATGCTTCTGCTGCATTGAGTCGCTCGAGCACGCGCTTCTTGTCGAGAACGAAGCCCATGGCGCCATGGCCCTCGACGCGCTCCTGAATCCAGCGCTGCTCGTCGGTGTTTTGAATGTGCATGTACTCCACACCGATGGTGCGGCAGTACGCGTCGCGCAACACGCCCAACAAATCGCCAAGTGTGGATTTGCGAACGCCGCCGATGCCGCCAGTAAGAAACTGTCGGTCCAAGTCCCAGATGGTGAGCCCATAAGTTGCCGGGTCCAACTCGCGCGGCATGACAGGTTCTTTCCAGCGCAGCGGGTCGAGGTCGGCAATGAGGTGACCACGCACGCGGTGAACGCGAATGAGCGTTGCAACCTGCATTTGCTTGTCGAGCATTGCGTCTTCGCTGTCGACCAGGTTGGAATCTTGATGCCACTGCACCGCTTCGTACGGAACGCCGAGGCTGCGGAACACGTCGTGATAAAAGTTGTGCTCACCAATCAGCAGTTCGTGCACGTACTTGAGGAACATGCCGCTCTCGGCGCCCTGAATGATGCGGTGGTCGTACGTGCTGGTGACGGTGACCACTTTTGAAATGCCGAGACGAACAAGTGAACGCTCGTCGCTTCCCTGAAACTCGGCTGGGTAATCGATGCTGCCGACACCAACGATGACACCTTGGCCGGGCATGAGGCGTGGCACCGATTGCACAGTGCCGATGGTGCCGGGGTTGGTGAGGCTGACGTTGGCACCCTGAAAATCTTCGACTGTCAGTTTGTTGGAACGAACCTTGCGAATGATTTCGTCGTACGCAAGCAAGAAGCCCGCGAAGTCAAGCGTGTCGGCGTTGCGCAACACAGGAACAACAAGTGTGCGCTGGCCTTTGCCCTTGTCGACATCGACAGCCAAGCCGATGTTGACGTGCGAATGCTTCTGCAGCATTGGCTTGCCATCGGCATCAACCGTGTAGCCGTTCTTCATGTTTGGCACGTTGTCGGCAATTGCGCGAACGATGGCGTAACCAATGATGTGAGTGAAACTGACTTTGCCTTGCCCAACCCGCGCGCGATAGTTGTTCATTACCTTGCGGTTGACTTCCAGCAATTTTGCTGGCACATTGCGGAAACTTGTTGCGGTAGGAACCGTGAGGCTCTTTTCCATGTTGGTGGCAATAGCTGCCGATACGCCGCGCAATGGTTCGGCCGGTGGGTCTGGAATGATTTCGGTTGCCAACACAACACGTGGTGCAGGTGGTTCGACACCTGGCGACGTGGCAACAGGTTGTGCTGTTGGCGCTACAACGGGGCGAACGATTTCTGCGGTGGAGTCGGCCTTAGGTGTGCCGGCAGGTTTGAAGTCGCTGAAGAACTCTTGCCACGTTGGGCCAACAGAGGCCGGGTCTTCGCGGAATCGCTCGTACATCTCTTCGACGAGCCAAGAGTTGGCGCCAAATTCTTCGGGGCGAGGCCGTTCAAGCATCGCTTTCATCGTACTCTGCCCCTCTTGGCTCAACCGTGTGACTAAACCCCCACTGGTTTCGGCCAAAGTGTTGCGAGGACAACTAGCCACGCCAAATAAGCGTCCCTATCATGGGTTCATGCAACGTTCAACAAAGGTCACCCTCGCAGCCGTCCTGTTTTCCTCCGTGCTTGCCGCTTGCGGTGGCTCTAGCTCCTCCGAGCCAGTTGAAATCCCCGCCACTGTCGACCTAGAAGTGCGCGCCGTATCGGGCCTGAAGTTTGATGCCGACACGTACACAGCAACAGCCGGCGACATCGAAGTTGCCTACATCAACGACGACAGCATTCGACACACGCTTGTTGTCGTTGAGGGCGACACCAAAGTTGGTTCGTTCGAATTGAAGGTGAACAAAAAGGGCGACGTCGACTTGGGCACCACCAATTTGCCAGCAGGCCAATACGTGTTGTTCTGCACCGTGCCTGGCCACCAAAACATGAAAGCCGATCTCACCGTTAAGTGAGACCGGCTTTCAATTGAAAACGGTTTTGTAATAGTTATGCGCTGAGCAAAACCTCGGAAAGAATCCACAACACCAACCACAGAACTCCTGAGGTGATGAGTGCATTCTTGTGGCTCTCGTA
>CAMDJX010000121.1 GCA_945900735.1 Acidimicrobium ferrooxidans DSM 10331 | reverse complement strand
GCGCACACGCATACTGCCGCGCAGATCTTTGAAGCCTTCCAACGAGACGGTGCCGTGATTGTTCACAACATGCTTTCCGACGATGTGCGTTCGCAACTGCGAAACGAGTTGGCCGAATCCATGCGCGACACGCGGCCCGGCACCAAGTCTTCGGATTCTGGCGTACAAGAGTTTTGGGGTTCCAACACCAAGCGCTTCACCAGGCTGGCGATGCGCTCGAAGGCCTTCCGCGACAACGTGCTGGTGCACCCAATTCTGCTGGGCGTAGCCGATGCCGTGCTGAGCCCCCATTGCGCCTCGTACTGGATGAACACCGGGCAGATGATGATTATCGGGCCTGGTGA
Organism: Acidimicrobium ferrooxidans DSM 10331; assembly: GCA_945900735.1. Lineage (GTDB taxonomy): Bacteria > Actinomycetota > Acidimicrobiia > Acidimicrobiales > Ilumatobacteraceae > UBA3006. Next base: position 3,291 of record CAMDJX010000121.1, on the reverse strand, counting down.
AAAGGCCCAATGGTTGCACCGCGACGCCGACAACTGGCCACTAGTACTTGGGCCTTGCGAACGCCAAGTAACCGTGTCGTGCATGTTTGCACTTTCCGACTTCTCGGCAGAAGGCGGCGCCACCCGAGTTGTGCCCGGAAGCCATGCATGGGACAACTTCGAGCGCAAGGCTCTCGACCACGAAATCACTCAGGCCGTGATGCCAGCAGGTAGCGGCCTCCTCTATTCCGGCACCGTGTTGCACGGTGGTGGCAACAACACCACAACCGACACGTGGCGTGAAGGCATGCACCTCTCTTTCGTCGTTGGTTGGCTTACGCCAGAGGAGGCGGGCTGCGTAGGCCTGCCCGAAGAACTTGCACGCACGCTTACACCGCTGCAACAACAGTTGCTTGGCTACCGCTGCTACACCGGCGATGCAAAAGCCGCACGTCTCTGGACAATCGACTACGAAGACATTCCAACAGCAATGAATTGGGAGTAATAGAAATGACCATCAGCAACATTCAGGGCCTTCGCGCCAGCTTTACCCGAGATGAGTACACCGCTTCATCCGTATTCGAAAAAGAAATGCGCGAAGTGTTTGCGGCCAACTGGTGCCATGTTGGGCAGAGTTATCAGTTGGGGCACGTTGGCGACCGACTTGTTGCACAAATCGGCGACGAGAGCATTCTTATTGTGCGCAACAAGGAAGGCGAATTGCGCGCCTATTACAACGTGTGCCAACACCGCGGTTCGCAATTGTGCGACGAAAGCGGTTCGGGATATGGCGGCGCAATTGCATGCCCCTACCACGCCTGGACATACTCCCTCAATGGCAAATTGGTGAGCGCAATCCATCACGACCAAGAGTCGTTTGATCGCGAATGCATCGCATTGAAGCAAGTTCGAGTGGACGAGTGGCAGGGCAACTTGTTTGTCAACCTCAACGAGCAAGCACTTCCGCTCGTTGAATGGCTGGGGTCGTTGTACAGTAAGCCGCGCCAATTAGAGAAGTTTGAGATGGGTTCGCTAAAGACTGTGTTGACAACCATTGACGAGGCACAAGCCAACTGGAAAGTGCTCGTTGAGAACTACAGCGAGTGTCTGCATTGCTCCACCGTTCACCCCGAGCTCTGCGACTTGGTGCCTGTTTACAAAACCGGCAAAACCACGCAAGACGACAGGCCCGATTGGGGCGCAAGCCTTGCCGTGGGTAAGACCGCTATAGCTTTCTCCCAGGACGAGGCACTGCCGCTTCTCACTTCCATGGATGACATGGACGACTATTCCGTCTTCGGTGCATACGTATACCCAAACATGCTGATTGACGTGATGCCAACATGCGTTGCGATTAGCACATACATTCCGCGCTCTGCAACGCACACCACCGTTGTTACCAACTATTTGTTTCCGGCGGAAGTTGCCGACAACCCACCTGTCGACCTTGGCCCTACATTGTCGTTTAACGACCTCGTCAACAAGCAAGATATTTCAGTTTCGGAGCGGGTGCAACGTGGCGTTGCCTCACAATCCTTTACGCAGGCGTATCACACCGAAATGGAAAAGTACGCACAGCGCTTCGTCAAGCAATACCGCCAAGACACCCAAACGGCCTAGCCCCCACTAGTGGTTCGCCAACCTACAACAGTTTGGTTTGAACCCTCAGTGTGACTAAGTTACACCTATGGAAAGACGCGATTTTCTAAAAACGCTCTTTGCAACTACGGGGGGATTCATCATCACGCCATCGTTGCTTGCTGCGTGCGGGGGCACATCAACAACTTCGAGCACTGGTCTTGTCATTGGCACGCCCACTGCGCCGGTAACGCTTCCACTTTCGGGTGAAGCAATTGCCGACGGCCTGCCCGAGGAAGGCGGCACCATTGAGATTCTCAACTGGGCCGACTACACGAACCCAGAAGTCATTGCCGATTTCGAAAAGGCTTTCGGCGTAACCGTTAAGCAAAGCATTTACGACAACGAAGACTCGGCAATTGCGAAATTGCGCAGTGGCACGCTCAAGCCAGACTTGATCATCGGCATGACCGACACCGCACTTGCCCGCCTCGTTGCTGCCGACTTGCTGCAGCCATTGAACAAGACATACATCGATAACTTCGGCAACCTCATTACTGGTTTGCAAGACCCGTACTACGACGGCGGCTCGCAGTACACCGTTGCGCAATTCATTTACGGAAACGGCATTGGTTACCGGGCGGACAAAATAGATTCGGCCGACCTCATCTCGCAGGGCTACGACAGCATGTGGAACCCTGCATACAAGGGCCGCCTCGCAGTGCCCGATTCATACCGCGACACCATCAGCCTCGCGCTGTTCCAAGCAGGTATCACCGATGTGAATACTGGCGATGCAGCAGTCATCGCCGCTGCACAAGAGAATCTGATTCGTTTGCGTGACGCAACGCAGCCAAAAGTTGACGTACTTTCGTACCAAGAGATTCCCGCAAATAACCGAGACATTGCATACATGTGGACAGGCGACATGCTGCTGGCCCCATGGAACTTGCCCGAGGGAGTATCAACCGACGTGCTTGGTTTCTGGTATCCAGAACAAAACATCACAGCGAACGATTTCCTCTGCATTCCAAAAGAATCGAAAGCACCCGTGCTCGCACATCGTTTCATCAACTACTTGCTCGATGTGGATGTGGCGTTCAAGAACCAGTCATACGTTGGCTACCAGCCGGCACTAACCGGAGTGTCGGCCGAAGCGCTCATCTCCAACGGCGCCATTCCCGAATCGCTCATCGATGCGGTTGTTGATGCTGATCGCTATAAGACGGGACAACGACTCACCAGCCTGAGCCCCGAAGTGGACGCGTTATGGAACGACGTCTGGGCAACCTTTACCGCTGGCTGATTGGTGCGTAGCAACACTCGCATTTGGACCGGCCTTGCCGCACCTGGTGCAGCTTGGCTGTTGGTGTTTTTTGCCGTTCCCTTCTACGCAGTTGCATGCGTGGCGTTTGGAACTATCGACCCCATCTTCCGCGATGCAGTGCCGCAATGGAACCCGCTGCAATGGGATTTTGCACAAAGCCAAGAGGTGCTCACCAGCGCACTAAGCGGCCCGTTGCGTGGCGTTTTCATTCGCACTTTTGTGTTCGTATTCGCCGCAATGGCTATGTGTTTCCTAATCGGATTCCCAATTGCATACTTCCTCGCACGACATGCGGGTAAACGCCGGCTGCTTCTCCTCACGCTGATCATCATGCCGTTCTGGGTTAATTACCTCATGCGCATGTTGTCGTGGGTCAACCTCTTAAGCCCAAGCGGTTTGTTTAGCCG
>CAMDJX010000120.1 GCA_945900735.1 Acidimicrobium ferrooxidans DSM 10331 | reverse complement strand
AACCAGTCATACTGATGCAGGTTTGCAAGCGAAGTGTTTAATACTTCGCCCTTATCGAGTGGCAAAGCAATTGCAATGAGCGGCATTTGCACTACGTGTGCGCCAAGGGAAATTAGTTCGCGCTCTAGTTGTATTGATTGCTGCAATGGTCGCGTCAGGACAACCGTTCGCCCTGCAAGCGATGTACTGTTCATTGCAATGAGGCGCGCACTGCTCGCGCATTTTCGCGCGCAAATTCCAAAGCATCGCCCGACACCGGCAACGGCAATGCCCTCTTTGCGTGCCGATCGTTCGGCGTGTCGCCCGTTGCCATGAACATGTGCAACACATCATTTGCATCAAGATGCGCACCCACCGGCATGCTGCAACCGGCGCCAAGTTCGGCAAGGAACGCCCGCTCTATTTCTACACAGCGCCGAGTTGTTGCATGATCGACAACGCTCACATGCCCTTGCGTTACTGCATCATCTGTTCTGCACTCCACCGCAACACAACCCTGGCCAATCATTGGAACGAACACGTTGGGGTCGAGTGCTTGCGCAACATGATGAGTCAGCCCAAGCACTTCTAGCGCCGCAATTGCCATCACGATGGCCCCGCCAGCTGGAATTTTCTCAAGACGCGTGTTGATGTTGCCTCGCAAATCAACGAACTGTAAGTCGGGCCTTACTGTCAGCAATTGTGCGCGCCGGCGCACCGAACCTGTTGCAACAGTTGCGCCCTGGGCTAAACCCTCGAGGGTGTTCCCAACAAGTGCGTCTCTCACGTCTCTGCGTTCGCACCATGCCGCAACAGTGAGCCCATCGGTTGCCATAGAAGGCAAATCTTTTGCCGAATGAATGGCAACGTCGGCAAGACCTTGCAGGACAGCTTGTTGCACTTCTTTTACAAAAACGCCCTGACCACCCAACTGATGCAATGGAACATCACGTTTGATATCGCCAAGTGTTTCAACGAAGACAAGTTCGGTTGCCTCACCGCTGGCCGCAGTTATTGCATTAGCGACAACCTCGGCCTGAGTGCGGGCCTGAGCACTCGAGCGGGTGGCGATGCGGATCATTCGATGTCGAAAAGATCGCGCAGGGCTGCGGCAATTCGCTCGCCTTGTGGCGTGCCCGCGCTGTTTTTCAACTGGACAGATGGCGAATGCAGCAATTTGGCAACAACTGCCTTGCTGAGCGCCTCTACCGCATCGCGTTGCTCTGGCGTCAATGCACCAAGCTTCGAGGAAAACCGTTCGAGTTCGGCACGGCGAATTGATTCGGCGCGCTCGTGCAATTCGGCAACGAGCGGTGCTGCTTGCCGAGAAATTGACTCTTGAGTAAATCGTTGTACTTCTTCGCCAATGATCTGGCGCACCTGGTTTGCTTCTTGTTGTCTTGCGTCGATACCCGCTTGCGCCCAATCACGAAGATCGTGCAAGTCGCGCAGGGTAACGCCAGCAATTTCGCCAACCGAATGCTCGACGTCGCGAGGCATTGCAATATCCACAATCAACAGCTGCTTGTTGTCTGCCTGCGCGCGTGCGGCATCGACAAATGAGCGAGACATAATGACTTCGCCTGCACCCGTGCAGGTGAGAATGACATCGGCGTGAGCCACCGCACTCGACAATTCATCAAACTTGCCAACAACTGCGCCAACACTTTGCGCCAATTCCTCGGCACGCTCAACACTGCGGTTCATTACCGTCACGTGTTTTGCACCGGCGCCCGCAAGTGCTTTGGCGATACCGGCGCCCATGTCGCCTGCACCAACCACCAAGACGTTGGCTCCGCTCATGGTGCCGAGCAGATCGACTGCCATGTCTACTGCGGCATGCGATACCGATGCGGTGGAACGACTGATTGATGTTTCGGTGCGTGCGCGCTTGCCTACTTCGAGTGCCTGTCTGAACAACATATTCATAGAAGTGCGCGCGGTGTTTTCGTTGCGAGCACGCTCCCATGCAGTGCGCACTTGACCAAGAATTTCAGTTTCGCCAAGCACTGCAGAATCCAAACCGCTTGCTACTTCAAACAGGTGCGATACTGCAGCATCATCGTGCTGGCTGTAGAAGTGCGGGTGCATCTCGTCTGGCGTAAGCCCCGACAGTTCGCAAAAGAAATCGCGTACATCTGCGTATGCACCATGGAATTTTTCGGCCAGCACGTACACCTCGGTGCGGTTGCAGGTTGACAGCACCACCGTTTCGCGAATGTTGTCGCGCGAGTGCAAATCCTGCAGCGCATTTGCTAGCGCTTCGCTCGAAATTGTGACCTTCTCAATGACGTCGAGGGGTGCAGAGCGATGATTTACGCCAAGAACAACTATCGACATGCTGGATCCATTTCACGATTTCCAGGCACAAGAATTTCGTCGCGGTTTTGTTGCTCGTAGTAACCAAGAATTTGCAGTTCGACACCCAGATCCACGCTGCGTACCGAAATTGCTTCGGGTGTATTCAAGACAACGGACGCAAAGTTGAGGATGGAGCTAATACCGGCCGCCACGAGCAGGTCTGCGGCTTGCTGGGCGCTTGCGGGTGGCGTTGCAATGACACCGATGCTTACCGCTTCGTCGCGAACGATTGATGCGAGGTCGTCAATGTGGCGCACTGTAACCCCACCAATTTTTTTGCCAACCTTTGTGGAATCGATGTCTACGATGCCCGCGACCGGAAAACCGCGCGAAGAAAACCCGCTGTAGTTAGACAATGCATTACCCAAGTTGCCCGCGCCGACAACGACAACTTTCCATTCGTGGTGCAGTCCAAGTTCGCGTTTGATTTGATACACCAAGTACGCAACGTCGTACCCGACGCCCCTGGTGCCGTAGCTTCCGAGGTAAGACAAATCTTTTCGCACCTTGGCCGCGTTAACGCCGGCAAGCGCTGCCAACTGATCGCTCGAGAGTTGCTCGACGCCACTCGCAATCTCGCCACTCAGGATGTGCAGGTACACGGGAAGCCGAGCCACCGCGGCGTCGGGGATGCGCTTTCGCGCGGAAGCCGACGGTGTTGAAGCAAGTTTGGCCACATGGCAAGGGTAGGCGTTCGTGCGCGAATTCACGAAGTCACGAGCCACTTCGATGGCCCAATTAGTTCGGGACATTCGTCACCGCCGACAAAGATCCCTCCCAACTAGCCTGCGCCCATGGTCTTTGCGGCAGCCGAAAGCATGAGTGCAACAAACTCGGCCCTAGCTGGCGGGGCCGCGCTCATTGCTTGCGCCTTTGCCTTGTCCACGGCCGACCGCTGGCAGAAGCGGCGCCAGCCTCACGAGTTGGCATGGACAATTGCCATGGTGCTGTTCGCCATTGGTTCCGGCGCGTTGTGGTGGGCAGAGAGTGCCGGCTGGAACTTGACCGTCTTTCGAATCTTTTTTCTTGCTGGCGCTGTGCTCAATGTTGCTTGGCTCGCGCTTGGCACCGTCTATTTATTGGGTGGTGTTTCGATGGGTAACAAAATTCGTTGGTGGCTCGTTGGGCTGACAGGTTTCGCAACGGGAATCGTTGCAGTGGCCCCGACGAAACAGTCGATCATTCCAACCGAGTTCCCTACCGGCAAGGAAGTATTCGGTGTTGCGCCGCGAGTGCTTGCCGCGGTCGGTTCTGGTGTGCCTGCTCTTGTGATCATTGTCGGTGCCCTGTGGTCGGCTTGGCGTGTGTTGCGTAAAAAGACGCCAGTTCTTTCAACGGCTGCATCGCGCAGTGTGGTTTCGCCATGGCG
>CAMDJX010000119.1 GCA_945900735.1 Acidimicrobium ferrooxidans DSM 10331 | reverse complement strand
GCAAAGAATGCTGAAGGAAAAGACGGCTACTTGATTAACGGCGTGAAGACGTGGTGCACATTTGGCGCACGCGCGAACGTATTGATGTTGCTTGCCCGCACCGACTCGGATCGCAGCAAGCAACACCGTGGCCTGAGCGTGCTGATTGTGCCGAAGCCGCAAGGCGAAGCGCATGGCTTCATGTTCAACCAACCAGACGGCGGAAAAATGGAAGGTCGACCAATCGACACCATTGGCTACCGCGGCATGCACTCGTACGAAATTGCGATTGAAAACTGGTGGGTTCCAGCCGATCACCTCATCGGCGAGGAAGCGGGCCTCGGAAAAGGTTTCTATTACCAAATGAGCGGCTTCGAAAACGGTCGTTTGCAAACCGCTGCACGTGCAGTTGGGTTGATGCAAGCCGCATACGAACTTGCAGTCGACTACTCCAATAACCGCAAAGTGTTCGGAAGCAACATCAGCGAATACCAACTGACGCAAGTCAAACTTGGCCGCATGGCCGCAGTCATCCAGGCCTCACGCCAATTCAGTTATGCGGTTGCCAAGTTAATGGGTCAAGGTAAGGGCCAGATGGAAGCAAGCATGGTCAAGGCCTATGTCTGCAAAGCAGCCGAGTGGGTAACTCGCGAGTCGATGCAAATTCATGGTGGTTTTGGTTACGCCGAGGAATACACCATCAGCCGTTTGTTCGTTGATGCTCGCGTGTTGTCAATCTTCGAAGGCGTTGACGAAACGCTGTGCTTGAAGGTAATTGCTCGCCGACTTGTAGAAGACGCGGCTAAATAAACGCAAGCAAGTCGTGTAGCGAGCCGATGCGCTCGCAATCATCGCCTTCATGATCGTTGTACGGGTCTAGCAAGATTGGGTGAATGCCCGCGTTGCGCGCACCCTGCACATCATTGACGTACGAGTCGCCGATGTAGGCAATGCGGTCGGTGCTAATGCCATTGCCATTCATCAGTGCCAGTGCGTCGCGAAAGATGCCTGCGTGGGGTTTGGCAGTGCCGATGACGTGCGAGTCGGTAACGATCAGCACCGGCACTCCCGCACCGTTGCCAACTTGGCAGATGCACTGGTTGGCAAGCGTTGCCTCCACTTGCCCGCTGGCATTGGACACGATGCCTATTGGCAGGCCCTGCAAATGCATGCGCCACAGCGCCGCGGCCGATTCCAAAATTGGGTAGCGCCACAAGAATGGCGAGAACAAGTTTTTTGCCTTCGCCTCGGCCTCGGCAAGGTTTGTACCACTGAGGCCAGCACTTGCAAGATGCGCGTGGCGGTATGGGTCCCAACTGAAACCGTCGATGGTGTCTTTACTGCTTGAACGCGCAGCGTTGTCGAGCGCAGCCATGCCCGCGTAATGCGCGCGGGTCATTGCCGAGATAGAACCGTTGCCACCATGTTCGTGCACGATCGCGCCAAGTGAAATTGGGTCTGGCAGTAGGAAGATGCCGCCGGCATCAAACAGCAGCGCGTCGAAGCGTTTGGTCACGCTTGCGCAGAACGAGTGCGACCGGCACGCTCGCCGCGCGAGATGAACTTGAGTGCCATCTTGCGGCTTGCTTCGTCGATCATTTCGTTGCCGAACATAACGGCACCCATGCCGTCATTTTCGGTTGCTGCCTTATAGGCATCCAGAATTTGCCAGGCCTTGTCGAACTGCTCTTGCGTTGGCGAAAAGACATCGTTCAACACGGTTACTTGGTCTGGGTGGAGGGCCCACTTGCCGTCGAAGCCAAGCGTGCGAGCGCGCATTGCGTAATCGCGCAAGGCATCGTTGTCGCGAACGTGCAGGAACGGCCCGTCGATTACTTGCAAGCCGTTGGCACGGCCAGCCATCAAGATTTTGTTGAACACGTAATGGAAGTGGTCGCCTGGGTACTCGGGGATTTGTACTCCGCCAGTGAGCACCGGCATTTCCATGCTTGCGGCAAAGTCGGCAGGGCCAAAGATGATGGTTTCTACACGTGGGCTTGCTGCACAAATTTCTTCCACGTTGATGAGGCCGCGTGCGGTTTCAATTTGAGCCTCGATACCGATGTGGCCAATTGGCAAGCCGCTAGCGATTTCTACTTGGCGCAAGAGCAAATCGGTAGCAACGATCTGCGCTGCGTTCTCTACTTTTGGCAACATGATTTCGTCGAGGCGCTCGCCTGCACCGCCAACGACTTCCATGATGTCATAGGCAGTCCACTTTGTGCTCCAGTCGTTGACGCGAACACACAACACCTTGTCGCCCCAATCGTTGCCGCGAATTGCACTAACGATTCGTGCGCGCGATGCTTCTTTTTCCTTCGGAGCAACTGCGTCCTCGAGATCAAGAAACACCATGTCGGCCGGAATGTTTGGGCCTTTGCCCATCATTTTTTCGGACGAGCCGGGAATGGACAGACAGGAACGACGTGGAAGTTGGCGTGAGCGTGCAGACATGGCTTACAGGTTACATTGCACTGCGTACGAGCATCTCGGTCGTAGCGGGACATTCTGGGCGCACCGCATCGGCCGGAACATGGCTGATGCCCGTGGGGCCAACGAAGGTGCCGCATAGCGCAAGCGGAATCTCGTCCACATCTGTGCGCCATGGCTGATCGACGTCCCTATTCCGAGAGTGCATTGCAAGCCACAGCTCGTTTGGCAATCGTGTGCCCTTGCGCGCAGTCAGCCACAAGGGCACGCTTTCTACATGTGCCAAAGCAGCAACGGCGTAGGAACCGGCGCTTGCAAAAAACATTTCGGGGCCGCATGCCAGTGCATCTGCAATCACCAAGTTGCTTCGCGTAACGGCGAGCGCCGCATGCTCCAGCGACACCGCTTCGGCAGTGCAACCGGCTTGCTCCAATACGCGCACCGCCGTATCTGCGGTACCAAACGAGTCAATAACAAACGCGCTGCAGTCGCCACGACGAGCAATTGCTTCAAGTGCAGTTGGGCTCCATCCAACAACACACACCACCGCGTCTTGCGGCAACGCGTCCACCAAGTGGTCGGTGGTGCGATCGGCATCTAATTCCAAACTCAGTTCTTCCGCTCGGTCAAAGGGGTCGGGCGCTACAAGCACCTGTGCGCACAGCCACCACAGCGGGGCGCATGTTGGATGGCGCTCGACGATTCGTCGAGCAGTTAACACCAGCCCAGCCGGCTCGTGACGCAACCCGCGAAGGGCCTGCGAAGTCTCATGAACTAAGGAAACGGGGTCGGCGCCAGTGGCACGCGCCACATAGCGCAGGTGCTCGATGGGGTGCATATCGGAAACGCTAGTGCCGGCTTGCTACGGTCACTTGCTGTGGCAAACGCACCTTCCCTCGACACCCAGCTCACCCCCCTTGTTGGCGACGCCCGCCCACTGCGTGAATGGATCACCACTTTTCACTTGGCGTCCGTCGTGATCGACCCGTACACCAACGAAAGCTCGTGGATCTTGAAGACCGCATCGCGCATCATGCATCAATTTGCCGACTCTGCCGCGCGGGTCAACTTCATCGTCACGGCATCACCTGCCGAAGCGAAACAATTTCTTGGGCCACTAGCAACCGAGTTCCTTACTTTCACCGACCCAGAACGAGTTGTTGTTAAACAACTAGGGCTCGCCGAATTGCCAGCGTTTGTGTTTCTTCGCAGCGACGGCACAGTGCCGGCAGCAGCAGAAGGTTGGAACCCAGCAGCATGGCGCGAAGTTGCAAACACCATCGCCGAAACAGTGGCGTGGTCGAAGCCACTCATTCCTCAAGCCGGCGACCCGGGTGCATTCAAGGGCACGCCAGCACTGGCATGACCACCGACGCGCCATTC
>CAMDJX010000118.1 GCA_945900735.1 Acidimicrobium ferrooxidans DSM 10331 | reverse complement strand
GTTTGCAATCGAGACCAACCAAGACTGCGGTATTTGGGGTGGCACCTCGGAAGATGAGCGACGCAATATCCGTCGCCAAATGGCAGCAGAACGACGCGCTGCCCGCGTTACCGCTTAATACTGCAGCGGCACACGCAGCTCGACAACAGGTCCCTCGCCGCTGCCTGGCGTATTCATTGATAGTTGGGCAAAGTCTTCGGCTGCCGCAACACGCATCTCGATTGTTCCAGCCAACTCTGTGGTTACCAGAGTGCGCACAATGGAGAGCCCCAGGCCTGTTGCCTTTGAAAAATCGAAATCTGGGCTGAGGCCGACGCCGTTGTTGACCACCCGAATCGTCAGCGCATCGTCGTCATGGCTGAGTGAGACCACAACCGATCCGCCCGCGCTTCCTTCGGGGAAACCGTGATCTACGGCGTTCTGCAATAACTCGAGAATGACTACCGATAACGGCGTTGCGACTGTTGCCGGCAAACGGCCTCCGTCACCTTTCACTTCAAACGTCACTGGACGATCTGCCGACTGTAAGCCCTCTTCCACCAGACGCATGAGTGGGCGCACGATTTCGATGAATGCAATGTCTTCGCCGGGCTCGCGCGAAAGCGTTTCATGCACAAGCGCAATGGTTCTAATGCGGCGAACCGATTCGGCAATTGCGTCCTTGGCCTCTGGCGATTCCAGCCTGCGGGCTTGCAACCTCAGCAGCGACGAGATGGTCTGCAAGTTGTTTTTTACACGGTGATGAATTTCGCGGATGGTGGCGTCTTTGGTGAGGAGGAGGCGGTCGCGGCGGCGCAACTCTGAGACGTCGCGCAGCAACAACACTCCCCCCGTTACTTCTACGCCGGTGAGCGTTCGACGAAGCATTGGAATGCTGCGAGTAAGCAATGTCACTTCCGAGGTTTGTTCAATCTCTTCAACAACTGGCTCTTTGCGTTCGAATGCATTGCGCGCCGCATTTTCTGCAACACCTAGTTCTGCCAACGTTTGACCAATGGCGTTCGTGCTTACTCCCGCGCGATGCAATGCGGAGACTGCGTTAGGCGAGGCGTAGCGAACACGAGTTGCTGCGTCCAGCACAATTGCGCCGTCACCTACACGCGGCGCAACGCTGGCGTCGGCTATGCGGCCATCAAACGGAAATAGTCCTTCCGCCACCATCTCGACGAACTTGGCGAAAATCTCGGCGTAGGTAGATTCGAGTTGTCCAGATTTCCGGGCGTTGTCGGTAACCCACTCGCGCGACAGCACAGCAACAGTGGAGCCTTCGAACGACACTGGCACCACCAACATGTTTGCTGGCCCGCCAATTGCTTGAACGAAAATTTCTCCTTGCGCAGTTTGCCCCGATGCAAGGCATTGGTCGAGCAATATCTTTTCCGATTCACTCGCCCACGTGTCGACGTAATCCGAGTGATAGAGCGTTTGTCCGGTTGCAGCACGAACTTGTGCGGTGATCAACCACTTCCCTTCGGAGACGGGGACGTATAACAACATGTCGGCGAAGCAAAAGTCGGCCAGCATGCCCCATTCCGAGACAAGCGCGGTGAGATGCTCGATGGCATCTGAGTTCAGTTCGGTGTGGTCGTGGGCAAGTTCGGCAAGCGTTGGCATACGGCCCTCTTATTCTGCCCTATCGGCCACTCAGGCTTTCGCCCAGCGCCACGATGCCCTTCATATCGGTGATTTCCCCGCTCACGTATTGCGCAGTGAGTACATTTGCCCCACTCTTCGAGCAGGAATGGGAGAGTTTGTCGAGTCGGGATTGTTCGACAGCAGATGCGGCTACAACGTCCTGGGATGCCTTCCACAGCGTGGCCAATACCCGCTCGCACTGCTGGGTGCTGGGCGCTGGGAGCCCCGCCGCGGCCGCAGCGGCCTGCAGTGTCTCGGGCCCGACAAGGCTTCGGTCATTAGCCAATGCTGCACTTGTTTGATTTGCGAGCGCAAGCGGCAACACGCGGTTTGCAATGAGCGCGCCCAGCAAAAAAGAGCGCGATTGAAGTTCTGTAAGCAAATACTCGGCCTCAAATGCAGGCGCAACCTCAAGAGTGGTGACAACTGCAAATTTGGTATCCGTATTTCGAAGCACGCTTTCCACTTTGTTTGCGCGCTCGACGAACCCCTTTTCCATTGTGCGAAACAACGTGAAAAATTCGGTTATTGACGTCAGGAATCGAGCACCAAGAATTCGGTCGGCAACTTGAAAAAATGGTTTCGACATCAGCGAAACCACACGTGATTGCGCAGGGGTTGTGAGTAACTGCAGCAGACGCGAATCGAAAAAGTCGCGCATTCGTTTTGGGGCGTCCAATACGTCGAGTGCGTTTCGCGATGGCGGAGTGTCCACAACGACCAAGTCGTAAGCATTCGACTGATACACGTCGTACAGCCGTTCCATCGCTATGTAGTCGTGGCTGTGCACAAATCGTTCGGTGAGGTTGGTGTACAACGCATTCGCAAGGACACGCTGCGCAATTGCCGGGGTGGGTGCATGTCGGTGAATGAGGTCGTCCCAACTGGCCTTTGTGTCGATCATCGCGGCGAACAACTGCCCTTGTGGCACGACACCCGCTTCTTTAAACGCCTTCGCGTCAACCTGCACAACAGCGTTTCCAATTGCTTGCAGACCAAGCGCGTCTGCCAGGCGACGCGCCGGGTCTACCGTGAGCACCAATACTTTTTTGTGAAGATGCGTTGCCGCCAGTGCACCAAGCGCAGCCGACATCGTTGTTTTGCCAACCCCGCCGCTGCCACACACCACCAACAACTTTGACGAATCGAGCATCGACAACAACTGCGAAGAATCCAATTGTTGCGTCACGACAGCTCCTCGGAAAGCGCTGCCGCAAGCTGCTCGTTCAGTTGCCGTGGGTTGTGTTGATTTACTGCAACATCCGGCAGCACCACCAACGGAATAGATGGTGAACGCAGACGCTGAGCAAGAAGCGCCAGGTGCGTCACCGCATGAGTCCTGCGATCGACAGCAATTTCTACGGCGCTTAGCGGCGCTGTCAGTAGCGCCTGTTGTTGGGCGGTGCACTGTTGCGATCCGGCAAATGCTTGCAAGGCGGCGAATAGCGGCAAGTCGCGGTCGGTAAAGATGTCGCCTGAAACACGATTGGCAACAACAGCGGCCACTGCCACGCTCGACTTAGCGCTCAAAGTGTCGAGCAGTTCGATGGTTTCAACCACGGGCATCTCTTCTGGTGTGGTCACAACGACAACTCCGGTACGCGACGAGTCGTGCAGAATTTCCTGCATCCATTTCGTTTGGTCACGGATGAGGCCAACTTGCACAATGTTGGTGAGCGTTCGAGGTGCCTCGATTTGCGCAACGATGTGCCCTGATGCTTCGGCATCCACGATGACGATGTCGTAGTTTTTTTCGCGGACTTCCCAACACAACTTGCCCACTGCCAAAATTTCTTTAACTCCGGGTGCGGCGCTGGCTACAAAATCGAACATCTTTGCAAGAGGGCCGATACTGGTGATAAGTGGGATGCGAACAAACAGCCGAATGTATTCGCGCAATGAATCTTGGGTATTCATTGCCATTGCAAACAAACGCGGCGAAACCTCTGTCGGCTCAAAACCCAGAAGACTTACGCCAAGCGCATTGGCAACGGCGCCCTTCGAGTCCATTTCACACAGCAGTGTCCGTTTACCGCTTGCGGCGGCAGACGTGGCCAGGGCGACGGCGATACTCGTTTTTCCAACGCCACCTTTGCCAGTGACAAAGAGCAGTTGACGCGAAAGCAATGGGGCTGGCTTTAGCTACCGAAACCGAGTTTGCGCGAGCCATCGGCTGCGCCAAATTCGACGTAGGCAATTTTCGCGGAAGGAATGACAATTTCG
>CAMDJX010000117.1 GCA_945900735.1 Acidimicrobium ferrooxidans DSM 10331 | reverse complement strand
CGCCATCCCGATGCCATGCACGAATAGTACCCACAGGCATGTGAACTACGGTGAATGAGCAATGAAGTTATTTGCGGGCAAAGTCGCGGTTATTACTGGTGCGGGCAGCGGGCTAGGTCGCGAATATGCCCTAGCCCTTGCCGAGCAAGGCGCGTCAATCGTGGTAAACGATTTTGGTGCAACGGTTAAAGGCGAGCACAGCCAATCAAATCCCGCTGAAGAAGTTGTCAACGAAATCATTTCCAGCGGCGGTATGGCCGTCGCAAATGTCGCAAGTGTGGCCGACTGGGCGGGAGCAGAGTCCATCATCGACACAGCCATCTCCAGTTTCGGCCGTCTCGACATCGTCATTAATAACGCCGGCAACAATCGCCCTTCTTCGCTCGTCAACCTCACCGAGCAAGACGTCGATAGCCAACTGGATGTGCATCTCAAGGGCACACTTGCCGTAAGCCACTTTGCGGCTGTTCATTGGAGCAAGGTTGGCCCACAACAAGGGCGAGCAATAGTCAACACCACTTCAGCCGTTGGTTTGCATCCAACTTCAGGTGGCGGCGTATATGGCGCAGCGAAGTCGGCGATTGCTGCACTCACGGTAAGCCATGCCCAAGAACTTGCCCGGCTTGGTGTGCGGGTCAATGCGGTCGCGCCGTGCGCCAGAACGCGCATGGTTGCAGATTCGCCCGATGTGTTGGCGCTCATGCCAGAAGCACAAGGGTTCGATCGCCATTCCCCAGAGCATGTATCACCACTTGTTGTATATCTCGCCAGCGATCTCTGTCGCTTCACTGCTCGTATTTTTGCAATCGAAGGCCCCGATGTAGCGATCTATCAACCTTTTGGTGTTGAGCAGCATTGGACTACACACAATGCATGGACAGTGGATGCACTTGCTCAAACGTTTTCACAAATCAATGAACAAAGCAGCACTCTGGCATTCTTCCCGGGCGGGGTGGTGCACCACAACACTCCCTCGGGTCGCACATTAAAGAACCTCATCGAGTTTGAAAACCAAATCGATAATTATTAAGTTGTCTCAGTAGCCACGGGTTACTCATCACACCAAGGAGTGTCATGTCAACTAGTGGAGCCCCCAACACTTATCTGAAATGGTCCACTTTGGCCATAGACACAGTGGGCTGCTGTCAGGACTACTTATTGCGTAACCAACGTTCCCGAGCAGTCGGTCATTACTTTGCGAGGATGCCGAGGCATCAGTTAATGAAAATTGTGTCTGCTATTTCAATTGCCCACTCTGGTATCACAGAAGAAGGACTGCATGATTTGTGTGAATGACATCACTTGTTAGCAAGTAATTTACTCAAGGGCTTTACCATTCGGAACGTGGGAAATGCCGACCGATTTGCAATCGCGAGGCTGGTGCATCGTGTTGGGTTTGGTCCAAAGCCTGGTCAGTTTGGCAAGATGTTAAAACAAGGCTTCAAAGTCTCGGCTCAGCAATTACTCCAAGCTGGCTTGCCTGATTATGGAGATGTAAAAACAGCGATCGGTATCGTCGACCTTGGTGGCCAACCTGAACGGAACTCCGAGGCTCTAGCGCCATATAAGGTAGCAAAACAGGCACAATTGCGAAACATGAGTTTGTGGTGGCTTGACCAAATGGTTGTACAAGAACTTCCATTCGTTGAACGCATGACATGGTTCTGGCATGGCCATTGGGCGACTTCCTACTCAAAGGTTGATGAACCTGTTGTGATGTTTGATCACATTGCACGACTTCGAAAACATGCGATTGGTGACTTCTCTCAAATGTGTGAAGAAATGATTCTTGATGGAGCATTAATTTATTGGCTTGACGGTCAACTCAATACCGCAAAATCACCAAATGAAAATCTCTCTAGAGAATTACTTGAACTATTTACGCTAGGCGTTAATCAATATTCGGAAAATGATGTCAAAGAAGCGGCAAAGGCGCTTTCTGGGCTACGAGTGGTGAAAAATTCGGGGCTCGTAACCAAGGAATCACGTCGAAGCTATTTTGGGGTATCAACTATTTTGGGTACGACAAGCAATTTCGAATCGGCGAATCTTGCGCGGTATCTTTCGATGACGGAATCTTGTCAAAGTTTTATTCCTGAACGATTGATGTATCGATTTATCTCACCAGCATCTTCGATGATGAGTATCCCTATAAAGCCAGCTGCGCGTGCAAAATCCTCAGCATTTATTATTCGGGAGTCATTTCGAGCGCGTCAGATTCTTCCGACAATGAAGTCATTGGTGTTTAGCGAATCGTTTAAGGATCCGATTAACTCGCAAGTCAAGAGCCCAGTTGAATGGGTGGTGTCGGTATTTCGAGCGCTACAAATCACTCCGTCTAGATTTTCTCAACCAGATCAACTTTTGAAGTTGCTTGAAGATTTGGGTCAGCGACCATTTTTTCCGCCAAGCGTGGCTGGCTGGCCCGCAGACGAAGCTTGGCTTTCAGTTGCCTCATCGCAAAGTTTGATACAAGCCGCTCAAATGTTTGTCAGTGAAGGCAATCTGAGACCATTGATAAAGGTTGCTAAGCAAGAACGAGTCGATGCTCTCGCAGATTGGTTGGGTGTCGCCGAATGGAGTGATCGAACCAGGGCTGCATTTGATGGTGCACTTCGCGATCCGGCGCGACTTACTGCCTTGGCAATCTGCAGTCCTGAATACTTGGTCAGTGTTTAAGAAGGAAAATGGAAAATATCACGCGCAGAAATTTCATCAAATTAACAAGCGCAAGCGCAAGCGCGGTTGCAGTTGCGAACTCATTGTTAACTTACGAGTTCGCTCACGCCGCGGTCATACGACCGTTGCCTGTTGGCACACCAATTCTCGTGATTGTCACACTCAACGGTGGTAACGACGGCCTAAATACCGTCGTGCCTTATCTGGATTCAAACTACAGATCGTTACGTCCTCAACTTGCGTACAAAGAAGAACAGGTGCTTCCGATTGGCGATGATCTTGCACTAAATGGATCAATGACCGGTTTTAAATCTTTGTGGGATAAGAATCAACTCGCAATTGTACGTGGCGTCGGTTATCCGAACCCTGATCGCTCGCATTTTTCTTCAATGGCGATTTGGCAAAGTGCATCACGTACCCCGATTAAAACCGGATGGGTCGGGCGATGGCTTGAAACACAGCCTGAGAATCCGTTTCTTGCAATCAGTCTCGGCACGACATTGCCAGCTCTATTTCGGGGAGACAAACGCTCAGGGACCGTGTTACCTGTTAGTGGACTGAAGACACCAACTGGCATGCTTGCGAAAGATTTTGCAAACACATCAAAGAAAACAAAACTTGACGGTCAACTCTCAGCAACTGCTGCGCGTTCAATGCGTGACCTGTTTGCTGTTGCCGATATTGTCTCACCGATTCTTAAGAATCCTGCACCACCGGCGGCTGATTTGCCCACAGTCGTAGGAGGCAATGCGGGTGGCGAATCAAATCTCGGCGCACAGTTCGAAGCTGTTGCAAAATTGATTGCCGCAGGAGTACCAACCCGCGTTTGGTCTGTCTCACTGGGTGGTTTTGATACGCACGCCAATGAATTGTCAGCACAGTCGCTTCTTCTCGGCGTTGTCTCAAATTCAATCTCAAAATTTATGTCTCAGATGCGTACAATCGGTCGCAGCAGAGATGTCACGATTATGGTGTTCAGCGAATTTGGCAGGCGTGTAAAGGCAAACGCCTCTGACGGCACTGATCATGGTACATCAGGTCCCGTTTTTATAATCGGGGAGCGAGTTGTTGGTGGGTTTCATGGCGAACAACCCCCACTTAGTCGGTTGAACGACGGTGATCTTGCAGTGACTACAGACTTTAGATCTGTTTACGGCAGCGTTATAGAGAGTGTGCTCAGGACTCCAGTTGATCAAGTTATCAACGGATGGAAAGACCGCCTAGC
>CAMDJX010000116.1 GCA_945900735.1 Acidimicrobium ferrooxidans DSM 10331 | reverse complement strand
TCGATGGGGATCTCGGGGTCGATGAGCGAAGTGACCGACTGCAACTCGTTATATAAGGAGTCGAACTCGACCCAGGCGATCTCGACGGGGCGATACCCGGGTTGCAAGCCCGTGGTCTCAAAGTCGAGAACAATCATGCGATCGAATTTCATGTGAATACGGTTCCCTTCGGCTGCAGCAACTCTAGGCGGTGGCAAGGGTGCTGGGGCTGAGGAAGTATGGCGAGCGCAGTTTTGCGTCGCTGTGTGGCTCGATGGGGCCTGTGGCAGTAACGCGTTCGCCGGCCAAATTGCGTGCAGCCTCCAAAACGGAATTGGCAGTGTCGCTGTTGTCGAGACGCAAGTACATGACGATGACCCCGTCATCCACGGTGACGTGCATTTCGGCGCGGCGGGAGTCTTCGATGAAATCGGAGAGGACTCCGGTGACGGACCATGTTGCATTACTCATTGTATTTCTCCTTTGTTAGACCACATTGGTGGTGAGGTTCCTTCTTTTTCGAATAGTTCTGGTTGGTGATACAAGATGTTGTTGATTTCGTATTTCGTGGTTTTTAGCGAGCGTGCTAATTCACGTGATGATTGAGGCGAGCGCAATCGCAGCTCGAGTTGAATCTGCAGCAGGCGGTCGATGGGGTCGTGCTCGCCACGCTTGGCTTCTTCTGACTCTTCCTCGTCATCGTCGGCGAGCTCTTCAATTTCATGGAACTCAAGGACGTCTTCGTGAAACGACGCGAATGAGTTGGAGAGATATTCGACCGAAATTGAATTCCAGAAGTAAATCCTCCAGAGAAGGCCTACGAGATATTTGCCTTCCTCGTCAACCATTGGGGCTTTTGTTGCTGGATCATCAAGAACAATTGCAGGTGGAATGTGCTCGAAATTCCACCTATTTGCGTACATCAGCGGCTCATCCTCAATGAACTTATAAGTAGAAAGTGCTACGGATCGGTAGAACGGGCCATTGTCTCCAAGAATGACCGACCATTCAACGTCGTCTGTACTGATGTTTATTCGGGTGCTGTGATCGTCATCGACCTCGACTTCGGCAGGTAAGCCCAATTCGCGCACGATTTCGGCAAGTTCTTCGGCGGTGAATGCTTCCATGGTTTTAGTCCTTTCGCTTCGTGTTGATCTTGATCATTTCAATGTGTTTGGTGCTGTGAGCCTGCTTATTGGAGCACAGTGGTGCAACGCATACTTGAACGTGAAGTGTGATGTGTTGCTCGCACAACGGGCACTTCCATATGTCATTTCGTTTCGGTAGTCGTTCTTCTGTCATGGTGCTCCCTGTGATTGTGGCTAACAGGGGGAGCACTATAAGGGTTGCTGCTACACAGTTTGCAACTTGACCAATTTTTGGTACCTACAAACCGCAGCAACTTCACGTGCACAAGTACACGGCATGGGTGTTACATAGATGACGAAAAAGGATCCACCGAAAGGCCAGATTCTTCATACAGGGCATGCAGTCGAGCGGCGTGAGTAACCGAAACATATCGACGCAGAAAACGCACAACCTGAGTACGAAATTCGGTGCCATGATTTTTATTTGCGCAAACCAGGTGAGCCATCTCGTGCAGCAACAAAAGTTGGTTCGGTTTCTTACTTCGAACGGCAATGCACCAATCGGCGCTTATTGCCAAACCTTGCAGGTTGCGCGATAGCCGTTCTTGGGTGAGGAGGGGCGGGTCGACGTCTTCATTTTCGGCAATGACCTGAAGCCATTCGGACGCTTCGGGAATGGTGAGCGATCGTGTTGGCATTTCCAGTTGGAGCGCGTCTTCTGCTGCATTGCTGCGGTCTGTTTCGTTATTGGGCATGCCCGCCCGAACCGATTTGTCGTTGTGATGAAACGCCGTTTCGGCCACCGGAGAACTGTGAACCAGCGCGTTGGCCTGCACCGAATGCATCTTTGTCGCTGCGGTAACGCGATGCGCCGGAGCGCAAGTGGGGCGTGGAGGAAACCATCACTCGGCGGGCGCGCTCGGCGCGTTCGACCAAGACCAAACCAATTCCTGGGCTTTCTTTGACGATGGTTTGGTATTCCTTCGACAACTTTTTGCCAATGGCTTCGCAGTACCCGCGCCACCACGATGTTTTAAAGCGGCGATCGCCCGAAGGTAATGATCGAGCCGCCAAAAGATCGGCGGCGGTGTACAGGGCCTCGAGGGTGAACAAGTCGTTAGTGGTTCCGTAAGCAACCATGATTACTTGCGTTGGATTCGGTTCCATCATGTCACGATAGGCATGGCACGAAACCGCATTGGCAATATTCCACAGCAGTGTTCCTCGGCGTACGCGGTATGGGCCTTTGATCGTGAATGTCTTAGACACGATGTCTTCGACTGCGTGCGAAGTGGTGGCCACCAGGTTTTCGTCTAAGTCGTACTTGGCCATCATTCGATAGGCAAGTGCCAGAGCTGTCTCGGCCTCGGCCTGAGGGGTGTTGGGGTGGTTGGCCTTTTCAAGGATGGCCCGCACTTTGGCGTGGAGGCTGTCGCGAGAACTCATGAAACAAAAGTACTTGGCGGCGGGGTCGGGCTCTTTGGACTTACACCTATATATAGGTATTCTTTCCCGAGGGGGTGGTTGTGGGGGCACAAATACCAGGAGTCATTGCCGACGTAGACAATGCGTGGCTGAAAAGTGAATTGGGTTGGGATGTCGACTCGATAGAGGTGCAGCAGATTGGTGCGGGCATCGGGGTATCGAGCGCGTTGTATAGATGTGTACTGATGGGGCCAAACTGCCCATCATCAGTGGTAGTGAAGTTGCCGGCGCTCGATGAGGCTGCAGTGTTCACGAGCACGATGCTGCGCATGTACATCCGTGAAGCAAACTTTTTTGGTTCGCTGTGCAATGAAATGCCAGTTGAAGTTCCTGTTGCTTACCTCTCCAAAGTTGACGAGGAAACCAGTCGGTTTGTTGTCGTGATGGAAGACCTGGGCGGCTTGCGAGTTGTTGATCAAAACGTAGGAATCTCCATTGATGATGCTCGCGCCGTAATTGATGCTGCCGCAACATTGCACGCAAAGTGGTGGGGGCGAGGCGACGAACTGGCCGAGAAGGGAACCACGATCAGTTTGGGAGACCCCATCTACCCAGCAGTGCTTCCGTTTGTATTTGGCGAAGGTTGGGAAAAGTTGACGAAAGAGATGGAGCTACCCGCCGGCATTCTGGAAATTGGTCCTGGGTTTAGTGAACGGCTTCCGTCGTTGTTGCAGTCGCTTGTCGCTGGGCCAAACACTCTGTGTCATGGTGACTTCCGCGCTGACAACATTTTGTTTGATGCCGACAACGACCCTGTTCTGATCGACTTTCAATTGTTGGGCAGTGGCACGGGCGCATACGACGTTGCATATTTCATTACGCAAAGTTTGACTAAGGAAGACGCGTCAAAATACGAGCGCGAATTGTTCGACCGTTGGATTGCCGGCCTGCAAGCCAAGGGCCTGGTGGTTGATGCAGAGGACTTGTGGCTGCAGTACAGGCGTTGCGCGCTGTTCTGCCTGGCATACCCCGTCATTGCATCTCGCGGAATGGACTTGAACAACGAGCGCGAACGAACCTTGATTGAGATGATGAACGAACGGTTTGACCGAGCAGTTCGCGAACTTAATCTTGCCGAGTTGATGTAAGTCGCACAGCGTCATCTAGATTCGTCACGTGGAAATTGTGTTGGTGCGGCATGCGCTGCCGCTAAGAGTTGAACTAGAAACTGGAATTGCCGACCCCGAGTTGGGGGTAGAGGGCCACGAGCAGGCAGCCAAGATGGCTGCATATCTGGGCACTGAAGAGATTGAAGCAATTTTTGTAAGCCCACTTCGCCGCGCCATTGAAACTGCACGCCCGTTGGAGCAACGCCTAGGTATTGCTGCCGAAGTGGTTGACGGTGTAGCCGAGTTTGATCGCAACTCTCGTGAGTACGT
>CAMDJX010000115.1 GCA_945900735.1 Acidimicrobium ferrooxidans DSM 10331 | reverse complement strand
CGCGAATGGACAGGCTCGATGTCGTTCAACGGGGCTGCATTACAAAAGGCTGCACGTCAGCGCTCGGCAGAAGCACGACTGGGCATTCAATATGTTTTCCAGAATCCCTATGGTTCGCTCAATCCACGACGCACCATTGGCGAGTCCATCTCGCGCCCATTGGCCATTGCAGGTAAATCAAAAACCGACTCACAACGTGCAATCTTGGAAGTGTTAGAGAAAGTCAATCTTCCCGGTTCGTATGCAAACAAGTACCCCGACCAATTGTCGGGCGGCGAGCGTCAGCGTGTGGCAATTGCCCGAGCACTAGTAAGCAACCCTCAAGTGTTGGTATGTGACGAAGTAACGAGCGCACTCGACGTTCTTGTCCAAGCCGCAATTGTTGATCTGCTCGGCGACCTTCGCAAGCAACTTGGCTTGGCCATGCTGTTTGTTACCCACAACTTGCCACTTGTGCGCAGCATTGCCGACGAAGTAGCCGTGATGTCGGAGGGCCGAATAGTAGAAATTGGTTCGGCCGAATCGGTAATCGGCAACCCGCAGCAGGAATACACAAAGAGTTTGATCACGGCAACACCCAGCATCGAGCGGTCGTTGAGGTGACGCGAAAACTCGTTGTCGCAGAAGGTTTCGAGCCTGTTGCAAAGATCTTTAACAAATATCACTCCGCGTCGCAGGCGGGCGCATCCTTCGCGGCCACATATCGCGGCAAGCAAGTCGTCGATTTGTGGGGTGGGCAACAAGAAGACGGTTCGGCGTGGAACGACGATTCCGTCTGTGTGATTGCTTCAGGCACAAAGGGGATTTGCGCAGTTGCGGTCTTGATGTGTGTGGAGCGTGGGCTCATCGATCTTGAGGCAACAATCGAAAGTGCCTGGCCTGAGTTTGCTGTTGGCGGCAAGGGAAAGATCAGCATTGGCGACGCGCTTGCACACGTAGCAGGGGTGCCTGGGCTTGAGCGCAAGATCACCATTGAGGACCTTTCCGACCCAGTGCACATGGCGCAATTGGTCGCCGAGCAAATTCCGTTTGTTCCAGTTGGTTCGCCCTCGTATCACGCAATGACGTTTGGCTGGATTGCGGGCGAACTTGTGCGCCGCGCCGACGGCCGCAGCATCGGCACTTTTGTGCGCGAAGAAATAGCCAAACCTCTCCAACTTGATCTGCATATTGGCGCAACGGACGATGTGCTTCCGCGCATTGCGCAAACAACTCGAGCAGACAACTACAACTACACGGCACTTTCGGCACCTGATGCCGACCCACGATTGCAATTTGTATACGGCATGATCCCCGCAGAACGAGGCACGACCGAGTTTGCCAAGATCGAGTTGCCGGGTGGCGGGGCAGTAGCCAATGCCTATGCGATGTCGCGGCTGTATTCGTTGTTGGTTAATGGCGGCGAGTTGGACGGAATACGTTTGTTGCAGCCCGAGACGATTACCAAATCACGACAGCAACGATCGCTTGGAAACGACCCACTATCTGGCAGGTTATTGCGATTCGGTATCGGTTTCGAGTTAAATCCAAACCCTTCACGTTTGGGAATGGCTGAAGATGCTTTTGGTCATACTGGCGCCGGTGGCTCTACGCACGGGGCATGGCCAAGCCTGCACACCAGCTTCTCGTACGCAATGCGCGAGTTCCAGATGGAAAATGCCGACAGTCGCGCGTTCGAGTTGCTTGATGTGCTCGATGAATGTGTTGTTCGCCTTTCGGCCTTACGCTGAAATTGTGCGCATAGCCAAGACAAAGAACGGTTTTTCTCCCAAGATTTGCCAAACATGCGGTTTGCAATTTGAGTGGCGAAAGAAATGGGCGAAAAACTGGCAAGAAGTTAAGTTCTGCAGCACTAGGTGCCGCGACAAGAAGTAAGTCGGTTACTTGCCTTGCCACTTTGGCGGGCGCTTCTCGGCAAATGATGCGGGGCCCTCGAGTGCATCTTGCGAGTCGACGGCCTTGCGATAGGCGGCGTTCTTGCGCATTGCATGCATCGCGTCAAGAATGTCGGTGTGCTCGAGTGTGCGATTGAGCTCTAGCACCGCAGCAACACTGAGCGGGGCGGAAAGACAGATGTCGGCGGCTAGTTGGCGCGCGCTTGTCATGAGCTCGGCAATTGGCACAACTCGATTAACAATTCCCCAAGACTCGGCCTCGGCTGCCGAAAGCCTGCGCCCGCCAAAGATGATTTCGTTTGCTAGTTGGCGGGGAAGTAAGCGGGGTAGTCGAATCGTTCCGGCATCGGGGAGCACCCCTACTCGAGTCTCTGGAAGAAAAAACTGTGCGTGGTCGGCAGCAACGATGAAGTCGGCTGCCATCGCAATTTCAAAACCTCCGCCTACGGCCATTCCATTAACTGCAGCAATGATCGGCTTATTCCGGTTGGGAAGTTCTGGAAAGCCGCCGAAGCCGCCAACGCCATAGTCGGAGTCAAACGCTTCGCCCTCGTTTGCCGCATTTAAGTCCCACCCGGCAGAAAAGAACTTCTCGCCAGCAGCGGTAAGAATTGCAACGCGATGTGTCGTGTCGCGATTAAACGAATCGAAAATTTGGCTCAGTTCGCGGCTGGTCGTTGCGTCAATGGTGTTGGCTTTGGGGCGGTCGAGGACAATCTCAAGAACAGTTCCGTCTAGGGACGACGTGGTGATGATGGGCATTATTTGCTCGATTCTTCGATCAGGAGCGCGTCTACGGCGACGGCACGCGTTGTGGTTGCTAGCACTGGGTTCAGTTCTACTTCAACGATTGATGTTCCAACCACCGACTGTTGCAGGGCCATCACCGTGTCGACAAGTGCATCAACATTCGCGCCCTGTTTGCCGCGGTAACCGTTCAAAATTGGGGCAATGCGCAGCGCTTGAAGTGCGGTGTGAATCTGTTCCCTGGATGCCGGTGCTAGCAAACACTGTGTGTCGTGCCACAACTCGGTAAGTACGCCGCCTGCGCCCAGCGTGATCATCCATCCCAGCGGCGCGGCGCGTCGAATGCTCACTAGCACTTCGGCAACGATGCCGACAATGGTTTGTTCAACAAGGAACTCCTCAATGTCGCTTGGCATCGAGCGCATGGAAGCCAATAACTGTTCTTCGTTCTGGATACCGACAGCAACGGCCCCGGCTTCACTCTTGTGGGCTAAACCAAGGCCTTTAAGCGTTATGGGGTAACCAACTTCTGCGGCGCACGAGGCCACTTCGGTGGGTGCGCAGCGCTTGCCAGTTGGCACTGCAACACCAAATGTTGAGAGGCGTTCTTTGGCGCGAGATTCGTCTACAAGCACGGTTGCTTTAGGCGCAACAACTGCGGTCGGTGCCTCCAGCGGATGGTGCTGGCCCAGCCAAGCAGCGCGATCTAGTGCGATCAATGCCTCGCGTAGACCTTGGGCGGGGGTGAGGCCCAGTGAAACGATGGCGTTGCGCATCTCGTCGGAGAAGCACTCGGGGATTGTGGCAACAACAATTGCCCGACGTTTTGTTTGTTTGGCAGCGTCGGCAAATGCTTCGGCCGCAGTTATCCAGCTGCTTGCGTCTTGATCTGGGCGTGGTGGTGCATCCAGCAACAGGATTGTTGCGTCGTGCGGCCCGTTCATTGTCTCAGAAAATGTTGCGGTCATTGCGGGCTTATCGCCCCACATAAACGTGTGATAGTCGAATGGGTTCGCCACGCTTACCAGTTCGGTAAGTGTTGCCTCGATGCGCAGCCGCTGCTCGTCTGGGAAGGGTTCGAAACGTAGTTGTGTTGCTTCCGACATGTCGGCCACAAGCGAGGCCTCGCCGCCCGAACACGACAACGAAGCAACTCGGTAACCAGTGAGAGGGCCACCGTTGTCGAGGATCTTGAGTGTCTCTATCAGTTCGGTGGGTGTTTCCACAGTTGCCACTCCGCAACGCGCGAACAACGCAGCGTACGCTTCGCGGTTTCCCGCAAGTGAGGCGGTGTGCGA
>CAMDJX010000114.1 GCA_945900735.1 Acidimicrobium ferrooxidans DSM 10331 | reverse complement strand
ATGCAGTACTACTGCGGTTGCGTTCATCATTCGGGTCCAGTTATCGATACCTCATTGACGACTTCATTGGTGCTTCACCCGAATTGTTGGTTGCTGTGGACAACGGAGCAATCTCGAGCCACCCGCTTGCTGGAACCGCGCCTCGCACTGGCGACCCGCAAACCGACAGCGCACTTGCCGAGAAGTTGTTGTCGAGTGAGAAAAATCAGATCGAGCATCGTGTAGTAATCGACATGGTTCACGACACTCTCTTACCCTTCTGCTCGTATCTCGATTGGCAACCAGAACCTTCCGTAATGCAAGTTGCCAACGTGCAGCATCTAGGCACCCTGATGCAAGGGATGCTGTCAAAACCTTTTATCCATGTTCTCGATGCTGCAATCATGCTCAGCCCCACTCCCGCGCTTGGTGGCTTCCCCAAGCATGAGGCACTGAACCTCATCAATCAATATGAGGGCATCGACCGTGGTCGTTATGGCGGCGCTGTCGGATGGTTTGATCAGAAAGGCAACGGTGCTTTCGCTGTTGCTATTCGCTGTGCCCAAATGTCACCCAACAGAACGAGTGCGCGCCTGTTTGCGGGAGGCGGCATTGTTGCCGACAGCGAACCCGCAGCCGAATTGGCAGAGACACAGGCCAAATTTCAGGCCATGCTCGCCGCAATTATTCGGCCGTAAGCGCCTTTGCGACAGCAGCGTTAAGCCGAGCGTGCTCTACAACGTTGTTATCTCGCTGTGTACGAACCAGCACCGCAGTTAAACCGCTGCGTTTAATTGCGGTATCGAACTGCGTTTTATTCTCAGCAACAACACATTCAACTCGGTGACCAGCGAGCAACGAGACAAAGTCGGTGTTGTGAGGTGTGCCAAAAAGCTGTTCGAAACGATCTTTGTCTAGAGACGACGCCTGGGGCAGGAACGAAAATATGCCGCCACCGTTGTTGTCAATAATCACTATTCGCAGGTCAATGTCCCTATCCGTGATATTGATCAATCCATTTATGTCATGCATCATGGCAACATCACCAATTAATAACGCAGTCGGTTTGCGCGATGCCAGTGCAACTCCAACGGCTGTAGAAACGACACCATCGATGCCATTAACTCCCCTGTTAGCGAATACCTTCACGCCTTCTCGAGGCGCTGCAAACCATTCCACATCACGAATCGGCATGCTTGATGAGAGAACCAGGTTGGAATCCGTCGGCAATGCACTCAGCACCCGACTGGCAACATAGGGCTCGGTAATTTCCGTACTGGCAGCAAGTTCTTTATCAAGAGTTGATCTTGCGATTGTCTCGCGCCTCTTCCACTCGTTTGCCCACGATTGATCCGTTCTGTTTGCTGTGCCGCGCACCACTTCCATACAAATTTGCGATGGTATTCCAACCATGTGCAGTTGCACGCGAGAGTCGGGGTCGATCAACGATGGCGTCGTTGATATTGCACAATATGCGGCACCGCAATCCTTGAGCCAAGAGTTGACTACCTTGGAAACCGGTGGGTCGCCAATGCGCAGAATCACCTCTGGCTCTAATTGCTTCGCGGTAGCAACGTCACGCAGTATCACATCGGCGGTGGAGACGATCACTGTGTCTTGCTCGGTGCTCGCCGGCACCCGACATCCGCTTCGTTGATCCGCGATTATTGGCCACTGCAATGTTCGCGCCAGCTCGAACACGAATCGAGATTGATCGATTCCGGCACCAGCAACAATCACTCCTCGGTTTGACGAGAGCAATTTGTTCAATGCTTTACGTTCGGATGCGCTTGGCGACAACCGACCTTGCTTCACTATTGCGCCAGCGTCAACTGCTGGCAGAGTTTGCACGTCGCCTACGAGTGGCTCCCGAAACGGAAGATTTATCTGAACAGGGCCCGGGTTGATATCCATCGCGGCAGAGAACGAGTCTCTGGCGACTGCGCGCCACTTGGATGAATGTCGGTCGTCGGCAACACCGGCATCTGTAAACAGTCTCGTAGAAGTTCCGTAAAGGTTTGTTTGATTGATCGTCTGCGCTGCTCCCACGCCCTGCAACTCTGGTGGCCTGTCGGCAGTGCACACCAACATCGGCACATGCGCATGATCTGCTTCAACCACTGCCGCATGAAACTGCACGGCCGCCGTTCCTGACGTGCACAGCAATATTGCGGGCACCCCGTCGTGCTGACCAATGCCCAACGCAGCAAATGACGCAGAACGTTCATCATGAAAAACGTGAAGGGAGATTTCCGATCTTTCCGAGAGTGCCATGGCCATTGGCGTCGAACGAGAGCCCGGCGACAACACGGCATGGCGAACGCCGATCCGAATCCACTCGTCCACCAAGGTGGCACAAAAAGTGGCGGTAACCGAGGGTGAGGAAGCCATCCCCTCTATCGTGGCACCTATGCGCGTAGAAATCTTCTCCGACGTGGTCTGCCCATGGTGCTATATCGGCAAGGCTCGCTTCGACCGAGCTGTCGCCAACCTCAGAGCACAGGGGCTGGAGATTGATCTCGATGTGGTGTACAGCCCGTACCAGCTAGACCCAACCGCCCCAATCGGTGTTGCTACCCCAGTGTTGGAGGCGTACTCCAAGAAGTTCGGTGGCCTTGAAAAGGCCCAAGCAATTCTCGACCATGTGACTGCTATCGCAGCACAGGAGGGAATCACGTTCAACATGGATATCGCCCTTCGAGCAAACACTCTTCCTAGCCACCGCTTACTTGCCCACGCACTCGCGGCATTTGGGCCCGACACTCAGGCGGCACTCAAACAAAACATCATGATCGCTTATTTCACCAACGGAAAAGACATCTCATCAAATGGAGTTCTTATTGAGTGCGCTGTTAGCGCCGGAATGGATGCCGACGAGGCAAGCACGGTCCTAACAGAGAACCTGTTCGCACAAGAGGTAGCCGGCCAAATTGCAGGTGCTGTCAGCAATGGAATTACGGCGGTTCCTACATATGTCATCAACGACCAATGGTCTGTTCCGGGCGCGCAAGACACAGAAATGTTCGAGCGAGTTCTCGTTCGGTTGGCAGAAAAACAACAGTGACCCTTCTGCACGCCTCCACCATTGGCGACGGTCTGCCCCATGTCGCACTGGTTCATGGCTTCACTCAAACCAGCAATTCGATGCTGCCACTTGCGAATACGATAAGTAATCGTTCCACAGTGAAGCTCGTTGATGCGCCCAATCACGGAGGCTCGGCCACTGTTTCACTCGATTGCAATGCAGGTGCGGACGCGCTTTGCGCCACAGTTGGAGATGCCGTCTATATCGGCTACAGCATGGGCGCACGCCTGTGCTTACATGCGGCCCTGCAACACCCGAAACACGTGCAAGCCCTTGTGCTCATCAGCGGCACCGCAGGAATTGAAGACGCCGAGCTACGCCTACAACGTCGCGCAAGCGACGAGACATTGGCCGATCACATTGAACAAGTCGGTACGGAATCGTTCATCACAGAATGGCTCAGTCGTCCAATGTTCAGCAACCTCAAATCGACACCGGCCGACATCCTCGACCGCAACCGAAACACAGCGGCATCACTTGCAACAAGTCTTCGCCTGGCGGGAACAGGCGCCCAGAATTCGCTGTGGAGCTCACTGCATTCACTTGATATGCCAGTGCTGCTAATCGCTGGCCAAGAAGACGAAACCTTTTGCAGCAACGCAGCAAAAATGAAAGAGCTCATTGGCGACAACGCAACGACTGCGATCGTAAAAAACAGCGGGCACAGCGTTCATTTGGAACAATTGGAAGACTGTTCCAACTTAATTACAAATTGGTTAGATCAACAGACCAATCGATAGTGCAATACCAGTCAGCAACTGCGCGCGGCCAGTCATCTCCAGTACAGGTATCAATTCTCGGCCCTTTGCATCCGATGACACAATCTTGATTGCTGGAATGGCAGCAATCAAACCCACCGCACCCAGCAGCACGGTGCTATCGCCGAATCCAAGCCAAACAATC
>CAMDJX010000113.1 GCA_945900735.1 Acidimicrobium ferrooxidans DSM 10331 | reverse complement strand
TTGCCATCTTGGTCGTCGCAATTGCGTTCTCGCGTCGTAAGACCGAGAGCATGGTTGCCGCCTAGTACGTATCGATTCGATTCGGTGCTGAGTTTTCGTTTATGCGATACCTCAGCACCGAATGGATCACTTCAGTAGCGGCAGCAGTTGCCGCAAACAGCGAGTTGCAGTCACTCGCTTCCCAACACACCGTTGGCCTCACTCAGGTAGTGACGGGAACACCATTTGGTGATGTCACCTACCACCTGCAGTCCAGCAATGGCAAGGTTGTCTTTGCGCCAGGTGAAGCACCCGAAGAGCACGTTCGATTTACCGAGTCGTACGAAACCGCAGTAGCGGTTTCCAATGGCACATTGAACGCTCAAGAGGCGTTCATCAGTGGCAAGATCAAGTTTGTTGGCGATCACCAGAAGTTGATTGATGCGGGCGACGTGTTTGCCGCCCTCAACCCAATCTTCGAAGAAATTCGCCTCAGTACTACGTACTAATTCGTTTTACGAATAGAACGGGTTGGCGCCTGTTGAGTGATCGGTGAGGTCGCGCACCTTGACGATTGCCGGAATCTTCTCCGACACCATGGTGCCCACACCTTCCAACATCGTCTGCTTGCTCATCGAGCAACCATGGCAACCGCCGCCCATGGTGAAGTACGCAGTTCCCTCTTTGTCGTGACCGGCAAAGGTAACGAACCCACCGTGCGCGGCAAGCATTGGGTTTACTTCGGCAGTAACGATTGTTTCGATCTCGGCTGAAATGTCGTCGTCGTTGACGAGGCCCTCAATTTTCGGTGCGATTGGCTTGTTGGGGTTGCGGATGAGCAAACCCTGCGAATCGGAGTGATCGATTGTTGCGCCCTGAAAGCTCTCGACGTCTTTTGCGGGAATGATGATCTTGAGTCCGTCGATGGTGCGCACTTCGTCGCTGAATGCAGCCTTGGTGAAAAAATCGAAAGACAAGTCGTAGCGGAAATCTTCGCCTGGTTGCGACAAGATTTCGAGACGCAGTCCTAGTTGCGCGCCTTCGGTTTCGGCGTCGCGTAACTCGAGCAACTTGACGTGCGCAATGGGCGAAACGCTGACGATGGTGTTGGTCTTGTCGACTGTTGGAGTATCTGTTGCAAAGGGGCTCACAAGCAACAGGATACCTGCGTGTATTGCTCGTGGTCCTCACCGGGGGTACAATGAGTTTTCACGCACGGGGAGCTGGCTTATTGGCTGGCTGAGAGGGTGGCCACAAGCCATCGACCCGAATACCGGTTGGGTAATGCCAGCAAAGGGAACGCAACCAATGAACGCAACAAGTGCACTTGACACCACCGCCCTCGTGGTGATTGGTGGTTTGCCACCAAAACGCTCTGTTGTTCAGCACCTTCCCCGCTACGACTTCGTGATTGCGGCCGACTCTGGGTTGCACGCAGCAATCGACTTGGGGTTGCGCGTGACGGCAGTTGTTGGCGACATGGACTCGGTCGATCCAGCGGTGCTCGCAGTTGCCGAAGTAACGGGTTCAGACATCGAGCGGGTACCGCGCGACAAAGAAAACACCGATACCGAATTGGCCTTGCTCACCGCCGTTGCTCGCGGGGCACGGCATATCACTGTGATTACTGGTGGCGGCGGACGGCTTGATCACCAGCTTGGTGTGCTGGCAGTGATGCAACACCCCGCGCTTGGCGAATGCAGCGTGCAGGCTTTTTGGGACACAGCCCGGTTGCATTTGGTTCGTGGCCCGGGCTCGATCGAAATTACTGGCCCCGTCGGCAGCATCGTTGGCATCACGCCCGCTGGCGGAAACGCAGAAGGCATCAGCACGAGTGGCCTGCGCTGGACATTGAACAACGAATCATTACTGGCTTATTCCACTCGCGGGATAAGCAACGAGATGGCCGAACCACAAGCAACGATCACCGTTACAAACGGCAACCTATTCGTCATTCAACCGAACGCCTTGGAGGGCTGACATGAAACGCATTTCTATAATTGCCGCAACATTGATACTTGCTAGTTGCTCTGCTTCGACAACTGACACGTCTTCATCCACTTCCTCCACCAGCGGCGATTCCGTAACGCTGACGCTGCTTGCACACGAATCGTTCACCCCAACCGAGGGGATCTTTGCTGCATTTACTGAACAGACCGGCATCAAAGTGGAGATCGTTCGCTCGGGCGACGCCGGCGAACTGGTGACGAAAGCAGCGCTCACTGCTGGCAACCCCGAGGGAGATGTGCTGTGGGGCGTGGACAATACATTGCTCTCTCGCGCGCTCGAGGCAGATGTGTTTGTCGCCTACGAAACGGCCAACACCCAGTTCATGAGCGAATCAGTGCTTGCCGATATTCCCGGCCACGAAGTGACGCCGGTGGACACTGGCGACGTGTGCATCAACTACGACATTGCGTGGTTTGCAGAACAAAAAATCACGCCGCCGCTGACATTGGATGCGCTGACAAACAAGAACTACGCCAACAGGCTCGTTGTGCCAAGCCCACTCACCTCTTCGCCCGGCCTGGCATTCTTGATGGCCACCATTGCCGAGTACGGCGAAGATGGTTGGCAAGAGTATTGGCAGTCGTTGCGTGACAACGGCGTGCTTGTTGTGGATGGCTGGACCGAGGCCTATTACACCGAGTTTTCGGGGTCGAGCGGCAAGGGCGACAGACCGCTTGTAGTGAGCTACAGCTCGAGCCCGCCAGCGGAAGTGTTGTTTGCCGACCCACCGATCACCGATGCAGTTACTGCAGTTGCTTCGCTCACTTGCTTCGAGCAAATTGAATACGCAGGAATTTTGCGCGGCAGTAAGCACGTGGAAGAGGCAAAACTGCTCATTGATTACCTAACCGATCTCGCTTTTCAAAACGACTTGCCACTAACGCAGTTTGTGTTCCCCGTGCACAGCGGCGCAACCCTGCCAGACGCCTTCACGCAGTTTGCACTGCGCCCCGAAAACCCATTGCGACTGGCAGCCGATGTGATTGCAAAAAATCGTACAGCGTGGCTAGATGAGTGGACTTCAATCGTTCTGAAATGAACACCACAACTTCGCCCTACCCAAATGCTTCTCGATGGTTATGGTTTACTCCTGCTTTAGCAATCGTGTTCTTCTTTGGCTTTCCGCTCGTCACGATTGTCTTGCGTGGAGCAAACCTCGATGGCCTTATCGATACCTATACAAATGGCTCGATACTGCGAATGCTGTGGTTTACCGCGTGGCAAGCAGCAGCCAGTACCGCATTGTGTTTGGCTCTTTCCTTGCCAGCCACGTACGCCCTCTCGCGCTTTCATTTTCGGGGTGAGCGTTTGTTTCTTGCCTTGCTCACCACGCCATTCCTGCTTCCAACCGTGGTGGTTGGTGCAGCATTCACGGCGGTGCTGCCATCACAACTGCACTACACCGCAGTTGCGATCGTTGCTGCTCACGCCTTTTTCAACATTGCTGTAGTTGTACGAGTTGTGGGCGCCCAATGGGAGCAACTCTCGTTGCAGCTGTCCGAAGCCGCGCGCACCCTCGGAGTGTCACCGTTGCGGGCTTTTGCCACCATCACGCTGCCGCTCTTGCGCGGCTCGATTACAGCAGCATCTGTTGTTGTGGGGTTGTTTTCGTTTACCAGTTACGGAGTGGTTCGCGTGCTCGGCGGCCCTGCAAGATCCACCATTGAAACCGAGATATATACGCGCGCAGTGCTTATTGGCGATTTGCCCGGTGCACTTGCACTGAGCATTGGACAGATGTTGGTGTTGTCGGTTGCCGTTGCGTGGTGGATGCGATCGAACCAGCGCACAAACCAAATGGTGTTGTCCGCTCCTCACCGAACTGTTGCGCAGCGTGGCAGGCAGCGCATCGTGCTGAGTGCAATTGTGCTGTGCACCTCGCTCGTGGTAGCTGCACCCATGGTGGCACTTGCGTGGCGCTCGTTACGTACAGCAAACACATTCAGCCTTGCTGGATGGAACGCGGTGTTTTCCTCTGCGACAACTGGGGCGCTACAAACAAGCGCAAGTTTTGCCATCGTCACTGCAATCATTGCAACGGCATTTGGCCTGCTCGTCAGCTTTG
>CAMDJX010000112.1 GCA_945900735.1 Acidimicrobium ferrooxidans DSM 10331 | reverse complement strand
TTTCCTGCGTTCAAGGACATCGACTTCAAATGGTCCGAGGGCAAGGGTGACGAATTCCCCCGCCTCGCCATTCGGGTTCGTGACGAAATCGTCACGTTCGGTGTACCCGAAGAAATTCAGGTTGACGAAAACGGAATCGTCGGTGGCGGAACACATCTCAAACCAGAAGAAGTGAACCAGCTGGTTGCCGAACGCGGCGAAGAAGTGGTGTTCTTCGACGGGCGCAATGCATTTGAAGCAAGAATCGGCAAATTTAAAAACGCGATCGTGCCAATGGTGGGAACGACGCCCAACTTCGTTCAAGAACTAGAGAGCGGAAAGTACGACCACCTGAAAGATAAACCCATCGTCACCTATTGCACTGGCGGAATTCGTTGCGAGGTGCTCAGCATGGTGATGAAAAATCGTGGCTTCAAAGAGGTGTACCAAATTGAAGGCGGCATCGTTCGTTACGGCGAGAAGTTTCGCGATGGCGGCCTTTGGGAGGGTTCGCTCTACATATTTGATCAGCGTTTGAAAATGGATTTCAGTAAGTCTGTAAGCATTCTCGGCACATGCGACTATTGCTCGCAGCCAACAAATCAGTTTCACAACTGCAACGACAACAATTGCCGCAAGCGCACATTGGTGTGTGCCGATTGCGAATCGTCCGTTGAGGCAATTTCTTGCTTGGATTGCCGAACTATTGCAGCTTCTCGCTAGAGAAATTGCTTTTGCCAACCCGCTAAGTCTTTTTCCAATCCAAGGCGAATTGCATCAATCACCCCTGCTCGCAATCGTTTCTTGCTTGCGGCATGTGCAGCGGCGTTTAGCCCGACAGTGGTTTTTGCAAACTCCAGCGCCGCGGGCATCAACTCTGCTTCGTTACTCACTACCCGATCAACAAAACCTGTCTCAACTGCATTGCTTGGCGTGAATACTTCGGCCAACAGCACGGAACGGTTTAACGCAGCCGGCGTAATGCGCTGTCGCAAAATCTCAATCGTGGATAATGGCATCGCCATTCCGATCGCCACTTCATTTGCGACATACTTAAATTCGCCTTGCACGCCAATCCGATAATCGCCGCACTGCATCAGAAATACACCCATTGCAATGGCGTGGCCGCCACACGCAATCGTTACTGGGGTAGGAAAACTGAGCAATCGAATAGCCAGTTCCAGTCCGCCGTTCAACATGTCGATAGCGGGCTGCCCGCTGGCCATCAACGTCTTCAAGTCGAAGCCAGCCGAGAGGATGCCGCTACGCCCAGTAAGCACCACGGGCACATTCGCACGTTCGGCCTCATCGAGCGCCGCGTTCAACGCCTCCTGCATGGCGAGGGACATCGCATTGGCCTTGCCATCGTCCATCGTGATGACGGAAATACCGTCAACCAAGGAATACGTTGCTAATCCAGTCACAATATTTAGCCCCCTGCGCTACGAACTTCCAACTTACCAAGCCATCGGTTGGCCACGAGCACTACGCTATTTCCACTATGCGCGCACTATTTAAGCCATCTGCAGCACCTGGTCTTGAAATGATCGAATGCGCAGAACCCACGCCCGGCCCAACCGACGTCAAGATTCGTGTCGAGAAAACAGGCATCTGCGGCACCGACTTGCACATCGAGTCTTGGGATGCATGGGCTGCATCGGCAGTGAACGCGCCGCTCATTATTGGGCACGAGTTTTCTGGCCGCATCGTCGAGATGGGTTCGGAAGTCACTTCACTCGAGCTGGGTGCTCTCGTTTCCGGAGAAGGTCACATCATTTGCGGTACGTGCCGCAATTGCCGCGCAGGCCGACGTCACATGTGCAAGAACACTTCAGGGATTGGTGTCAACCGAAACGGCGCATTCGCCGAATACGTCGTTATCCCCGCAAGCAATGTTTGGGTGCACTCGGATGCGGTAGACGCCGAACTTGGCGCAATCTTCGACCCATTTGGAAACGCAGTGCACACCGCGCTTACTTTCCCCGTTGCTGGCGAAGACGTATTGATAACAGGCGCTGGCCCCATCGGCTTGATGGCCGCAAAAGTGGCACGTCATGTTGGTGCGCGTTACGTCGTCATTAGCGACATCAACGAATCTCGTCTGGAACTTGCTCGCTCGATGGGTGTCGATATTGCGGTCAACCCGATGACGTCCTCCATTGCTGCAACTCAAAAAACATTGGGCATGAAAGAAGGCTTCGATGTCGCACTCGAGATGAGCGGCGCACCAACTGCGCTTCCCGACATCTTGGACAACTTGAGTCACGGTGGCCGCGTTGCGGTGTTGGGTTTGCCAAGCAAAGAGATCTCAATTAATTGGGCAAAGCTCGTTACCCACATGATCACCATCAAGGGCATCTACGGTCGCGAAATGTACGAGACGTGGTATGCCATGAACTCGCTCATTCAAACAGGCCTCGATATTCGCGACGTCATTACCGATCGCTTTCCCGCAAACGAGTGGGAAAACGCATTCGCTGCCGCGCGCTCGTCTAATTCGGGCAAAGTCATCATGGATTGGTCTTAAGGAAAAACTATGTACACCACCGTTCAAAAAGATCTTCAGAAAACGCTTGACGACATCCAGACAGCGGGCCTGTACAAACGCGAGCGCTTGCTCGACTCCCCCCAGGCTTCACACGTGCTCAGCACCGAAAAGGATCTCATCAATTTTTGCTCCAACAACTACATCGGGCTTGCCAACAACCCTGCGGTGATTGCTGCCGCCAAAGAGTCGCTCGATGTCAACGGTTTTGGTATGGCCAGTGTGCGCTTTATCTGCGGAACACAGTCGCAACACGACACTTTGGAATCAAAACTTTCCACCCTGCTCGGTACCGACGCAACCATCTTGTTCCCATCATGCTTCGATGCAAATACCGGAATTTTCGAAGTGCTGCTCGACCAAAACGATGCGGTCATTTCCGACGAACTCAATCACGCATCAATCATCGACGGCATCAGGTTGTGCAAGGCAACGCGCTATCGCTACAAGAACCGCGACATGGCCGACCTGGAAGCCCAGTTGATTGCCGCCCAAGGCGCACGACGAACACTCATTGTCACCGATGGCGTGTTCTCAATGGACGGCTCGTTTGCCCCCCTCAAAGAGATCTGCGACCTCGCCGACAAATACGAAGCAATGGTCATGGTGGATGACTCGCACGCCGTGGGTTTCATCGGCGCAAGTGGCGCAGGCACTCCCGAAATGTTTGGGGTTCGCGACCGCGTCGACATCATCGCTGGCACGCTCGGTAAGGCTCTTGGCGGAGCATCGGGTGGATACATCTCTTCTCACCAAGAGATTGTTGACTTGTTGCGCCAGCGCGCTCGCCCGTACTTGTTCTCCAACTCCATCCCGCCAACGGTGGTGGCTGGTTCGCTCGTTGCACTCGACCTCGTTGCACAAGGTGCCACCACTCGCGACACACTTCGCGAGAGCGCCAAGTATTTCCGCGACCAAATGACTGCTGCCGGTTTCACACTTCTTCCTGGCGAACATCCAATTGTTCCCGTCATGTTTGCCGACGAACACGAAGCTGTTCGCATGGCCTCAGAGCTTTTCAAACTTGGCATCTACGTCGTTGCGTTCTCTTACCCCGTCGTGCCGATGGGTAAGGCTCGCATTCGTGTGCAAGTGTGCGCAACGCACACTAAGGCCGACATTGATACTTGCGTTGCTGCGTTTGTCACTGCGCGCGACAAACAAGTTTCCTGAGATTCAGTTACTCCACGCGCAGGCCGGAGATCGAACGAGCAATCACCAGCTGCTGGATTTCTGACGTGCCCTCAAAGATGGTGTGAATCTTGGCGTCACGGTGCCAGCGCTCTACTGGGTATTCGCGTGTGTAGCCGTAGCCGCCCAAGATCTGGATTGCGTCTTCGGTGACCTTGACCGACATTTCGGATGCGAAGTACTTGCTTTGCGAACCTTCTGCATTTTTGTAGCCACCGTTTTTCGCAAGCCACGATGCGCGCCAGATGAGCAAGCGTGCCGCATCAATCTGCGTGATCATGTTGGCAAGTTTGAATGCAATTGCTTGGTGCATGATGATCGGCTTACCAAATGCCTTGCGCTCCTTGGCGTA
>CAMDJX010000111.1 GCA_945900735.1 Acidimicrobium ferrooxidans DSM 10331 | reverse complement strand
GAATGGCGCGTCGGTGGTCATGCCAGTGCTGGCGTGCCCTTGAATGCACCCGGGTCGCCGGCTTGAGGAATGAGTGGCTTCGACCACGCCACTGTTTCGGCGATGGTGTTTGCAACTTCGCGCCATGCTGCTGGGTTCCAACCTTCTGCCGCTGCAGGCACTGTGCCGTCGCCGCGAAGAAACACGAACGCGGGCAATTCGGCGAGCCCAAGTTGTTTAACAACAACACGATCTGGGTCGGTGAATGTGAGGAACTCGGTAGCTAGTGGCCCAAGGAATTTCTTTGCTTCGGCTGGTGTTGCCGTGACAATGAAATTAACTCGCGCGGCAGAGTCGGCAAATTGATGCATGATGCGCGACGCGGTCTTCAATATCCATGCGCTTTCGTTGGTGTACGGGTCGATCACCACGGATGCCAAGTGAAAAGTGGTGAGCCATTCGCGAAGCGGGCGGGCGTCGCCAACGAGGGGGGCGAGCTGGGTGTCTAGGGAAGGTGCGTTTGCCACAGCAAGTGACCGTAGCAAGCCGGCACTATCGTTTCCGATATGCACCCCATCGAGCACCTGCGATATGTGGCGCGTGCCACTGGCGCCGACCCCGTTTCCTTAGTTCATGAGACTTCGCAGGCCCTTCGTGGGTTGCGTCACGAGCCCGCTGGGCTGGTGTTAACTGCTCGCCGAATCGTCGAGCGCCATCCAACATGCGCCCCGTTGTGGTGGCTGTGCGCACAGGTGCTTGTAGCGCCCGACCCGTTTGACCGAGCGGAAGAACTAAGTTTGGAATTAGATGCCGACCGCACCACCGACCATTTGGTGGATGCGTTGCCGCAAGACGCAGTGGTGTGTGTTGTTGGTTGGAGCCCAACCGCACTTGAGGCAATTGCGCACCGTGGCGACTGCAGCGCGTTTGTTATCGACTCGTTTGGTAATGCCGATTCAGCGGTGCGTGT
Organism: Acidimicrobium ferrooxidans DSM 10331; assembly: GCA_945900735.1. Classification (GTDB taxonomy): domain Bacteria; phylum Actinomycetota; class Acidimicrobiia; order Acidimicrobiales; family Ilumatobacteraceae; genus UBA3006. The sequence continues at coordinate 3,122 of CAMDJX010000111.1, read as the reverse complement.
TTTGGAGCAGGCCGGTTGCGCTGCCGAAGCGGTGTCGCTCGAGCACGCTGCACTTGCCGTCACGCGAAGCAATTTTGTGATTGTGGATGCATTGGCGTGTGGGCCAGAAATGTTTTTTGCAAGCGCCGGTTCATACGCCGTTGCTGCTTTGGCACATGTAGAAAGTGTGCCCTTGTGGCTGACTGCACGCATGGGGACGCGTCTGCCGAGTGAACTGTGGCTTGCAATGCGCTCACGGAACAGGGACGTCGATCAGCCATGGCGCACAGATGTGGACGAGATTCCGCTTGCGCTGTGTGGCACCTTCGTTGGCCCCACGGGAATCAGCCATGTGCCGGCGGATGCGATGCGGCCAGAATGTCCTGCTACGACCGAGATGCTCGTACGCAGTGCAATGTAACCTATAAGCCATGTCTGCACGCTCACGCCAACTTCCACGTCGTTCCTGTTTATCCATTCCCGGCTCGTCTGAAAAAATGATGGGCAAAGGCCCCAACATTCCGGCCGACATGGTGTTCCTCGATCTCGAGGACGCTGTTGCTCCGAAGGAAAAAGAAGCATCGCGCGCACGAATCGTTAGTGCGATTCGCGGCAACGATTGGGGCGACAAGGTGTTGTGTGTTCGCGTCAACGACTGGAGCACAAAGTGGACCGCGTACGACATCATGGAAGTCGTTGGCGGTGCAGGCGAGCGCCTCGACGAAATCATGTTGCCAAAAGTAGAGAACGCAGCGCAGATCGTTGCTACCGACTTGCTCTTGCGTCAAGTAGAAATCGCTAGCGGCTTGCCAGTTGGCCACATCGGTATCGAGGCTCAAATTGAAACCGCACGCGGCCTCATCAACGTGGAAGAGATTTGTGCAGCAAGCCCCCGTGTAGAAACCATCATCTTTGGCCCTGCCGACTTTGCCGCAAGCATGGAGATGCCAGTGCTTACTGGCGGAGTACAAATCCCCGAGTACCCAGGCGACCACTTTCATTACGTGTTCAACAAAATCTTGATGGCTGGCCGTGCCAACGGCTTGCAAGTAATCGACGGGCCGTTCCTGCATGTTCGCGACAACGATGGTTTGCGCGACTATGCAATGCGCGCTCGCACGCTTGGCTTCGACGGCAAGTGGGCACTCCACCCAGACCAAGTAACCGTGTTGAACGATGTCTTTTCACCAACGCAAGAGCAGTTCGACAAGGCGTGGCAGATTCTGGATGCTTATAAGGCAGCAACAGAAAACGACGGCATGGGCGCCGTTATGTTCGGCAACGAAATGATCGACGAAGCAAGCCGCAAGATGGCGTTGAAGTTCATCTCGCGCGGCGAGCGTGCCGGTCGCACTCGTTCTGCGCAAGCGTGACCAAACGCTTCGACGCACTGCTGTTTGATGCCGGCGGCATCTTTCTGCTGCCAGACCCAATCTCGCTCGGCGCCATCGTGCACGAACACGGCGGCAACGGCTCTATTGCCGCAATGACTCGCGCGCATTACGCGGGCATGGCTGCGCTCGACAACGTTGCGCGTTCAAGCAACAAAGACACCATCGATGGTTTCAGCTGGGACCCATACCGACATGCGCATCTTGCAAGTGCTGGCCTCACTGGCACAAACCTTGCCGAGGCCGAGGCCAAAGCAAAAAACTTGTTCTCACCGTTCTTGTGGCGCTACCCAATTTTGGAATCGGCCGCGGCGCTGTGGCGCATGCATTTGCAGGGCCTGCCAATTGGCATTGTGTCCAATGCCAGCGGGCAAGTGGAAGCAACGCTTGCTAACCAGTGCATCTGCCAAGTTGGCATTGGCGCTGGAGTGCCTGTGTTGATCGTTACCGACTCGCACGTCATCGGCACTGCCAAACCCCATGCAGGCATTTTCCGCGACGCTCTTGCACTGATGAATGGCAAGGGCATTGGCACCGATCGCATTGCATACATCGGCGACTCGTACGTCAACGATGTGCAGGGCGCGCGCAACGCGGGCATTCACCCAATCTTGTTAGACCCGTTTAACGATCATGAAGGCGATGATTGCGAGCGCATCGGCTCGCTACACGACTTGCTCGCGTTTATTTAGACGCGTCTTCTACAAGTCGGCGAGCGATTACCTTCAAGCACAGTGTTTCGTCAACACCTTCGAAGATTGACAACACGCGGGCATCCACGAACAAACGGCTGATGGTGTATTCCTCGGCGTAACCAAAACCACCGTGAATCTGCATCGACTCGCGAGTTACCCACTCGGCTGCTTTGCAGACGTAGGCCTTGACCATGCTTGCTTCCATCTGGCCCTTGCCTTGGCCCATCAACTTGGCAACTGCATAACTGAATTGGCGCGAGGCCTGGATGACGGCGGCCATGCGGCCAAGTTTCACCTGCGTTAGTTGATATTCGCTGATGTTGCTTCCGAACACTTTGCGGTTGTTGGAGTAATCGACTGCCAGTTCGTATGCGGCTTGCATCAAACCAACCGCACGTGCAGCAGTTTGCAAACGACCGTTTTCGAAGCCGCTCATTTGGTAATAGAAACCTTTTCCGAGGCCCGCTTCCTCACCGATGAGGTGATCGGCTGGTACCCACCAGTTTTCAATCGCAATTTCGTACGAGTGCATGCCGCGGTAGCCAATGGTGTCGATTGGCCGACCTTCCATTTTTCCGCCACCTGGCTGGTTGAACATGAAGCCATGCGCTTCGCCTTGCGGCTTCGGCACAATTAGCACGCTCAGGCCACGGTGTTGCTTGCTGCGATCTGGGTCGGTGCGTGCAAGCAACATCAACACGTTCGCGCGTGCGCCAAATGTGCACCACGTCTTCACGCCGTTAATCAAGTAGCCGTCTTTTCCTTCAGCATTCTTTGCAGCAACTGCGGTTGTCTTAATGCTTGCGACGTCGCTTCCGTAGTCCGGTTCGGTAACAGCAACCGCGGCCATCACTTCGGCCGTTGCTAATTTCGGCAACCAATACTGTTTCTGTGCTTCGGTGCCGCCGTTGACCAACGCACGAGTGAGGATTTCGGGACGAGTGATGAGCGAGCCGCCGATGCCCAACGATGCGCGAGACAATTCTTCTGTCGCAATGCAGTTGGCCATGTATTCGCCTTCGCCGCCTTCGTTGAAGCCGCCGTATTCTGCTGGCAC
>CAMDJX010000110.1 GCA_945900735.1 Acidimicrobium ferrooxidans DSM 10331 | reverse complement strand
GATCGACAACTGTCGAACCCGGAAATGCTTTTGCTAACTGGTCTACCGCCGAAGGTACGGCGCCATTGGGAACATCGGTGAGTTCGGAACGGTCAATTGCCTCGTAGGCGTCCTCGACTACTTGCTTTACCTTTGGTGCGCGGCCGCTTATAGCGGTGTTGTTTTCGGAAACCGAAAACGAAATAGTCAGTGGGCGGCCAGTAAGCACGCCAATGCGTTCGTTAACGGTGTCGATGTGTTCGAGAGCCTTTTTCATGTGCGGTTCGTTTGGTGCATGCACCACAAGTGTGTTGTCGGCACAACTGACTGCCGTTACCGCGCTGTACAACGCGCGAACCAACGGCTTTAGGCCGGCAACCATTTCGGGCCACGCTGCCAACACTTGGCTATCGGCCAGTGGCTCGGCTGGCGCTGCAATTGGTGCTGGTGCGGGAGTGCTAGTTGGCGCGGCAGGACGCACCATGCTGCCCGTTGTTGCCGACTGGCTTCGGGCTGGCGCCGTGTTTGCTTTGCCGCCCAGTTGGGCGCGGCCAGTTGCAGGGTTTAACGGTGCAGGGCGCGAGATGGGTGCGCTTGCTTCACGCACCACGCCTGCCTCGAGGCGTTCGATGCGGGCGGTAAGGGCTGCAACATCGTTGCCCGCTACTTGGCTGGTCAGTTTGACGAGCGACACCTCTAACAACAAGCGCGCGTCTGGTGCGTGGCGCATTTCGATTAATGCTTCACCAAGCACTTCAATGGCGCGCACTATTGAACCAAGGCCAAGCCGGCGGCCTTGGTCGGCAACATGCTCCACTCGTTGTTTCGGCAACTGCACCAAATCGGTCGAAACAATTGAAAGGAAACTTTCGCGCAAGTGGCGAACAATTTCTTCCGTCAGTGTGCGCGGGTCGGTGCCGTGTTGCACTGCCGACGCTGTTGCTGCAAGTGCGCGGCCCGGGTCGTGATCGATGAGGGCTTCAATGAATTCATCCGACGAAACTTCGGCGTCTACTTCGCCGCCGCCTGCTGCAACCAACTCCAGCGCCGAGAGTGTGTCGCGTGCCGAGCCACCACCATGTGTCAACACATGCGCAATGGCGTCTTCACTAACAGTGAGGTTGGCATCGGCAATCACCCAACGAACGTGTGCTTCCAAGTCGTCCATTGGCAATAGATGAAACTGCAGGTGTTGCGTGCGGCTACGAATGGTCTCGCTTACTTTTTGCGGGTCGGTAGTGGCAAGCACAAACACCACATGTGGTGGTGGTTCTTCCAGCGTCTTGAGCAGCGCGGCCTCGGCTGGCTTCGAGAGCATGTGTACTTCGTCCAGAATAAACACGCGATGGCGACCAGGGTTGCCAAGTGACGATCGTTCGATCAAGTCGCGCATGTTTTCTACACCGTTGTTACTGGCGGCATCCAACTCCAACACGTCGTAGCTGTTACCGCTGTCGATTGCGCCACACGAGTTGCACACGCCACATGGTTCGCCTTCTTGTGGGTCTTCGCAGTTCAAAACTTTTGCCAAGATGCGGGCGGTAGAAGTTTTGCCCGTGCCGCGCGGGCCGCTGAACAAATAGGCCTGACCTTCGCGATGGTTGATGACGGCGTTGCGCAACGCGCGCACCACGTGCTCCTGGCCTTTTAGTTCGTCAAAACGACGGGGCCGATAGCGGCGATATAACGATTGAACAGCCATTGCCTGCGAGCCTATCTAGGCGGTGCAGTGTGGTCGGGTTGACCCTCATACAGTGTGCAATTCGCTACCGTCTAGGTAGACCTATGACGAATCGAATGCCGCTTGTCCTTCGCATTGGTGTAGTACTTGGGCTTGTTTTTGGGCTTGGTTTCGCAGCCTCCTCCGCTGGTGCCTCTGGCGCGGCCGGCACTAATGAAGTGGTGTCATCGAACCCCGCCGCCAACCAAGTGGTCGAGGTTCCGCCCACGCAATTGCAGATGGTCTTTCGTGATGCGCTAACTAGCCCCGAAGTGGCGAGCACCATGGGCCTTTCGCTTGCATGCGATGGCACCCTCGTTGGCCTTGCGCAGCCGCAACTTGGTGCCGATGGGTTCACCGTTTCGGCCGCACTCACGCAAATTCCTCCCGCGGGGCTGTGCACCGTCAGTTGGGCATTGCCCGACAAAAGTATTGGCTCGTTTTCGTTTACCTCCACCGCAACTTCGGAATCCACTCTTGCCCCGGGCGACACTGTCCCCGCTGTCGGCACAGACGAACCAGCGGTCATTGGCGAAGTAGTTCCCGTGTCTACAGGTGGTGGCCCTCGTGTTGGTGGCATGTTGGGCTTGTTAAGAATCTTGGAATACCTGCTTGTTGCAGCAATCTTCGGTGGCCTGATGATGGTGGTGCTGGCGTGGCCTGAGGGCATCGAATACGGCGTGTGTCTGCGCTTCTTCCGCGTCACATGGCTACTTGCCATCATCACGATGTATTTCGTTGTTGTTATTTCTGCAATGCGACAATCGGGCGACGGCTTCGCTAGCGCGCTCAATCCATTTAGCTGGTTTGGTGCATTAGACACCGGTTCGGGCCGCATACTTATTTTGCGTTTTGTATTGGTTGGCGCATCGTTCTGGGTTGCCTTCAAACCAGATCGCGTGTTCGACCCGGCAACACAAGTGCCGGCAATTTCCATCATCTTTGCCATGATGGCCACCTATGGCCTCACACGTGTTGGCCAAGATGTTGCGCTGTTCTCTTATGTCTTTGGCGTTGTACACGCACTTGCTGTTGGTTTATGGATTGGCGGCTTAGCGCTGCTCGCTCGTGCAGTGCTGATGGGCCCCGGCGAAGAAGATTTGGTTCACGCAGTGCGTGGCTTTTCGCGCATCAGTGTTCCGCTAATAATTGCCACCGGGCTCACGGGCGTTATGCAGGTTTACCTGCTTGATGGTTTCAACATCTTCACCACAGGTCACGGCCGGCTCAACGTATTGAAAATCATTGTTGTTGCAGCAATGGTCTGGATCACACTCATGCTCAAGTCGTTCACTGTCAACAGGCTTTCGCGCGAAACCGAACTGACAAACAAAATGGCATGGCGTCTTCGCCGCGCGGTCAGCACCGAACTACTCATCGGTATTGTGGCACTTGGTCTCACCTCGTGGATGATCCCGATGCGACCACCACAAGCCAGCGCGTCGTTAAGCGGGCCAAGTGCGGTGTACGAGTTCCGTGAAGAACTAAAAAATGATCGCTTCCACGTCATCTTGTCGCTGACACCCGGAACCACAGGCGTCAATGCAATGCGCATCGAGTTGCTGAAGCCTTCACGCATCAATAACTTCACGGTCAACTTGATTCCTCAAGAAGTTGGCTTTGCCGGCATCTCCATCAACGTTCCGCTCAAGCGCCCAGGCGCAGCCATTGTCGCGGGCGACGGTACATTCCTCTTAAATGCACCAGGCGTGTGGTCGATCGAAATTACGGGGGCCACAACAACGGGCGAACTCGTTCCACTGGCTACCACGCTCACCGTTACCGAGGCCCCTGTGCCCGAAACGACTGTTGCCGAAGTGCCCACCACTATCGGCGGCTAAGCCGCGTCGGGGCTGCGTAGGCAGCGGGCACTATCGTCATATGGGTGAGTAACTCCTCGATGAACGACAAATTGACCGACCTGCAAGCCCGCAAAGAGGCCGCCTACAACGCAGGTTCACCACGCTCAGTAGAGCGTCAGCATGAAAAGGGCAAGTTGTTGGCCCGCGAGCGCATCGCCGTGTTGCTCGACGAAGGCAGCTTCCACGAACTGGATTTGCTTGCCCGCCACCGTGCACACGCAGCGGGTTTGGAAGAGCACCCTTACACCGACGGCGTCATCACTGGTTGGGGCACCATCGACGGACGCAAAGTTTTTGTCTTTAGCCAAGACTTCACCGTGTTCGGCGGAGCACTGGGCGAAGTGTTTGCCGAGAAGATTCACAAACTCATGGACTTGGCGCTGAAAGTGGGCGCGCCGCTCATCGGCCTCAACGACGGCGCCGGTGCACGTATCCAAGAAGGCGTTGTCTCACTCGCCAGTTATGGCGGCATCTTTCATCGCAACGTTCAAGCGTCGGGCGTTATCCCAC
>CAMDJX010000109.1 GCA_945900735.1 Acidimicrobium ferrooxidans DSM 10331 | reverse complement strand
CCCTGAAATTCGCCGTGATCTGTGGTGTACAACACGTCGACATCGTTGCCCCAGCCACGCGAATCGATTGCTTTCATTACGGTGCCGATGGCTTCGTCGATTAGTTCGTTTTCAACGTGCGTGTACGCATTAACTTCGCGCACTTGATCGGTAGTAAGTGTTGAGGGAACCCACTTTGCAGGCGCCTCGTAATTAGAAACGAATGTTCCGTCGTACCATCCGCGCCAGTGACGCAACTTGTCGTCTAGCACTGCCTCGCGGGTGGCGGGGTTTGCGATGTATCCCTCGGGAAGATCCAGATCTTGCCAACGCACACGGTGCATCTCGCTTGCCGGCGGGTCCCACGGGTGGTGTGGGTCGGGAAAACTCATCCAGCAGAACCAGTCCTGATCGTCGGGCAACGATTGCAACCACGCAATCGTGCGTTGAGCAACCCATTCGGTGTGATACCACTCGCGCGGGATGTTGTTGACGTGCACCTGTGGTGCGCCAGAATCGCCGCCGCCCTGTGCGTTTACTTGTAACTCGTTATCGAGCACGCGGTAGTAGTTGGTGGCTTGCTCTGGATGATTGTCACGGATGTATTGCGAGTAGTGCAAGTTGCCGGCTGCGCCATGCGTGGCAAGTTCCATGTGGTCGAAGCCGCGATGCGGATCGTTCGGGTTATCGGTGAACAGTTTTTCTCCCGCCAGGCGGTTTTCGGTGAAGCGAAGGAATGGATCGAGCAGTGGCTCGAAGTGCGCTTTACCAATGAGTGCGGTGGAGTAGCCGGCGTTCCGCAAATCTGATGCAATGCTTGGCGCGTCCTGTGGCAGAGGGACACCGTTCATCCAAACACCATGTGTGCTGACATGTTGCCCCGTGAGCATGGTGCTTCGTGACGGCATGCAAACAACGTTTTGCGGGTGGGCTCGGTCGAAAGTGATGCCTGATTTGCTGAGCGAATCAATGACAGGAGTGTTTGCGACTGTTCCACCATTGCAGCCCAATGCGTCGTAACGCTGCTGGTCGGTAGTGATAAACAGAATTTTGCGACCCATAGTTATTTCCTGTCAAACATTTCTTTTACTTTTGCTAATCCAACACCCGCTGCTCCGCCAATTGGAAGTGCCAACACCTCGGGCTCCATGTCGGTGGAGTACATGAGCATGCAGCGATTCGGGCCATCAGCAATCACGTCGACGGTTCCAAGATGGAAGGTGATCAGATGGTTATTGACAATCTTGTACTGAAATCGACGTAGGTCGTGGTCGAGAGTGACGATGTCTTCTTCAAACACAATGCCGGCCGCCAAGGTGATCCAACGCTTGTTCCCCTCAACTTTGCACTCCGTAATGGGGAACCATTCGTGCAGCCGCTCTGGTGCGCCAACAAAACCCCACACAGAGTCGGCATCGCAATCGATAAATACACTTCGCCGCACTGTTCCCATGAACCCAACCTAATCTTTTTGCATTGTCAGTGCATAAAGGTTACGCGTGATTTGTGTGGTTTGGTAGCTGCCAATCAATGGCCGTACTTCCATGGTTGATGAGCGCCGTGTTTATTGCTGTAAATGGGCGAGACCCCAAAAAACCGCGATGTGCGGATAACGGTGATGGGTGGGAAGAGGTGATCACTGTGTGTTGTGGAGACCGAATCAAATTTTGTTTCTCTTGCGCGTGCGCCCCCCAAAGAACAAAGACAATTGGTTCCGCTCTTGAGTCGAGCAAGCGGATGATGGCATCGGTGAATGTCTCCCATCCGCGCCCGTGGTGGGATGCGGCCATTCCACCGCGAACCGTGAGCGTGGTGTTCAATAGCAGCACACCTTGTAGCGCCCAATGTTGCAAGTTGCCATTTGAAGAGGGCTCAATTCCAAGATCGAGATGCAATTCTTTGAAGATGTTGCGCAAGGAGGGCGGGATAGCAACGCCGTTTTGTACCGAGAAGGCCAAGCCGTGCGCCTGCCCCTCACCGTGATACGGGTCTTGGCCGAGAATGACGACGCGCACATCATTGAAAGGAGTCAGTTGTAGCGCCGCAAACACTTTGTCTGCCGGAGGAAACACCGTGTGCTGCTCACGTTCGCTGTGTACGAAGTGCTGCAGTTGCAACCAATATGGTTTTGCGATCTCTTCTGTTAATTGCGGGTGCCAACGGTCTGGCATGTCATCCACCAAAAAATCGGTAAGCACGTTCGGCCGGACCCCGGCCATAACGAGACACCCACCAAGAAGCCGTTGTCAGTGCGACAGCGTAAAACGCAAGGCTCAAGGTGAGCGAGGTATCGAGGCCCGTTGAACGCACCCAGTGCAGGCGATTGACAACAAGATTGAAGAACACAACGTGCATAAGGTAAATCGAGAGCGACATTTGGCCCGCTCGAGCAAGCCATTCGGTGAACCAATGTGTTGGCACAGAATCAACCACCCATGAAATGCAGGCCAGCGCGCACAACACCGTTGCTAGCGTGCCGATGAAATACAACACGCCGCGGTCGAATGGTTGGGTAGACACCATTGCTTTGCGCAAGTGCTGCGAGGTGGTTGTCGTGCTTTTTGGTGTGAGCACTGCGCGCAATCCATGTGCAACCACCAACACTGCGAGGGAAACACCGAGTAGCCGCATGCGATACAGCACGAAACGGCCCCACGATCGGCCGAGGATCATGCCGACACAGAAAAATGCGAACCAAGGAAACACGGGGTGCGTGTAATCAAGAAACGTACGTATAAGCAGGTTGCGTGGCGTGTTGGGGTTAGGTGACAACCAGGAGGTGAGGTTGCCAGCGAGTATTTCGTTTGCACGCCAAGCCGATAGTGCAGCAGCAATTGCCACGCACAATGCCGCAATGGCAACAAGAACCTGTGAACGCTTGGCCACAAGTAATGAAGCAAGCATGAAATAGGCGCCGTAGTAAAACAGGATCGTTCCGGGCCAAATCCACTGCAAGCCGTACCCAACGACGTAAAGCAAAAACCCGCGGCGAAGCAGCACAAGACGGGTGGCGCGAATTTTTTCGACATCGCCGGCTTCGCGTGCGCGATTGGTCATCAGGCTTACGCCGATGCCAGCAATTAGCACGAAGGCTGCTGCAAAGCGCGACGTCAAAATCCCTGAGAGTGGGTTAAATGCTTTGTCCCAGATGGAGGGCGACACTTGAAAGTAAGCAGTTTTGGGGTTGAGATAGGCGTGGAAGTTCATGACGACAACGCCGACGAGCGCAATCGCGCGCGCCACATCCAGGGTTGGCGTTCGCGTGGACACCACTAACTCCAAGTAATGGTGTCTACAAAAACTCGCGTCAGTGGTTGCTGAACATCAACAATGTCACCAACTGCTGGGCACGGGTTTCCAGCGGGAACGAACAGCATGCTCGTGTGCATGTGAGATGGTTCGAGCAACTGCATGCGCTGACGACCAAAGTGGAAAGGGCTTGCATTGTGTGTCAGCGGCATTACGCCATGCGCCGTGCCGGCGCCAACAACGACAATCGTGCCTTCGTCGGTTATCGCCGTGTTGCGGTAGCCAGCTGTTCCATCTGTGACGTGATGTACCGCAAGTACGTCGGTGGTGAGGTGCATGTTTGATTTATCGCCCAACCACAACGTGGTGCCCAAACGCGCAACAATGGTTTGTGTTGGGTGCGCTGCGCGCAGTGCAGAGATCGAGTCGGGGCTCAAGTGGCTGACGTGTAAAGGCAAGTGCTGGGGTAGCTGCGCAATCCAGTGAGAGGCCTCGGCAAGGTGTTGCGTCGTGTCTCCATCAAGTGGAAGATGCAACGACCACCCGTAGTGCTGCATGTGAGCATCGGCAATGCAACGGGTGAGTTCATCAAGTTGTTCAGGCGACACTCCGTAGCGTTTCACCGACGACAACAATTTGATCATGACGCGACCAGTCCAACCTGCGTTGCGCAATGTTGCTACATGTTCGATCGACCCCACGGTGAGCACCGAGTTGCTGGGCAGTGTTGAGGGAACGTCGCTCCCAAGTGGGGTGAGCACGATTGGTGTGTGCGTGGGCGGGACATCGCGCGCTTCGTACGCCGTACCCACCGCAATTTCGTGTCCAAGCGCAACTGCCTGCTCGATCAGAATTGGCCGCCCGAATCCGTATCCATTGCCTTTGAC
>CAMDJX010000108.1 GCA_945900735.1 Acidimicrobium ferrooxidans DSM 10331 | reverse complement strand
CATGTGGTTAATGGTGCACTTTCGAGCCAGCTTGACATCACCGTCAGCGATCGCGCGGAAAATATCTGTGTGCTCAGACCAACTGAGGACACCTCGACGGTCTGCAAGACGAGAAAAGATCATTTCGGTTTGGCTTCGCAATGGTTCAACGGTCGATTCGAGATATCGGTTTCCTGCAGCATGTTCGATCGCGAGATGAAACTCACGGTGACAAACAGATGCTGCAACCAGGTCGTTATCGGCAGAGGCCTTCTTGCCTTTCTCGATGAGACCCTTCATTTTGGTGATATCCGAATCGGTGCGATTCTTGGCCGCTAATTCTGCGGCGTAAGCCTCGATCACACTGCGAAGCTCCAATAATTGAATAGCTTCATTTGGCTCTAGACCAGAAACGTATGCTCCTCTACGCGCTTGCACTTCTACGAGACCAGTTGCTTCCAGCGACCGAATTGCCTCACGAACCGGATTTCGCGAAACCCCCAATTTTTTGGCGAGATCGTCTTCGAGCAACCGTTCTCCAGGCTGCAATGTGCCGGTCAGAATCATCTCTCGAATGGTGTCGGCAACTACTTGACGAAGTGGCAAGTGGTTGAACTTCAGGGGCACGCAAGCAACAGTAGTGGGAAAGTGCTGAATACGGGTTGTTCGGCATGTTCCTGTGGTTAATTGTTCGTCGTAGTCGGTTGCGGTCGGCAACAATAGAAGGACCATGGCCGATCCAGTTCTCACCGTTGCGGAGCGTTTGCGACCAACCTTCGCAAAGATCGCTGGAGGGAAAGAAAGCGACCCTGTAGTTCGCAGGAGCGACCGCGCCGATGCGCAAGTGAACGGCTCGCTTGCACTTGCCAAAGTGTTGGGCAAAACCCCGCGCGAAGTTGCACAGATGGTGTTGGACGCCGCAGACCTTTCTGCTGTGTGTAGCGCCACCGAGATTGCCGGCCCTGGGTTTATCAACATCACATTTTCAAATTCGTTTCTGGCCAGCGAGCTTGCGGTTGCCGCGGCCGATTCTCGATTGGGTGTCCGACTTAGCCCGGCTCCGGAAGTAGTGGATATCGATTATTCGGCGCCAAATGTGGCAAAGGAAATGCACGTGGGCCATTTACGGTCGACTGTGATTGGCGATGCGTTAGTGCGGATGCTCGAGTTTGTAGGCCATCGAGTGATTCGTGAGAACCACATTGGAGATTGGGGAACGCCTTTCGGAATGTTGATTGAGCACCTGATTGATTTGGGCGAAGCCGAAGCCGCAAACGAACTCTCGGTTGGAGATCTGGATTCGTTTTATCGGCAAGCAAGAACCAAATTTGATGCGAGTGACGAATTCAAAGAGCGTGCTCGTGCACGAGTAGTGCTGCTGCAAGGTGGCGACGACGAAACATTGCGAATGTGGAAATTGTTGGTGGGCGAGAGCACCCGTTATTTCGATCGCGTCTATCGGGTGTTGGATGTCTTGCTGACATCTGATGACATCATGGGTGAAAGTGCGTACAACCACCTTCTAGCGGAGGTTGTGGAGCGTTTGAAGAAGTCGGGAATGTTGCAGACAAGCGACGGCGCCGAAGTGGTATTCGTAGATGGTTTCGTCAATCGCGACAATGAGCCGCTGCCGTTGATCATTCGCAAAACTGATGGCGGCTACAACTACGCAACGAGCGACCTCGCATGCGTGATAGATCGAGTGGAACGACTTGGTGCCACACGAATTTTGTATGTCGTTGGAGCACCGCAAGCGCAGCACCTAGAGATGGTTGGTGTTGTGTCGCGAAAGGCTGGTTGGGTGCCTGAAACAACGCAGATGGTGCATGTTGCGTTTGGCAACGTGTTAGGAAACGATCGCAAAATATTGAAGAGCCGAAGCGGAGAAGTGGTGAAGTTGGATGCGCTGCTGACCGAAGCGGTAGAGCGCGCAGGTACTTCGGTACGCGAGAAGAATGCCGAGTTGTCGGCGGAACAGCAAAGCGAAATTGCCCGCCAGGTGGGCATTGGCGCAATCAAGTACGCCGATCTTTCTACTGACCGAATTAAGGACTACGTCTTTGATTGGGAGCGAATGTTGTCGTTTGACGGAAATACATCACCCTATTTGCAGTATGCCCATGCACGAATTTGCAGTATTTTCCGCAAAGCCCAAATTGAGAGGCAATCGGTTCGTTCTGTCACTCCAACGCTTGAGCACGAGGCCGAACGGGCTCTTGCGCTTCGACTTTTGCAGTTTGATACTGCTGTTTGGGACACGCTGGATAAATACAGCCCCCACCGTTTGTGCACCTATTTATATGACTTGGCAAGCGAGTTCAGCAGTTTTTACGAACACTGCCCTGTGCTTCGTGCGGAAAGTGAGGCGCAGAAGATGAGCAGGTTGGCATTGTGCGATTTCACGGCACGCGTGATGGAGCGGGGTCTTTCTTTATTGGGCATTGAAGCACCGGAGCAAATGTGAGCGCGATAGCAAAACACTTATTACCAGACACAGCTGTAATCGGCGCCGATGGAGTGATGAGTATCGGTGGATGTTCGCTACTTGACGTAGCCAAACAATTTGGGACACCGGTTTTCGTTTATGACGAAGAGCATTTACGTGCTCGCTGCCACGAAGCAGTTGCAGCGTTTGGTGAACAACGCGTGATTTATGCGACCAAGGCATTTTTTACCACGGCAATGGCCAAGCTTGCCCACGATGAAGGTTTGTTGCTCGATGTTGCCACAGGCGGGGAACTGTTCGTTGCCTTGCATGCTGGTGTTCCGGCAAGCAGTTGCGTAATGCACGGAAACAATAAGAGTGTCGACGAATTGCGAATGGCGATTGAAGCTGGTGTGCGCCACATTGTTGTAGACAATTTCGACGAGTTGGACAGGCTTGATGCGTTGCATGCACAGGGGCTTCCTGCGCCGCGAGTGCAGTTGAGAATTACGCCAGGCGTTTCGGTTCACACTCACGAATACATTGCCACTGGACAGAATGATTCGAAGTTTGGTTTCAACTTGGGCAATGGTGATGCGCATAAGGCGGCTGCTCGCGCAAGAGCCTCGGCATCGGTTGATTTCGTCGGCGTGCATTGTCACATTGGCTCAAATGTTTTTGCGGTAGAAAACTTCACTCATGCGGCAAAAATCATGGTTGATTTGGCCAACGAACTTGAGGTAGACGAGTTAACACTCGGCGGTGGATTGGGCGTTGCCTACCTAGAAGGCGAGCATGCATCCAGCATCACCGAATGGTCGGTTCATTTACTAGCAGCGACGCAAGAACTGCGCCGCACCACAAAAGTATTTGTCGAGCCGGGCAGATCGATTGTGGCCTCCGCTGCAGTCACGCTGTATCAAGTGGGCACGATTAAGCCAATCCCTGGCGTGCGCACGTATGTTTCGGTGGATGGGGGAATGAGCGACAACCCGCGTCCGGTGATGTACGGAAGTGGATACGAGGCGTTCATGCCGGCAAGAGCAAATGCCGATCGAACCGAAGCGATACGAATGGTTGGCAAACACTGCGAGAGTGGAGACGTCCTCATTAATGAGGCAATGATTCCGGCTGGATTGCAAGTTGGCGACTTACTTGCAACCCCAGTGACGGGTGCGTACGGCCACTCGATGGGCTCTAACTACAACAAAGTGACGCGACCGCCTGTTGTGTTTGTGCGCAATGGCGAGGCTCGGCTGGTTGTGCGCCGCGAGACTTATGAGGACTTGGTCCGCTTGGATATGGCATAAACGCCAATAGCGTGAAGGCATGACAGCACACGTTGTTCGCATCGGCGTGATTGGCCATGGCACGGTTGGCGCTGCTTTCGTGAAACTGGTGAAACAGCAAGCCGACACCATTGCAGCTCGAAGCGGTGTTCGGTTGGAGATTGCTCGCGTGGCGGTTCGAAATACTGCATCGCATGCTGGTTCGTTGGTTGCAGATGTACTGACACAAGACGCAGATTTTGTTGTGAGCGACCCAACGGTTGACTTAGTCGTGGAGTTGATGGGTGGAATCGACGAAGCACGCGGTTTGATTTTGAAGGCGCTTGCCTCTGGAAAGCCGGTAGTTACCGCGAACAAGGCACTGATTGCCACACACGGTGCGGAATTGTTTGCTGCAGCCGACAAATCTGGAATTGACTTGTTGTT
>CAMDJX010000107.1 GCA_945900735.1 Acidimicrobium ferrooxidans DSM 10331 | reverse complement strand
CGCCAGTAGGCTCTTTTCCCCCGATAACAATTCGGGGCTATAGCTCAGTTGGTTAGAGCGCATCCCTGATAAGGATGAGGTCACAAGTTCGATTCTTGTTAGCCCCACGCAATACCCCACACCGAAGGGTTGTCAATGAATTTCATCCGACGCGTACTGATGGTGCTCGGCATAGCGGGTGCCGCAGGGGCAATCTTGCGCCTGAAGGGCCGATCGGTGCACACCACGCGCCAGGGTGGGTGGAAACCCTTGCAATTACCGTCCGATAAATAGGTGGCGTCGTAGTGATTGCAATTGTTGGTGCGGGCGTTACGGGGGCTCGGGTTCTCGAGCAATTGATCCGTCTTGGCCATACTGATTTTTTGCTGCACGATCGCGAGGAATTTAAGGCAGAGCTTTTGGCTGCAAAGCATCGTTCGGCAGCCACCAACATCAGCGTGGTTCGTAAACGAAATCTCGAGCAGGCATATGTAGTGGTGTTGGCGTGCGGCGCACCACACAACGAACTTGCACTGTCTTTTGTGCAGGCAGGAGCACATGTTGTTTCGATGAGCGACGACGTCGACGACACAACGGCTCTGCTCGACCTCAACGAGTTAGCTTTAAAACACAATTCTCTTTTAGTTGTGGGGGCTGCAGCATCACCCGGGCTCACTGGTTTGCTGCTTGCGCACCTTTCGACACAGTTTGATTCGATTGACGAGGCACATGTTGCAGTGCACGGCACTGGTGGGCCAGATTGCGCAAGGCAACACCACTCTGCATTGGCGGGTTCCTCCATTGGTTGGCACGACGGAAGTTGGCTGCGCCGGCCGTCGGGCAGTGGGCGCGAACTGTGTTGGTTTCCAGAACCAGTGGGCGCATACGACTGCTACCGGGCAGAAGTGGCAGACCCGGCGCTGTTGCATCGCGCAATGCCCCAACTACAAAGAATCTCGGCGCGCATATCGGCAACCCGCCGAGACAGGTTTACTGCACGCCTGCCAATGCTTGCCCCGCCCAACGCAGAAGGCGGCATGGGTGCGGTGCGCATTGAGGTGCGTGGCATGCGTGGTATCTCTCGTGCAATGGAGATTGTGGGTGTTACCGAGCGCCTTGCACATATTGCTGCCATTGTTGCTGCAACAACAACCAACGCAATACTCCACAACAACATTTCGGCAGTTGGCGCACATGTGCTTGGCGGAAACGAAATGCCAAATGCACAACTACTGCGTGGCGTTGCCGATGCGGGGCTGCATATCCACCAATTCGTTGGCGCATAATTTCACTTGACGCAGTTAGATTTTGACTGTGGTTTCGCACGCGCATTCGGACATTCATGGAGAAGTGGCCGAGCGTCTGCGTATAGCGGGGCAGCGCTACACCACCAAAAGGCGCACCATAATCGATCTGTTGGCGGGTGTCGGCCAACCGATGTCGATTGCAGATTTGTTGGAGCGCAGAAACGACTTGCCGCAGAGCTCGCTATATCGCAACCTGGTGGTGCTTGAAGAGTCCGGGGTTGTTTCAAAGGTGGTGACGACAGGGGATCAGGCGCGATACGAATTGGCCGAACATCTGACCGGCCACCATCACCACTTGCTGTGTTCTTCGTGCGGCGCGGTGCGCGACGTGGTGGTGCCCGATGCGTTAGAACACGAACTGGATAATGCACTTGGCAAGTTGGCAAAGCGAGAGGGTTTCACACTGGACAGGCATCGCCTCGATCTCATTGGAAGGTGTTCATCGTGTCAGTAATTCGAAAAAAATCTCAGGAGAACGAACCATCGCTGCCGTGGCTACCAGATTCGCACATAGTTACTGTTGAAAACCGTGGCGAGTTTTTTGTGCGACGATTTCAACACAGCAATCCGTCGGCACCAACACTGCTGTTATTGCACGGCTGGACTGGCTGTGCCGACACCAACTTTTTCTCTGCCTATAGGCAACTTGCAGAGAAGTATTCGTTTGTAGCTATTGATCATCGCGGCCATGGCCGCGGTTTGCGTTCGCAAACGCCGTTCACGTTGGAGGATTGCGCCGATGATGCGGTCATGGTGTTGGCGCAACTGGGAATCGCCAGCGTTGTGGTGGTGGGTTACTCCATGGGTGGGCCGGTTGGCATGTTGTTATGGCGCCGACATCCGCAGGTGGTGGCAAGTGTTGTGTTGTGTGCAACAGCGTTGGAATGGTGTGCAACACGGGCCGAACGAAATCGTTGGCGTGTTGGCAGGCTCTTGGCACCAGTGTTCAGAATGGTGAGCACACCCGCCGTTATTTCTCGAGTGGTACGTCGGGCAATGGGGCGCAAGAGCGAGATTGCTTCACTACGTCCGTGGATCGTTGGAGAAACTCGCCGCAATGATGCGTGGGCAATTAATCAGGCGGGCCGCGCACTGTCGCGTTACGACGCGCGCGAGTGGGCGCGGGGCATCGACGTGCCCGTTGCGGTGGTGGTAACCACGAAGGACACGTTGGTGCTTCCACACAAACAGCACGCACTTGCTGGCGCAACGGCGGCACATGTGGTGTCGTTAGATGCCGACCATATGGCCGTGATGAACGCGCCTGACAAATTTTCTACAGCGTTACGAATTGCGGTCGACCACGTTGCCTTTATTGGCAAGTAGCTTCACCACTTCTTCAAGCTGTTCGCGCAATTCATCGGTTGTCACAACGTTGGACAACGCCAGTCGCACGCTTGCCAGTTCGCGCGCAAGAAACTCGGCATTGGCTTGCGTGCTTGCTGCAACGGCGCGGTCGGTTTCGGCTTGTCGGCGGTCGCGTTCTTCTTGGCGGTTTTGGGCCAGCAAAATAAGCGGAGCCGAATAAGCGGCCTGTACCGAGAACATCAGGTTGAGCAAAATGAATGGGTAGGGGTCCCACCGGAAGGCAATAAATGCCACGTTGAGCGTGATCCAAATAATGACCAACACGGTTTGCACGATGAGGAAGCGAGCGGTGCCCAAGTAGCGAGCAAGTGCCTCGGAGAATTGGCCGAAAGCATCTGGGTCGTAATGCACGCCAAGCGTTGGGCGGCGATGACGTGGACGTGCGAGGTCTCCGCGCTTTTTCATGACATGACCCCAGGCGTTGGATTGCGTCGCCAGTTGGCGGGCAACGTGCGGTCGAGTACGTCGTCCACGGTGATTGCACCTAAGAGATGATTGTTGTCGTCGCATACCGCAACCGCCAACAAGTTGTATGAAGCAAGGCGCACAGCAACATCGCGCTCCACCATGGTTGGGCTAATGGTTGGCTCCATGTCGACACACTGTCCAAGCGTGAGGTTTGGCGATTCGCGGAGCAATCTTTGGAAATGCACAACACCCAAATAGGTTCCGGTTGGTGGGTAGTGCGGTGCATGCGCTACAAACACCTGTGCAGCAATTGAAACCAAAATGTCTGGCTCACGAATTCGGGCAAGTGCGTCTGCAACGGTTGCATCTGGAGACATCACAATCACGTCCGGCGACATCAGCGCGCCCGCGGTTCCTTCGGCGTGCGACAACAACTGGCGCATGGTTTCGGCGTCGTCATCATCCATTGCTTCCAACACACGGCTGCGTTGTTCGCCAGGCATTTGCACGAGCAAGTCGGCAAGGTCGTCAAATTCCATTTCTTCGAACACGTTGGTGAGACGTTCCATGTCGAGACCTTCAATCAGTCGCAACTGTTCGTCTTCTGGCAACTCTTCCAACACGTCGGCAAGGCGTTCGTCGTCCATTGCTTCGGCAACGAGCCGACGTTGCTCGAGCGGAAGTGAACGAATGAGAATTGCAACGTCGCTTGGGTGCATGTCGCGCATGCGGGCTGCTTCGGCAGCCATTGCGGTGGTTGGTGCAAACAATGCAGCAATGTGTTCCCAATCAACCAAGCGATAGCTAGGTCGGGGGTTGCGCAGGCTGCGCCTTGCAAGGCGTACTTTTGCAATATGCCAACCCGGTGTGCGGCCGGAGACAAAACCAAGCGCAACATCGCTGACGGTTTCTTCGCCTACCCGCTGGTCGAGAATGTCTTTGCCAATGAGCCGTTCGCCGGCGCGAGGGTGGAACGGGTTCAGGTCGACGTCCCAGCTTTTGAGCCGGGCGCCAGAGTTGTCGAGCGACCCAATGCGCGAGGCGCTCACGAAAATACGGCGGCGTTGGCTGCTGGCCACAAAGCCAAGGACACGGGGGGCCTCGGTGGCGCGGCCCGAAACCACAACGATGT
>CAMDJX010000106.1 GCA_945900735.1 Acidimicrobium ferrooxidans DSM 10331 | reverse complement strand
CCAACGAGTTACGACCGAGTGTTGTCAACAAGGTTTGGGCTTGCCGCCGTGGATGCGGTGCACGATGCAGCGTTTGGCCAAATGGTTGTTTTGCGATGCGGAGAAATTGCGCGCGAATCAATGAGCGCGACGCGAGGCAAGATCAAGACAATCAACCTTGATTTGTTTGCCGATGTGTCGGCAACATTTTTTGGCTAGCAATCAGTTGGGTGGGCCAAATTGGCGATCGCCTGCATCGCCAAGGCCAGGAACTATGAATGCGTGTTCGTTCAGCCGTTCGTCGACTGATGCGGTGACGATATGCAGATTCATTCCCGACTTTTCTAAGTAAGCAATTCCCTCTGGTGCCGCAAGCACACAAGCAATGGTGAGGGGTTCTGGTGCGCCGCGCGCTGCAAGCAATTTGCACCCGTATTCCAGAGAGCCACCGGTCGCAAGCATCGGATCGAGCACGATGCAATGTCGACCGTCAAGCCTTGCCGGAAGTTTTGCAACGTATTCACTTGGCTCGTGAGTAACTTCGTCGCGTTGCACGCCGACGACCGCAATGTCTGCATCGGGCAGCAGCTCCATTGCTGCGGGAAGCATGCCGAGACCAGCACGAAGAATTGGCACGAGGATTGGTCGCTGAGCAATTTTGATGCCATCGGTTTCTGCGAGTGGCGTTGTCACCCGAACTTTTCGAGTTGGCACCGAGCGTGTTGCTTCAGCGATGACGATCAACGACAGTCTGCGCATCTCTGCGCGGAAGAACTGGTTGGACGAATTCTCGTCGCGCAGGTGGGTGAGTGCTTCTGCTGCTACTGGGTGATCGACGATGGTTACGGTGACTGTCATGCCTCTATCTTGGCTGATCGGTAGAGTTTCAACCAATGTCAACAGCTGCTGGGCCCCGAGAGATCGCTGGATTGTCAATCGAGGTAGCCACCACGCCCGCTGACGCCGCCCTGATCTCCACGATTTTTGACGAAGTGTGGTCGGTAAAAGCTATGGTTTCGCCCGAAATCATGGTCGCTGCTTTGCACAATGGTGCTTATGGCGCAATTGCATGGCGCGATGGGCGGCCGGTTGGGGCGGCGTTCGCGCTTGTGGGGCTTCCGCTTGCCGGCCAGAACAAGCCCAATCTGCATTCACACGCGGCTGGCGTGGTTGCTACCGCTGCAAATGGCGGCATTGGTTATGCGCTCAAGTTGCATCAGTTTTCTTGGGCAAGACAACACGAATTCGCCACTGTGACGTGGACGTTTGATCCACTTGTGCGAAGAAATGCCTGGTTCAATATCGTCAAATTGGGCACTCAAGTTTTGGGATATCACCAGAACTTTTATGGTCAGTTAGACGACGGCATCAACGCGGGTGAACAAAGCGACAGATTACTGGTGCGATGGGATATCGCAGACAGAGCTGCCCCGTTGGCATCCACGTTCGTCCAATCAAACCGCAACGACGTCCTTATCGCCACCCCAGCAGATATCGAATTACTCCGCAAAACAGACACGGCGCAGGCCGCCAACTGGCGCGAGCGGCAACGAGCCGCATTCGAAGCGGCCAAGAAAAATGGCTTAAGCGTGGTGGGCTTGGACGAGGATTATTGCTACGTACTGCGCAGCAATAAGGATGGTGCGCAATGAGTATCAAGCGCATCGAAATTGTTCGGGCCCACATCAACCTGGTTTCGCCGTTCAGAACTTCGTTTGGCACCGAGGTAGACCGCGACCTGTTGTATGTCCATGTAATTGGCGACGACGAAGAGGGTTGGGGCGAATGCGTTGCAATGGCCGCACCGCTGTATTCGTCCGAATACGTTGATGGTTGCGAGGAAGTAATCAAGCGGTATCTCATTCCGCTGGTAACACCCAACATCACCGCTCACGAGTTTGTGGTTGCCGCCGCCAGCATTCGGGGCAACTTCATGGCCAAGGCTGCTGTGGAGGCTGCGCTTTTGGACTATCAACTGCGTTGCACTCGTTTGTCTTTGGCTGGCTTCCTAGGTGCAACACAAACGAAGGTTGCATCTGGCGTGTCGGTTGGTATCCAGCCCGACATCGACACGTTGCTCGGCGTGGTTGAGGGCTACCGAAAAGATGGATACGTGCGGATCAAACTAAAAATTGAACCTGGGTTTGACATTGATCGAGTTCGGGCTGTGCGCCAGGCGTTTGGTGATGAAATGTTGCTACAGGTAGATGCCAACGCGGCATACACCATCGATGATGCGGCGCACTTGGCAAAGTTGGACGAATTCAATTTGTTGTTGATCGAGCAGCCGCTTGCGGAGGAAGACATTGTTGGGCACGTGGAGTTGAGTAAGCGCATTGCAACGCCTGTTTGTTTGGACGAATCGATTACTTCGTACGACGTCGCGCGCGGTGCACTTGATATCGGCGCATGCGCAATCATCAACATCAAGCCTGGTCGCGTAGGCGGTTATATGGAGTCGAAGCGCATTCACGATCTTTGTTATTCGCGCGGGGTGCCGGTGTGGTGTGGCGGAATGTTAGAAACCGGCATTGGTCGCGCTGCAAATCTTGCGCTTGCTGCGCTGCCCGGCTTTACGCTTCCGGGCGACACCAGCGCGTCCGATCGCTATTTCGTGCAGGATGTAACCGAACCATTCGTGTTGAAAGATGGATACATCGATGTACCGAACACGGTTGGCATCGGTGTGCGTCCATTGCCCGATGTCTTACAGGCAATGACCAGTCGCGTAGACGACTATCGGATTGGTTGAAATGAGCAACGAAGAAATTCCTGAAACATGGATTGACTATCTCAGTCGAATCGATGTGCAAAAGCTTTCATTAAGCAACGACGAGATCCTTGAATCGGTTGAAGAAGGCCTTCGCCTGCAGGGATTGGGCGAAGCAGTTATCGAACCCCGAGTCCATCTGGAGCCGGGCGTCTCGCAAGGTCACTTCAACGTGTTGCGCGGATCACTTGGTGGATCAATTGACTTGGCTGGTGTCAAGGTAGTGGGGGACTTCGTCGACAACTACTTGAGCGGACTTCCCAGCGAGTTGGCTCTGCTCAATTTGATGGACCGCCGAACGGGCATGCCCAAAGCAGTTATCGACGCATCGTTCCTTACAGATATGCGCACTGGCGCAATCACTGCTATTGGCGCAAAGCTTCTTGCGCGCAAGGGCTCCAAAGTTTTGGGGCACATTGGCGCACGGGGGACTGCGTATTGGAACGTACGGCTGCTTGATCACTTATTTAACTTTGATGAAATTCGGGTGCATTCGCTCCGTCCAGAAAGCCGCGATGCATTTGCACAAAAACTCTCCAACGATCTCGGTAAACCTGTGCGAGTAACGACCGATTGGGGAAGTTGTGTTCGAGGCGCCGACATCGTTGTAGAGGCGTCCCGATTACCTGCGCCTGAGGCCATGTTGCAGACGAAGTGGATTGGCCGTGGTGCATTTATCGTGCCGTACGGGACAATGAGCGCTGTAGAGATTGATTTGCTGTCCGATATGGACAAAGTGGTGGTTGATGATTGGGGGCAGTGCAAGAGCGGCAAATTTGGTTCGCTTCGCGCGCACGTTGATGCTGGGCTGTTGAACGAGACAAGTTTGCATGGAGAGCTTTGCGAGATTGTTGTCGGCAAAAAAACCGGGCGAGAATCCGACGATGAGACAACGTTGCTTTGGCATCGCGGGCTGTCACTTTCCGACATTGCGCTAGGTCACACCATGCTTGAAAAGGCCAAGAAAATGGGTGTCGGCCAGAGGTTGCGCTACTCATGAAAATAGTTGTTGGCGACAAGCCGCTCGTACTTGGAGAATTAATTGCGTTGGGAAGTTTGGACACGCAAATTGAAGTGACTCCATCGGCAGTTAAGAGGATTGCCGAATCGCGAAAAATTGCTGATGAACATCTGGACGGAACATCTGCCGTCTACGGCCTGAATGTTGGCTTGGGGGCCAACGTGTCAATGGCACTTGAGCGCGGATCTACTGCAGATTTTGAAAGATCAGTGATAGAGGGTCGAATGATCGGTATTGGGGAGCCCCTTGCGGATTCTGTGAGCCGTCGTGCACTTGGGATTCGCGTTGCAAACTTGTGCAACGGCAACTCGGCCGTATCGCCTCATGTTGTCGAGCAACTTGTCGAAATGTACAACAGGGGTTTAACGCCTGTTGTTGCGTCGCTTGGGTCGGTTGGTTCCAGTGATCTTGGCCAATGTGCGCAATTGTGCGCT
>CAMDJX010000105.1 GCA_945900735.1 Acidimicrobium ferrooxidans DSM 10331 | reverse complement strand
AACTGATTGAGTGCAACAACGACTTCATCAACCGATTCCGGATTGCTCACCACAATTCCGGTAACGCCATCGACGACGGCCTCCGCTGCCCCGCCGCTGTCACCAGCGATTTGTGGCACTCCGCATGCGGCGGCTTCAGAGAACACAATGCCGAAACCTTCTTGTTCCAAACCGCCCCATCGAGAACGACACAACATGGCAGATGCATCTGCGCATCCATAGAAGCGAGGCAACGCTTCATCCGAAACACGACCGATCAGTTTCACTGGTGCACGCGTTGACCGAATCAATTTGTTTAAGCGGTCGCCATCACGGCCAGTGCCGCCAATAAGCACCTGCAACTTGGGCCGATGAGCTGCCGCAATCGACGCCGCTTTGATCAACGTGTCGAAACCTTTTCGGGGCACAAGCCTGCTGAGACCAACAACCAGGTCGGAATCTTGCGCAACACCGAATTCTTCGCGGGCACTTCTTCTTTCACTTTCCGAAAGCGGAGCAAAGCGTACGGTGTCGACACCAGGAGGTATGACCGTTATCGGCAAGGCATCACCACCAACGTGCTTCGCTTCAGCAGCCGGGTAGCCCCCAGCGGCGATGATGTGAGTTGCGCCAGACAACACTCTGCTCAGAACGAATCTTGATAGCGGCAACCTGCCCGGAACTGTTACTTCGGCCCCATGCAACACCACCATGTACGGCAATTGCAACGATCGGCCAACAATGCCCAACGGCACTGCAGGATCGAGCACGACCATTTCAGCGCCAACCTCTTTAGCCATTTGATTGATGCGGTGCACCATCCATGGGTGCGGCAATAACACTGGTTCACGAGTGCGGCGGATTTCGAAAGGCTGCTCGGCATCGAACTGCTCGCTACCGGCATGGGGTGACGTGAGCACAGCAAACGAATCGGGAGGCAGACGACGCCACCATTCCCATAGCAAGTTTTGAATGCCACCGATTTTGGGCGGGAAATCATTGGTGACCAATAGATGCTTCATAACGATGCACCAATACTGGCAGGCATGTCAGCGAGGATCTGGTAGCGACCGCAATTCGTCTGCCACGAGTGGATCATTATCCGCAAAATTGATGAGGTGTCGAAGGTTTAGTCGAGCGGCAGCCCAGACCGCATGTGCACGCAGCACCGGTTGTGGGTGGTTGAGATATCGAACGATTACTTCTTGGACATCTGGATCCGAGCCATCCCCGATGTTGCCTAAGTTAATGAGAGCGTTGCGCCTCACCCATGTTGGGTCGCGATCGGTGATGTACCAATGTTTGAAGTTGCTCAAGAGCGCAGCATCGTCCATGTCGAGCAATTGAATGACGGACACCCACTGTCGAAGTTCTGCATTCTGTTTCTTCGTGATACTCAGGCGCTGGGTAGGCGGACAAACTTCTTGGCAGTCGTCGCATCCATAAATACGGTCTGCAAGCGCAACTCGGTATCGCCTGTCAAAAACTCCGGGTTTCTGAATTAACCAGGCCAGACACTTCGAGGCGTCGACTACCCCATTCTCGACAATGGCCCCAGTTGGGCAAGCATCGATACAACGCTTACACGCCCCGCAGCCATCATCCACTTGTGTGGTTGCAATTCGCAACGGCGCATTCGTCACGACACTGCCGAGCACAAAGAAACTTCCGTGCCCCTTCAACAAAAGATTGGCGTTCTTACCAAACCACCCCAGCCCTGCCAAGTGCGCCGCACCGCGGTCGACCAACGAATTGTCGTCGGCGAACACCATGGCCTTCCAACCTTCGTCGCGAAGTTTGTCGCGCATGGCGTTGAGTCCAAGTTTCAATTCTGCGTAGTAGTCACGTTGTGCGTAACGAGCAACGCGCGCGCTAAGCACGTTGGAGGCTTGCGACATAGGTTGTGCATACGAATACGCCCCAACGATCATGGCTTTCGCATCTTGCAGTGCCATGCTCGGGTCGGTTGATCGCTCTGGGTTGCGATAGGTGAACTCCATGGTGTCGTGCAGACCACGGGACTTGCGTTCGATTAATGCCACACGTGCTTGCGTCATGACTTCAGCCGGCGCAACGCCAACCTGATCGAGACCACTCGCCCTTCCCACCTTCAGCACATCGGCCGTATAGGCATCGATGAAGCCTTCTGGAAGCGTTGGATTTTTAGCTAACGGCACGGTGCCGAAGCGTAGGCACCATTCCGGCATTTGCGAGCAACCTGAGTGCTCGCTGCTCCTCGAAGTTGAAAACTACGGCAGTTTGCTGTGCATCGCCGCACATGTGGGTGACGAGGCAGTCGTCGCAAGCAGTGGTGCTGCGCATGACGCAGGTGTCGCAACTGATGACCAACGGGCTCTGTGGACTGATGGTGATGGTTCGGTTTGGCTGGTTCATATTGGTCTCCCTGTTGTGTCTGGCTGTAGGCGTTTATTTCGGTTCTTGGATGACATGTGTACGTGAATTGC
This sequence comes from Acidimicrobium ferrooxidans DSM 10331, assembly GCA_945900735.1. GTDB lineage: Bacteria > Actinomycetota > Acidimicrobiia > Acidimicrobiales > Ilumatobacteraceae > UBA3006. Next base: position 1,765 of record CAMDJX010000105.1, on the reverse strand, counting down.
ACACATAGGAAGCATGCCTACGGGGTGTCACAGGGTACGAACGAACTATTGTCTTGGGCATGACAACCCCAACAAGTAGTCGTGCATTCACCGTTGGAAAAGTAAACGACGTATGGACAAGGTCGATTTCAGATGTAGCTATCGAATCACTCGGTACGGGAGACGTACTCCTCGCAGTTGAGTACTCGTGCATCAACTACAAAGATGGGCTCGCATCTTCTGAAAAGGGACGCATTGCTCGCATCGACCCGCTGATTTGCGGTGTAGACCTTGTAGGAGAAGTTGTGCAATCCGCGAACGCCGATTTTCCTGTTGGTTGCCATGTGATCGCCCATGGCAACGACATCGGGGTGTCTCATCACGGCGGCTATAGCCAATTTGCACGCATCCCAGCCGACTGGTTGGTTGCGATGCCACAGAACATGACCAGCAAAACCGCAATGATGATTGGAACTGCTGGATTTACTGCGGCCGAGTCGGTTGATGCATTGGAACGTGCCGGGCTTCGGCCAGGTGATGGCCCCGTGCTTGTTACGGGCGCAACCGGCGGCGTTGGTTCGGTTGCTGTAGGCATGCTTGCGACACGCGGGTACGAAGTAGTTGCTTCCACCGGCAAAGCATCTTCTGCCGACTGGCTGAAGGGCATTGGCGCCTCCAGTGTGATTGATCGAGCAGAAACCTCAGCAGAGCATCCAAAACCATTAGAAAGCGAGCGTTGGGCGGGCGCGGTCGATTGCGTTGGTGGCACAACCCTGGCTTACGTACTGCGAACACTTAAATACGGCGCTGCAGTTGCAGCCAGCGGCCTTACGGGTGGCAGCGGATTAAACACAACCGTGCTTCCATTCATTTTGCGAAACATAAGCCTGCTCGGCATCGACAGTGTGCAGACACCGATGCCGCTGCGTCGATCTTTGTGGCAGCGAATCGATACAGATTTGCGACCACAGTGGCTCGACACCGAAGTGCCAGAAATAATCGGTCTGAACGATCTTCCATCGCAATTGGACAAAATTCTTGCTGGACAGATGCAAGGCCGAGTGCTTGTAGACCCCAACCTGTAAATTAACTATTTGCGGGTAAGTACCACCGCGCCGTGTTTATCAATGGAAAGAATCTTTGTTGCTCCCGAACTTGGTAACGCAGCAGCAATAACTTTGGCATCGGCTTGGTCGCACATAACTGCAACCGTTGGGCCCGAACCCGACAGCCATGCGCACCACGCGCTTGTACCGAGCGCTGCCTTCAGCGCTTCATGTGATGTTGGTGCATTGGCAAGACGAATGTCTTGATGAATGCGTTCCGTGGTTGCAACGCGCAGAATTGATATGTCTCCCGTTGCAAGTGCGCCCAGCAACAGTGCTGTGTGCCCAATGTTTACAACGGCATCGGCCAGCGAGATAGTTGACGACAACGTAGTTCTAGATTTCTCGGTGCTGGTTTGTATTTCTGGAACCCAAGCAATTATCGACGGTTCCAGCGCGCAAGGAAACTTCACGACTTCGCCAGATGCGCTTGCAGTTACGCCACCGACCAGCGAAGCCGCCACGTTGTCGGGGTGTCCTTCCAACTCGGTGCTCTGTTGTAGCAACTTGCTGCGCGCCGCGCCCGTCAATGATGCATCTGCGCCATTTCGCTGAATGTGAGCAAGTACAACGCCTGCCACCCTTGCCGCTCCGCTAAACCCAAGCCCTCTGCCCATTGGTATTTCGGATTGCGCCCATACTCCGCCTGTTCCCCCGCCTAAGCGAAAGGCAATTGTTGC
>CAMDJX010000104.1 GCA_945900735.1 Acidimicrobium ferrooxidans DSM 10331 | reverse complement strand
TTCTTTTGGGCGTAACCCGCGAGGCGCATTGCGAGCCAAAGGTCTAAGTCGTTGCCCGATGCAGGGCCATCTGTGCCGAGGGCAACATTGACTCCCGCAGCGTGCAAATCAATAATGCGGGCAGTGCCACTTGCAAGTTTTTGGTTACTGGCTGGGCAATGTGTGACTGATGCGCCGTGCTCGACAATGAGCTCGATGTCTTCATCGGTTAAGTGCACGCCGTGCGCAAGCACTGCATCGGTCAGCAAATCGGTGTCGGCAAGTACTTGAATTGGTGTGCGACCGCTATGTCGATTGGCAACAAGTTGCATTTCGCCAAATGACTCTGCTGCGTGAACATGGATGTGGGCGTTGTATTTTTCGGCCAGGGTGGCAATACGAAGTAGGTGCTCTTCGCCAAGCAGATACGTGCTGTGTGGGGCCAACCAGTTCAGCGAATCGTTGCCAGTTGCACTGGCCTCAATGAGCCATTGCTCCGCCCATTCCATGCGTGCATCAAACGGCAACGGCTCTGGGCCGTCTCCCTCCAGCAAATTGGGCGCGGAGAAGATGCGCAGCCCGCTTCGTTGTGCAACTTCTTGCGCAGCTTCTGGCAAGTAGTACATGTCGAGTGTTGTGGTGATGCCGCCTAAGAGGGATTCGAGAGCGCCAAGTTCGGTACCGGCCACGACGGCATCATGATTGAGCATTCGAATTTCTGCGGGCATGAGGCGCGAGAGGAAATCTTCCAGATTCATGTCGTCGCCAAGCCCACGGAACAATGTCATGCCGAGGTGAGCATGGGCATTAACAAGTCCGGGCATCACGATTGCCCCGCGTGCATCGATAACCGTTTCTGATGTGTGGCTTATGGCGCCGTCGGTAATTTTGCTGATAAGTCCGTTTTCGTCCACAACGATCGTGCCGCTATTGATGACGGTTCCTTGTTCATCAACTGTGACTACGCGAGCATTGATGATGGCGAGCATGTCGTTGCTCATGAAACTATCTCGCTCTTTCGCTGGTCGAATGCAATCAGTATTCGGCTTAACAGGTCGCCAACTTTTTCTGATGAATCCTTGCCAACTTGGATGACTTCTTCGCCAGACAACTTGTTGCCACTCAGACCAGATGCAAGATTGGTGGCAAGTGAGAGTGCCAACACATTCATGCCTAAATGCCGGGCAGCAATTGTTTCAAGCACAGTCGACATTCCAACCATGTCGGCCCCGAAAGTTGCCGCCATCCGAATTTCGGCTGGTGTTTCAAAGTGTGGACCATGCAGCCCTAAATACACGGCTTCATGTATTCCTGGTTCGACGGAACGAACGAGTGCACGCAACGATTCGTTATATGCATCGGTTAAGTCGACGAACCGGCCGGCAAGAGGTGCTGGTGCATTGTCTCCAGTAAGCGGAGAGTGTGCGGTGAGATTGATGTGATCGCAAATGACAACGGGTGTACCTACAGGCCATTCGGTGCGCAGGCATCCAGCACCGTTGGTTAGTACAACAGTGCGGCAGCCAAGTGCATACGCAGTTCGTACTCCGTGCACAACGGCGTGCACTCCGCGACCTTCATATAAGTGTGTTCGTCCGGTCAGTAAAAGCACCGACGTGCCACCAATAGATATTGACTTCAAGGCTCCGCCGTGACCCAGCGCCGTTGGCTTCTTAAAGCCGGGGATATCACCAACGTCCATGGTCTGCACGGGTGCAGAGGAGAGTGCCTCGAGTGTGGGCACCGATTCGGCCCAACCAGAACCAAGCACCACGAGTACCTCGTGATCGCACCCGAACGCACCGCGGATTGTGGCGGCGGCATTATTGGCCAGCGCAAATGCTTCGCCGACGCCTAGTTCCATGGATAAAGGCTAGGCATTAAATGGCATTTTCCGACGGTGTTGGAACTATCGTTGCTGGCTATGACAACTTCACTGACTATTGCGCCACAGCGAGTTCTTGCAGATTTGATTACACAACCAACCACACGGGTACGTGCGATCGTCCGTGACGTGCTGCTCGTCGTGGGCTTTGCATTGCTTACTGCGGCTGCCGCGCAGATCGAAATTCAACTTGGGTTCACCCCAGTTCCACTTACTGGCCAGACATTCGCTGTCTTGTTGTCGGGTGCCGTGCTTGGAATGCGTCGTGGAGCATTGAGCCAATTGGTCTACTGGATGGCTGGCCTAACTGGTTTGCCGTTTTACTCGGGTGGCGCGGGCGGTTGGACGTCTGGCACTGGCGCAACGCTTGGGTACCTCGTCGGGTTCATCCTTGCTGCAGGAGCAATCGGATACCTTGCTGAAAAGAAGCAAGACCGCAATTTCGCCACATCGCTCCCAGCCATGTTGTTGGGTTCAACGTTGATTTACACCTGTGGCGCAGCCTGGCTAACGACGTATCTCAATATCGGATTTGCAACTGGCGAGACCAACGCCATTGCATTGGGCGTTGCTCCGTTTCTGGTTGGCGACGTGATCAAGGCCTTGCTTGCCGCTGCGTGCACCACTGGAGTGTGGGCTGCTATCAACAAGCGTAAATAACGTTTGCTACTTTTTCGTGCGCTCTAATTCATAGAGCAGAGCATCACTCGAACGCGCTACCCACAAGCCAGCGCCGGCTTGCACGAAGTATTTCTCTAGTCGCTTTCGATACCAATCACCGCTTCGCGCATGGACATTGAGGTCTGTCGCCTTTTTGTCAACAACATTGCGTAAGTCTGAAGCGGTAGGAACCTCTAGGTACAAAACATTTCGTGTTGCCTTAGCCAAGTTTTTGATTGCCGCGTCGGCATCTTTGGCTGTTGGGTATTGCAGCACTCCATGGCAAACAACAAGATCGAATTTGCGTTCGGGCGCCCACTTCGCGATATCTCGTTGTTCGTGGTCGTACTTCTCACAGGCATGCTCGCTGATATCTACAGACATACGACGAACCTTGGGATGGTTTGTTGCGTACCAATCGCGCCAGTATCCAAGCCCGGCTCCAACATCGAGAACAGACCGAACGGGAACGTCCCACCATGCGCACATGTTGTGCACGGTATCTGCAAGCAAGGCAACTTTCTTACGGCTATGCACCGGGGTGCTGGAGTAAAAGCGCTTGTAGTACGACGCGTCAAAGCTATTTGCCATGCATCTTGTGTAGCAGGTGGTCTGCATTCCGTTACCATCAAACCCGAAGCGCAATCGCGCCGCACGATGCCAAGGAGCGCACAATGTCAATCTATGAAACACCAATTTCTCGACTATCGGGTTCGGGTAGCCCGCTTTCTGACGCGCAAGGGAAAGTTGCACTCGTAGTGAATGTGGCATCAAAATGTGGGCTCACGCCGCAGTACACGGCACTGCAAGCTCTGCAAACCGACTTGTCGGCAAAGGGATTTACCGTGATTGGGGTTCCGTGCAATCAGTTCATGGGCCAGGAGCCAGGCACGGCCTCCGAAATCGAGGAATTTTGCTCGACGACATACGGAATAGATTTCCCAATGAGCGAAAAAGTTGACGTCAATGGAGATGCGCGACACCCGTTGTACAGCGCATTGGTCGATGCGCAGGACGCAGAAGGCTACGCAGGCGACATCCGCTGGAACTTTGAGAAGTTCGTTGTAGATCGCAGCGGCAAGGTTGTTGCTCGGTTCCACCCGAAGACCGAACCAAACGCCCCCGAAGTAATTGCTGCAATTACTGCCGCGCTGGGCTGACAACAAGTCGATAGAAGGGCGTGACATGACAACAATGACGGTTGCCGCGATTCAAATGTCGATGGCCGATGATGTGGCCAAAAATGTTGCGACCGCCGAGCGTCTAGTGCGTGCGGCGGCCAAGCAAGGTGCGCAAATCATTTTGATTCCAGAATTGTTTGAAAGTCATTACTTCTGCAAAGACCAGCGCGTCGAGGATTTGGAGCGTGCGCGGCCCATCGACGGTCATCCAACAATTGCCCACTTTCAACAAGTTGCCCAAGAACTTTCGGTGGTACTGCCAATCAGTGTGTTTGAACGCTCCAACAATGTGCTGTTCAACACGGTTGCCATTGTTGATGCAGACGGTTCGATGCTTGGTATATATCGCAAGAGCCACATTCCCGATGGGCCTGGCTATACCGAAAAGTATTACTTCAGCCCGGGTGATACAGGTTTCCGAGTATGGGAGACAATGCATGGGGTAATCGGCGTTGGTATTTGCTGGGATCAATGGTTTCCAGAAACGGCCCGCTCGATGGCACTACTCGGTGC
>CAMDJX010000103.1 GCA_945900735.1 Acidimicrobium ferrooxidans DSM 10331 | reverse complement strand
GAACCCATTGCTTGGCGAAGTTCGTCTGCTTCGGCCGGCGTAAAACCGGCAACGTCAATAGCCATCTGCATCAGTTGCTCCTGGAACAAAGGGACACCCAGCGTTTTTCCTAACGCATTTTCAAGTAGCGGATGCAGGTACGTGATGGGTTCTTGCCCATTGCGCCGACGAATGTACGGATGCACCGAACCACCCTGAATGGGCCCTGGCCGAATGAGCGCAACCTCCACAACAAGGTCGTAAAACCGGCGCGGCTTCAGCCGTGGCAAAGTGGCCATCTGGGCGCGTGATTCGATTTGGAAAACGCCAACCGTGTCTGCGCGACACAACATGGCGTACACCTCGTCGGATTGCGGGATGGATGCCAGATCTAGTTGCACGCCACGAAACTCGGCAATCAAGTCGACTGCTTTATGCAGTGCCGTCAACATTCCAAGACCAAGCAAATCGAACTTAACTAAGCCGGCCGCCGCGCAGTCGTCTTTATCCCACTGCAACACACTTCTACCCTCCATGCGCCCCCATTCGACTGGGCACACTTCCGTCACTGGTCGATCGCACATAACCATGCCACCCGAGTGAATGCCCAGATGGCGTGGTGCGTCTTGCACCTGTTGCGCAAGCGCAAGTACCGACTGGGGAATGCTGTGATCGTTACTAACTGTTCCGGCATCAAGGGCGCCCCATGCTTCAACTTGTTTGCTCCACGCGTCTTGTTGACCGGGCGCAAAACCAAGCGCACGAGCCATGTCTCGCACGGCTGAACGGGCTCGATACGTAATCACGTTTGCAACTTGTGCCGCATGGTGCCGGCCGTGTCTTTGATAAACGTACTGAATGACCTCTTCGCGACGACCACTCTCAATATCAATATCGATATCTGGCGGGCCATCTCGTTCTGGTGAAAGAAACCGCTCGAAAAGTAAACCAAGCGAAACAGCGTCGGCACGTGTGATGTCAAGCGAGTAACACACTGCGCTATTTGCTGCGCTACCGCGGCCCTGACAGTAAATATTGGACCGCTGACAAAACTGCACGATGTCCCACACCACGAGGAAGTACCCAGCAAAACCAAGCGTTGCAATAACGCTCAACTCGTGCTCGATTACTTTCCATGCTCGAGCCCGCAGCGATAAGTCTTCGTTTTCGTCCGATGGTCGTGCTCCGTAACGGCGAGTGGCCCCCGCCTGCACCAGTTGACGCAAGTACGACATTTCATCCATTCCATCGGGGCACGGAAATGGTGGCAGCCGCGGCGCCACCAATCGCAAGTCGAATGCGGCGTCTTGAGCCAGTTGTGCAGACCGCTCGACAACGCCCGGGTATCGACCAAATCGTCTGCGCTGTTCGGCCCCGCTGCGCAGATACGCAGTGGCCGCAGGCGGCAACATCATGTCCACGTCGTCAAGGCTGGAACGATTGCGCACTGCCGCAACGGCCGTGGCTAGTCGATGATGCGCGGGCGTTGCGTACAACACATCGTTAGTTGCTACGCAGAACAAATTGTTGCGGTGCGCCAAACCAACAAGTGCATCGTTGCGAACCGAGTCGAGTGGGTCGCCGTGATCCCACAGCTCGACAACAACGTTGTGACGCCCAAACGAAGAAATGAGCCGTTGCAACTGCCGTTCTGCCGCCGCCGGCCCCTCCTCCACAAGCGCACGCGACACCAGCCCGCTTCGCCCACCCGTAAGCACCCACCAATTGCCGACACAAAAATCACTGAGTTGCTCTACGCCAAATACGGGGTGCTCTTTGCTGCCTGCTAACTGTCCGGAACTAATTGCGGACGACAACTGCGAATAACCAACTGGGTTGCGAGCAATCACCACCACATCACCAGCGGTACCGCACTGCAACTCTGCACCGAACACTGTTGGCAAACCAAGCGCTCGTGCGGCTTCCGAAAAACGCACGATGCCGTACAACCCGTTGCGATCGGTTAGTGCAAGTGCACGCAACCCGACTGCAAGTGCTTGCTCTACTAACTGCTCTGGGTGCGACGCGCCTTGCAGAAACGAAAAGTTCGATCGGCAGTGCAACTCTGCGTAGGGAACATCTGCCTGTTTGGTATTACTTTCCACCCACCGTAGGGTAGCGAACATATGTTCGTATTAACGTGGGCTAAGCCAGGCGTCGGGCCGCCCTCAATGCGCCTGCAAGGCCAATATCCGCCATCTCTATGGCTTCATCCCAGCCAAACCATGCCACTTCCTGGCTTTCGTCTGGCCCTGGCGATGGGTCGTCATCGGGTGCCGTCAACAGGTAGCGCAAGTCAAGGTGGGTGTGGCCCCGAGGGCCGGCATGCACGTCGAGGTGCATGAGCCACGGGCCGCTTGAGGGATGGCTGACATCGAGCCCCGTTTCTTCCCTTGCCTCGCGTAGCGCACCTTCGGCAGGTGTTTCGTCGGTGTCGATATGACCGCCTGGCTGCAACCACAAGTTGAGACGTTTGTGTAAATGCAACACCACACCGCGCTTACCAATCACGATGGCCGAGCCAGTGATGTGCGTTGGGTCGGCATGTTCGTCGAATGGCGAAGTCAGTGTCGGAACAATTTCCAAAAACTTTGCAATCGATTCGCGTTCGCGAATGTCGCACGGAATCGCGGCCGAAAAATGTGAAAAGAGATCCTGCACTATTTGCGAGTCAGACTTTTTCATCCGAAGATTCATGGCGGCATAAATCTACTGGCAGTATGTAAAAATAATTCACCCAAATTTTCCTAACACCCACCATTCGCCGTGTTCCAATGCCAGTAAGACCGCTTGCGGGCCGCCAGTGACAATCCCCTGTAAAACAAGTTGTATTCGCACAAGTCGGCGGTGGCGCAGTGGATCCCACCAGCACTCTTCAACAGGCCACGGCCCGGCCCACGAAACAACGCTGTACCGATGCTGACCAACAACAACGCAAGCCGGTGGCGCGCTTAATTCGTGTCGTCCATTTACACGCAACACATTATTTTCGGCATCAACAACCATTGCAGGCAACGGTTCGGCGTAAATCAATGAAGGTGATGGTGTTGGCAGTGCACCACTCCACTGTTGTTCGTTGGTTACAACAGATTCACTTCGTCGCTGCATGTCAATCACTGCTGTTGGCGCAAGAACAAAAACTTCGCCGGCATCACGGCCACCTTTCCATTCGGCAACGTGTACCGAGTGTGGGCCAAGCAACGCCGCCAGGCGCTCTACGGCCCGCGCCGCCCACTCGTCGGCCTCGGAACTGCCGCCCCACAAACCCAACTGCCGCCCCTCTCTGGCCCTTACCCCCACTGGAGAAAGCCGCACCAGCACCACTCCGCTGGTTACCCCTCGCGTAGCCACCCAGGCCTCCATCTGCCACCGAACCCGCTCGGCCATTGCAGCGGCAGTGAGGCCTTCCGGTTGATACCACACTCGTTCACTTTGCTCGCCGTGATCGGTTTGCAGACAAACGTGCAACCGAACGCAGCTTGCGCCATGAGCACCGAGGTGCGCAGCAAGCTCGTCGGCGACAACGCGCACAGCAAAAACAACGGTGTTGATGTCCTCGACTGGCAATTCAAATCGGTGCACACTTGCGCGATCTGGCGGCGGCGCAACAGTGACCGGTGGATGGCGATCGATACCGCGAGCCAAACGATGCAACTCTTCGCCCACAGGGCCAAAGCGCCCGGTGAGCACAGAGAGTTGCACTGCAGCTATGTCGGCAAGATGCGCAATGCCTAAACGCTGCATTAGCGAAACCACGCTCCGATCAATCTCTGCAAAGTCGGCAAGCACTGCAACCGGCAATTGCGATAAGCATTGCTGACTAGCGCCGACATCCACCACATGCCAGCCGCCAATAGTTGCTGCGTGGCGCGCCGCTACGTGTGCCGCAAGACGACCATCGGCCACACCCACACCGAATGAAGCGACACCGGCATTGCCCATGCCGACAAGAACATGTTCCACCATTGCGTTCAGCCGCTGTGCAAGCGCTGTGTCGCCGCCGACATATCTTGAGGGGCCACGCGTGGCCAACACAATGATGCCAGGGGTGCTCACTTCAACAAGTGGCACCAACTGCGCCACCGATTGCACCACAGGCTCAAACATCAAACGATCACGCTCTGGGTTGCTGGGTGCAATGTGCAATTGCGGGCATGCAGCCTGGGCTTCGCGCCTGCGCATTCCCACCAATACGCCATTGCGCGCTGCTTCAGATGTGCGAGCAACAACACGCTGCGCATGTAGTACGGCTACTGCTCCATACTCTTTCCCGCGCGAACGTAATTCGTGTTGTGCCGCAACTGC
>CAMDJX010000102.1 GCA_945900735.1 Acidimicrobium ferrooxidans DSM 10331 | reverse complement strand
TCAGACGGATTTCAGATTCTGTTAAGACTTCCACCGTGGCGGGCAATGCCACCCCGTGGGCGCTGGACTGCACCAGCACGTCGTTGTTTACACGCAATCGCTCGACATCGGTTTCACTCGACCACACGATGTCGTTAACTACAACCGACTGGCAGAACAGCTTGGATTCGTCGCCCACCGTGATGCGTGCGTTGGGTGTATCAACATCGACCACGTATTGCTTTGGCCCGCCGCCTGGCAAGCCAAGGCCTTTGCGCTGACCAATAGTGACCAGTTCGAGAGCCTCTACCGAACCCGCTTCGCTTCCGTCTTCGTTTACAACGCGCGCTGGGCGAAACGGGATGCGATTGCCCAAAAAGGTTTCGCGGCCGCCTGTCTTGCTGATGAAACAAACATCTTGACTGTCGGGTTTGGTGGCAGTGCGCAAGCCCAACTCGACTGCCCTGTCGCGCACTTGCGCTTTTGTTAAATGCCCAACCGGAAACATGGTGTATTCCAGCTCGTTTTGATCAAGCATGTGCACTACATAACTCTGGTCTTTGGCATCGTCGGCGCCGCGCGCAAGGCGAAGTGTTCCTTCGTCGTCTTTTTCAATGCGTGCATGATGCCCAGTTGCAACCGCATCGAAGCCAAGCAGCCGAGCGCGCTCGCTTAGCCGATCGAACTTGAGATGGCGGTTGCATTCGATACATGGGTTTGGGGTGAGCCCGTCCACATGGGCCTGCACGTATGGGTCGACTACGTGCTTGTTGAAGTCATCGGAAAAGTTGAATACCAAGTGATCGATACCAAGTTGTTGCGCAACACGGCGCGCATCGTCAACATCGGAAACCGAGCAACAACCCGTGTCGCTTTCGCCGCCCCACAGGCGCATGGTTACTCCAACCACTTCGTGCCCGGCGTCTTTGAGTTCGGCAGCAGCAACCGACGAATCGACGCCACCAGACATGGCTACAAGCACTTTCATGCTCTAAAGGCTAACGACGCAATTGATTGACTGCAGAGACAATGGCCGAAACAGCCTTATCTATATCGGCATTTGTGGTGGTGTGGCCAAGGCTGAGCCGGAGCGCGCCATTGCTCCACGAGCGTTCGACCCCCATGGCCTCAAGCACATGCGAGGTCTCCATTGCGCCGCTGGCACATGCCGATGCCGCGGAAGCACACACATCCACCTGGTCGAGCAAGAACAACAGCGCTTCATTTTCTAGCCCCAAAAAACACAAATGAGCCGCACCTGGAACACGATGCTGGCGCGGAACTGTTTCCAAAACGCCATCGAGCGCTGCACGGATTTCGTCGACCAGCCGATCGCGCAGCACCGTGACACGCTCGCATTCGGATACGCGTGTCGAGTCGGTCAATTCAAGTGCCTTTGCGGTTGCAATAATGCCTGCCACGTTGTGCGTTCCGCTTCGGCGTTCTCGCTCTTGGCCGCCACCAAGAATGAGTGGCTCTAAATGCTTCCCCGTTTTTAACACCATCACGCCCACACCCTTTGGGCCGCCAAATTTGTGCGACGACAACGTAAGCACATCTACGAGTGGAGTGATCTCGCGCATGTCAATCCAGCAAGCGGCTTGCACCGCATCGGTGTGAAGAATTGCGTTTGGTGCATACTTGCGAACTATTCGTGCGACATCACGCATTGGCGTGATCGTTCCCACTTCGTTATTCACAGCCATCACCGAAACAACAGTGACGGGTTTGTCTTCGGTTGCTTCCTCAAGCACGCGTTGCAAGTCGAGAAGATCTACAGAACCAACATTGTCCACACGAACAACTACGCCGCCAAGATGCTCGACACAATGCAGAACTGCGTGGTGCTCGGCTGCCGGGCACACTGCTACACCGCCAAGGCGGCGCACTGCGCCCAAGATGGCTGCGTTATCGCCCTCGGTGCCGCCGCTGTTGAACACCACTTCTCCAGGCAGGCAACCAAGTGTTTGTGCCACAACATCGCGCGCCTCGTCAAGTGCTTTGCGCGCTTCGCGGGCAAAACGGTGCGAACCCGATGGGTTCGCATACAAATTGTCGAGGAAAGGTGCCATTGCCTCAATCGCCTCGTGGCGCATGGGCGTTGAAGCCGCATGATCAAGGTAGGTAACCATGCCCCTCAGGGTAGCCCCCACACCAGAATGGTGATGTGGAGTATTCGAACAACCAGTACGGCGAAGTCTTCGCCGATGTCTACGACGACTGGTACCACGACCTTGATCCGGTTGTTGATGTTGTGGAGTTTGTGCGCCAGCTTGCCGAGCACACTTCCGTGCTCGAATTGGGAGTAGGCACGGGCCGACTTGCAGTCCCCCTCGCGCAATGTGGGCTGCGTGTAGTGGGTATCGACTCGTCGCCAGCCATGCTTGCTGCGCTAAGCGCAAAACCAGACGGGCACTTAGTTGAAACGCTGTTGGGCCACATGGTTGCCGACATGCCCGACGAACAATTTGGTGTTGTGCTCTTGGCATACAACACGCTCTTCAACTTGCTCACCGAGCCCGAACAATTGGAATGCTTGGTGCAATCTGCAAAACGTCTGTTGCCGGGCGCCCACGTCATCGTGGATTGCTTCGTGCCAAGCGACCATCTTCCGCAAACTGTTGCCCCGCACGTTGTGCGAACTGTGGGCGCGAGTTCGGTGTTCAGCGAGGCAACGATTGACCAAGCCAACCAAATGATGCGCGGGGCCTTCAGCGAATCGGTTGGAAATGGCCCCGCCCGCACTTGGGTGGTTCGATATGCCACGGTGGAACAAATAGACGCCATGGCAGACAAGGCAGGGTTGCAAGTGGAACAGCGGTGGAGTTCGTATGCCCGCGAACCATTTAACGACAACAGTGTGCGTCATATCACCGTCTACGGCAAAGCACCAGATAGACCGCGCTAGTACGGTTCTTGGCATGGGAAAGATTCGGGTAAGCATCGATTTGCAGGCATCACCACAGCGGGTTTGGCAAGTGGTCGAACCAGTGGAGCGCCACGTGGACTGGATGGCCGACGCGGTTGCCATTCGCTTCATTGGAGAACAAACACGCGATGTGGGAACAACGTTTTTCTGCGACACAAAAGTGGGCCCAATCAAGCTTGTCGATCGCATGGAGATCACCGAGTGGGTTCCGCAGCAAGTGATGGGTGTTCGCCACGTTGGTGTTGTCACAGGCACAGGGCGCTTCACACTTGAACCACTAGACGGCGGCAACCGCACTCGTTTCACCTGGGCGGAAGAATTGATTTTCCCGTGGTGGCTCGGTGGTTCTATCGGTTCATTCGTTGGCGGCAAGGTAGTGATGCGCGCCATTTGGAAACGTAACTTGAAAAAGCTAGAGCAACTGGTCGAGGGCGCCGCGTAAACAAGATCACTTATTTGCTGACAGAATGTAAGGGATGTCGAACGAGCCAACCAATATCGTCCGGATTGACGGAAAAGATCGTCGCCCCTGGTCGGTAGCTAGTCGCGAAAATCTACTTCGAGCCGCAATCGCCGAGATTGCAGAGCGCGGGTACGATCATGCTCGTTTAGTAGACATTGCAGCACGTGCCGATATGACTGTTGGTGCGATTTACAACTGGTTTGATAATAAGTCTGTCCTATTCAAAGCGGCGCTCGAGTTCGCTCTTCAGCTCCAACATGACAAGAACAGCGACTATCTCGCAACTGAAAAAGTTCGTGCTGCCACTGGTTTTGAAGCAAGCCATTGGCTCATCAAGATCGCAACACTGTCACCGCGGCAAGGAAACGATTCTGAGTCGACCGAGGCCCAACTTATTTTGTTGGAAGCATTGCGAAGTGCCTGGCGTGACGACGACTCAAAGGCTCCATTGCAGTCTCAAGTGTCTTCGCTGTTGCAACAATAAGAAGCGATTGTGGAACAAGCCATGGCTGATGGGCGGGTCGACAAGAACCTCAACCCTCAATTGATCGCGCGCTTATTCATGGCGTTTCCCTTGGGTCTTGCAACACTCACGGCAGCTGGCGCACCAGACATTGACCCGAAAGAATTTATAGATGTGTTTGTTCGAATCAATGAAGCACTGCAACCCAAGAAATAGCTCAATGTTGGGTTGGCGTAGCCGTTAACCGATTGGCGTAAACATTCGCACCGGTCGCACGCGGTACAACTGATACTTGTACCAGAGGTTTGAGCCGCCATCTGGGAAGTGCACTGGATAAGCCTCTTGGGTGGGTCCAGCAAATGCTCCAGAGCGACCAGCCGCAATCTCGCTCGACGACCAATAGGACGCACTCTCAAATCCGCCGATTGTTGTCTTAACAGCTTGTAATGCTTCAAGCTCATCTTCGGAAGGAAGGAACCAATCGCTGAGTCCTCCACCACGATAAGCCCGCGCAGTTACCGCCGCTCCCGAACTGCAATACGAACCGATTGCCGTGCTGTTGCCCTGACCCGTGCCAATCGTCGTCCCTTGAGCCG
>CAMDJX010000101.1 GCA_945900735.1 Acidimicrobium ferrooxidans DSM 10331 | reverse complement strand
GTGAGGAGCAAACCAGCAACACCACGAGACGACATGTTGTGATGAATCTGTAGTGCAAGCGTGCTCTTACCTGATCCCATGGTTCCGTAACTGAATCGCAGTGTTGCCATAACGACACAGAACCGTAGCCCCCCTCGGTGGAACTTTGCACCTGCGTCTAGTGTGGAGGTATGGCAATCGACCTACGGGCCTTAGCCGCAATGATTGATCACACGTTGTTGGCACCCGAGGCAACCAGTAGTGACATCACCAGACTTTGCGCAGAGGCTGTCGAGCTAGGGGTTGGCACCGTATGCGTCTCGCCATCACATGTGGCCTTTGCGCATGGTTTGCTACCAGCCACAATCCAGGTTGCGAGCGTGGTTGGTTTTCCATCTGGAGCACACCGCAGTGAAGTTAAAGCCCTTGAGGCAGGTCTTGCTTTGGAAAACGGTGCTATCGAAATCGATATGGTCATTAACCTTGCACATGTTCTGTCAGGAAATTGGCGTGGCGTCGAGGACGATGTTGCAGAAGTGCGTGCTGCAGTCCATCGGCCTGCAGTGCTGAAGGTGATTATCGAATCGGGTGCACTGACCGATGATCAGATTGTGCAGACATGCAAATCTGCCGTTGCAGCAGGAGCGGATTTTGTCAAGACATCCACTGGGTTCCACAAAACTGGTGGAGCAACAACGCATGCAGTTGCATTAATGCGCTCAACAGTTGGTCCGTCGATAGGCGTTAAGGCAAGCGGCGGAATTCGAACGCTTGCGGATGCGTTGCAGATGATCGAGGCGGGAGCCAATCGCATCGGCGCGTCAGCCTCTCGAGCAATTCTTGACGCGGCCCAGACCGAACAAAACTGAGCAGCAAGTTTTTATACACTCAACGCATGATTAATCGTTGGCTCGTTGGTGCGTTGATTGTTCTCACGCCGTTCAGCACCACTGCTCATGCGTCTTCGGGGGATCAGCAAACCACGACTACGACAACAACAGTTCTTGAAGCAATTTCATTCCCGGTTCCGAAGCAGACGGGTGTAGGGCGTCGAGTGGTGTACGCCAATCAAGAACAGCGTGTTTGGGTGGTCAACGACGACAATGAAGTGATTCGAACATTTTTGGTCTCTGGCATGAAGGGCCAACCTAAGCGCGGCAACTATACGGTTTTTAGCAAATCTGCAGCGTCGTATAGCCCCGAACTAGCGGGAGTGACGTTCAGGTACATGACCCGATTTGCGATTGGTCGCAATGGTGGGAACATCGGATTTCATGAGATACCACTACGCAATGGCAAGCCTATGCAGACGGTTGAGCAACTTGGCGCATTTCTTGGAAGTGGATGCTTGCGAAGTTCGACGGAAGACGCGCTGTTTATTTTTCGTTGGGCCAAACCAGGCACGCGTGTTGTCGTTGTCCCTTAATTGCGCCTAGAAACGCGACATCTCCGACTGAAGGAGATCTAGTCCTAAGTTGCCAAGGCCAAGCCCATGCGCATGCCACTTTCGCAGATCAAAAGATGCGCCGTGTTTCTTTTTTGCATCATCACGCAAATCAAGCCACACGCGCTCGCCGAGTTTATAAGAGATTGCCTGCCCTGGCCACCCTAGATATCGATTGATCTCGGAACGATTGAACTCGTCGTCGCTAGACGATCGGGCGCTGAGGAATTCGAGCATGAGTGCAGGCGTCCACGCTTCGCCCGCATGCCAACCAGAATCTTTGGGAATTGCAAAGCCACAGTGAATGCCGATATCAATGACCACTCGTGCAGCACGGAATGCTTGTGCGTAGAGGTAGCCCAACCGGTATTCGGGGTTGGCAAGAAATCCAAACTCGTCCATCAGTCGTTCGGCGTACAGCGCCCAACCTTCGCCATGACCAGACACGAACGTGTTGCGTTGAAAGCGAGAGAGTTTTTCAGAGTTGATTGTTGCAATTGCAACTTGAAGGTGATGCCCCGGAACTCCTTCGTGGTACGCAGTAGTTGGTTCGCTCCAGCGTGGGAAAACGGTGCGACCATTTGTTGGATACCACGTGCGGCCAGGGCGGGTGAGGTCTTCGCTTGGGCCCGTGTAATACATTGCCGCAGCACCACCAGGAGGGGAAATCATTGCTTCAACACGACGAATTGATTGTGGTATTTCGAAATGGTTATTGCTGATGAGAAACTCCATTGCCTCATCCATTAGCTGTTGCAACCAATTCTGTAGTCCATCTTCGCCTTGAATCGAGCGTGCAGGGTCGGTATCAAGCAAGTGACGAACTTCGTCAAGAGTTGCTCCGGGCTGGATTTGTTGTGCGACTCGGGCCATCTCGGTATCGATGCGTCGAACCTCGCCCCATCCCCATTCGTACGCGTCTTTCGCTTCTACAGCCATACCCATGAATCGTCGGCGGGCAAGTGCGTGACGCTCTGGTCCGACACCATCCTGCAAGTCGGCCTGTAGCGCGTAGTCGTTCAACAAATAGTCGGATGTCTCGCCGAGCGCACGTGATGCATCGTTGGCCACCTCACGCAAGCGCGCTATTGGTGCGCCTTTCACCGTTGCAGCGCTTTCTACAAATTGCTCAAAGAACGCGGGCATGTTGCCCCGGCCAGCCCATGCTGCGAGTTGTTCGCTAGACGCGATCACTTGGCGTCGCTGAGCAAGCGCGCCACGTTGCGCGCCGAGCGCCCAAGACTCGCGCATTCCCGCAAATGAAAACGGAACTTTAGACATGCGCTCGCAGATGACTTCCCAGTCGGCAGCAGTGTCTGTTGGCATCAAGTCAAAGATCGATCTTGCCGCATCTACGTCGCCAGCAATCACTCGAATTGATCGGAGATGTTCGTTTGCCGCGTGTTCGAGCGCACTTAACTCGAGCGACTCACGCAATACTCCAGCGGCGAGGCGGTCGGCGTCGATGGTTGTATTGAGCCCCTTGAGCGTTGCAAGTGTGTCGCGGTCGAGGGCGGCGCGAGCATCATGTCCGGCTGGACTGAAGTCGGTCATTTCGTGGTCGTGTCCTGCAATCCCCATGTATGTGGCCGCCGCAGGGTCGAGGGCGGCTAATTGGGTGATGTACTGGTCGGAAAGCTTGTACACGGGCGAAGACATGCCTTCACGATAGGTGCTGGCCGCCCTTGGCGCAGAAGGGCTAGCTGGTGCGGTCTGGGCCGTGTCGGTCAACTTTTCCGATCACAATTTTTTTGTTTGTTGTATCAACATGCATATAAATGCGGATGAGTGATTGATTCTTGCCTCGGCGCAGATGCGCGCCAAGCAAGACAGGCTTACCGTCATAGACCACGGTGTAGTACTTGGCGTACTTTTGTGCCGTGTCCTCCGAAATGTTCGCTGCATAGTCGAGGTTGTACTCGTCTCGCATGTACGAGCCCAGCCCGGCTGACGAAAATGCATTAGCGCGCCAGGCCTGCACCACTTTGTCCAGTTTGCGAAGGTCATTCAGAACGCGCTCCGGATTTGGCCCTTGTAGAACGTCTGCGGTTTTGAAGGCGGAATCCAAGAAAATCAAGTTGGTGCATTCCTTGAACGCTTTGTGAACAGCATCAAGCACCGTTCGTGGAATAGCGCCCGGAGCCTTTCGATCAAGTTCTGCTTCCAAGTCAAGTTTTTGCAAGGTGATTGCGTCGAGGTTCTCACGTAACCGCACATTGTCAGCTCTCATCGTGTCGATCTCGGTTTCAAATTCTTCGATGTCATCGATGAGAGCATCGTTCTGTTCGTCAGACTCGGCCAACAACTCGTCAAGCTGATCAATGTGAAATCGGTGCTCTTCGATTTGCTGCTGCAGTATGTCGATGGTCTTCTTCAGTGTGTTGACATCGGCCCCAACCTGAGGTTCTGCAATTGCGGTTGGTGGTGTTTGGCGCGACAGAGATGAACGTGGAGGTGCTTGCAACGGCAGTTCTAGCTGCATTGACGACGCGTCAAAAATCATTGCAGCAATCTGCTCACGTTTTGGTTGTGAAGTGGTGAGAATGGTTGCCTGCACAGGAACTGGCCAAACAATCGTGATGTATTGTTCGCTCAACATAGTGCTGGCGCAGTAAGCATTAAGCGCTCGAAGCGCATCTGGCGAAGTGACATGTGCAATGTGAGCGATACCTATTAGGTCCTGTGCAAGTGCTCCCGTAAGTGATGACTCGACAGTTTTCCCAAATGTGTATTCGACAATGATTGGCAGTCGACGCGAAAGGGCATCAAGTGAATCTGCACCGAGGGCCTGCCCTTCGTCTGCGGTGTTGACTGTTCGCACAGCCGGCGCAACACGCCGCTCGGCGTCATAGACCTCAAGTAGCAGCGACATTTCAACACCCAGTTGCAATAGTGGCTTTGGTGGTGCTTCAGCGTGTCGGCGGGGCACGATGGCGTCTTTGCCAGGTAATTGGCGAACCCGAATACTGAATACCAATTGCCCCCGATGTGGTGCAACAGTGATTGTTGTAGAG
>CAMDJX010000100.1 GCA_945900735.1 Acidimicrobium ferrooxidans DSM 10331 | reverse complement strand
GCTGCCGCCGGAGCGCCACCGATTACGGCAATGCGCTTCGGGTTCAGCAGTCGGGAAAGGTCGACCATTGGTCAGCCGCCAAATTCGCGAAGCAACCCGCGAGAAATGATATGCCGCTGAATCTCACTGGTTCCGTCCCAGATGCGATCAACTCGGGTGTCGCGCCACATGCGCTCAAGTGGAAGCTCGGTCATCAGGCCCATTCCGCCAAAGATCTGAATTGCTTCGTCGGTAACGAACTGACACATCTCGGTTGCAAATACTTTGGCCATAGCGATTTCGGAATCGTCGAATTTGCCGTTCGCGTCGTTCCATGCTGCACGAAGCGTAAGCAACTCGGCGGCGTCCAGCTGCGTCTTCATGTCCGCAAGTTTGAAAGAAACACCCTGGAACTTGCCAATTTGCTGGCCAAATTGTTCCCGTGTTGCAGCCCACTCGGTAGCCAGGTTGAGGGCACGACGAGCACGACCAACGCAGACGGCGGCAACCTGCAGCCGGGTTGAACCAAGCCATGTGTTGGCCACATCGAAACCACCATGCACTTCGCCAAGTACCTTGCTGTTGGGTACGCGACAGTTGTCAAAGTTGATAATCATGTTGTGATACCCAGCGTTTGAAACGCAGTCGTAACCAGTAACTCGCTCGCAACCTGGTGTGTCGAAGTCGACGAGGAAGCCCGTAATTTTCTTCTTTGGTCCCTTTGATGTCTGCTCTTCGGCTGTTGCAGCAAACAAAATGACGTAGTCGGCCATATCGGCGTGTGAGATGAAGTGTTTCGTTCCATTGATCACCCAGTCATCGCCGTCGCGAACCGCCGAACACTTCATTCCGCGCATGTCGGAGCCCGCATCGGGTTCGCTCATTGCGAGGCAATCCACTCGATCGCCTGCGATTGTCGGTATGAGATATTCCTGAATCTGATCACCAGTGCAAGCGCGCAGAATGTTGGACGGGCGAGCCACGATGTAGTGCAGGGCGTAGGAGGTTGCACCAAACTCGCGATCTACGAGGGTGGTGTCGAAAGAGTCGAGGCCGCCACCGCCGTACTCCGACGGCATGTTGCAGGCGTAGATGCCAGCAGCAATGGATTTCTTGCGCACGTCTTCCTCGAGTTCCTTGGGGATGTGCCCAAGTTTCTCCACCGTCTCTTCGTGCGGCATCAACTCGCGCTCTACGAAGGTTCGCGTTGTTGCGACAATTGCTTGCTGTTCTTCTGTCAGTTCAAAATTCATGGAGTCTCCTGCTTAGTGTTTCTTGATTTTCATTACTCGGCCAACGTCTTCTGGCGTTGGCAGCGAAGAATGGCTTGTATGGATTGCCGAAAGTGCTGCGGCAACGTGGGGGAGGATGGGCGAGGACTTTCCAGCATTCATGTCGACATGAACCAACATTTGTTCGGTAGTCGACAGTCTTTTTCCGCTATCGCCGTTGTACATGGTGTGATGAATGTGCAGCCGTTTGGCGTCCACATCCAGCACACGCGTGGTGATACGTAGTGGGTCGTTGAGAAATGCTTCGTCTTCGTAAACAATGTGGGTTTCTACGGTATAAAACGAGTTTCCCGCTGCGCGGTACGCGTCGTTGTCTCCGATATATGTGAACAGTGCATCCGAGCCCCAACCGAAGGCGCTCAAGTATGCCGCCTCTGTCATGTGTCCGTTGTAGTCAACCCACTCCTGCTCAACGCGGCACGAATAGATATCGAGCGGTGCGGGAACTATGTCGCCAGGCTGCCAAGGAGCAAGCGGCGAGACGCTGCTACTTTGCGGGGCGTTCGCCGACATGTCGTCCAATACCTACTGGTGCGGGAAGCTTCGCGTGTGCTTTTGCGATGGGCTCGAGAAGCAAAAACATCTCTTGGCCCATTGGCGAAGTTTTGCCAGTTGCGGTGTCTACGTGCATGAAGAGATGCTCTGCTGTGAAGGCAACAACACCGTCTTCGCGCACCACTTCCGACCACAGGTGAATTCGTTTTTCGTCGTATGAGGCAACGCGAGTAAGCACCTTGATCTTGTCGCCAGCTTTGGTTTGATCAAGAAACCTCGTATGTCCTTCCACGGTGTAAAACGTTCGTCCAGTTGCCAAGTAGTCGGGTGTGAACC
This sequence comes from Acidimicrobium ferrooxidans DSM 10331, assembly GCA_945900735.1. Lineage (GTDB taxonomy): Bacteria > Actinomycetota > Acidimicrobiia > Acidimicrobiales > Ilumatobacteraceae > UBA3006. The sequence continues at coordinate 2,355 of CAMDJX010000100.1, read as the reverse complement.
CGATAGCTCGGAAGAAGGTGTCGCTTGCTTCGCTTGCAAGCTGCGAGTAACGCGAATCGTTGGTATGGCCGTTGTAGTCGGTCCATTCCGAAGGAATAAACATCTCGTGCGATACCGAAGGTGCATTGGGGTCGAGCACTGGTACTGGACCACGACCGAATAACAGTTTCTCGTAATCGGCGAGTACTTGACCGGCTCCGTAGTTTTGGTTTCGCAAACCTTGGAATACCGAGACGAGGCAGTCATCGCGCAGCGCTTCTAGTTCGCGAATGGTTGCGGTTCCAGCCTGATCATCGCTTTGCGAAACAATTTTCTCAAGCAGTACGTCATCAAGTTCGGGCACGTCCATCAACTTTGTCCATGGCCATTTCAGCGAGGGGCCAAACTGCGCCATGAAGTGACGCATGCCAGCTTCGCCACCAGCAATTCGGTACACGAGGAACGTGCCCATAAACGACCAGCGGAGGCCTGGGCCAAAGCGCATTGCGTCGTCTATTTCTTCGGCGGTTGCGATACCGTCGTTCACCATCCACAGCGCTTCACGCCACAACGCCTCCATGAGGCGGTCGGCAACGAAGCCATCAATTTCTTTGCTCAACATCAGCGGGCGCATTCCAATTTGCGTGTACACCTCGCGGGCGCGCTCTTTTGTTGCCTGCGATGTGAGGTCTCCACCACAAATCTCCACCAGCGGCATCAAATACACGGGGTTGAACGGGTGACCTACTACAAATCGTTCGGGGTTGACCATGTCCTTTTGGATCTGCGTTGGCAAAAGGCCCGATGTAGACGAGCCAAACACCGTGTTCGGTGCCGCAGCCTTACTTGCGCGAGCAAGTAGTTCTTGTTTCAGTTCAAGCCGCTCGGGCGCACTCTCTTGAACAAAGTCAACTCCGGTTACGGCTTCTTCTGGCGAAGAGACGAACGTAATCGTTCCTTCTGTGGGGAGCGGTGCAAGTGTGAGTTTGCGATACGCACGACGAGCATTCGCCATAATCTCGTTCATCTTGCGGGTGGCTTCCGGGTCGATGTCGTACAACTTCACATCTACACCGTTGAGCGCAAAGCGCGCGGCCCACGCACCGCCGATGACACCGCCGCCGAGCAAACCAACTGTTTGTAAACCTGGCAATCCGCTCACGGGTTCTCCCTATGCGTGCTTTGTAAGTTTGAGTTTTTCCCGAACTTCTTTTGGTCCCATGATCGAAACGTTCATGTTTTCCAAAATGTTCGCAGCGCGTTCTACTAGTTGGCCGTTTGAAGCAAGCTCGCCTTTGTTAAGGTACAAGTTGTCTTCAAGGCCAACACGCACGTTTCCACCGGCAAGCACAGCTTGCGCAACAAATGGAATCTGCATGCGTCCAATCGAGAAAGCAGAGAACACTGCGCCTTCCGGTATTTGGTTGACCATTGCCATGAATGTGTTGGTGTCATCGGGTGCGCCGTAAGCAATGCCCATGCACAGCTGAATCATGACTGGGTCGTCGAGCAAACCTTCTTTGATCAGGTCTTTCACCATCACCAAATGGCCGGTGTCAAACACTTCAAGCTCCGGGCGCACGCCAAGGTCTTGCACAATCTTTGCCATCTTGCGCAACACGCTTGGCGTGTTGGTCATGATGTAGTCGCCGCCAGAGGAGAAGTTCATGGTTCCACAGTCGAGTGTGCAAATTTCCGGGCGCAATCGAGTGACGTGATCCAATCGCTCAGTGGATCCCACCATGTCGGTTCCGTTGGCGAGGGGAAGCACTTGTTCGTCGCCGCCCAAGACCAAGTCGCCACCCATTCCTGCCGTCAGGTTGATAACGACATCGGTATCCGATGAACGAATGCGGTCGACAACTTCGGCGTAGAGCTCGGTGTCACGAGAGCCGAGCCCGGTCTGCGGGTTACGAACGTGAATGTGTACGACGGCAGCGCCAGCCTTAGCCGCCTCAATGCACGAATTTGCGATTTGCTCTGGCGTTACGGGAACTTTGTCGCTCTTATGCGCTGTCTCGCCGGATCCCGTCACGGCACACGTAATAAATGCTCCCCAGTTCATCGCATTCCCCTTTGCTGCTTTCAAATTCGCGCACTTTGATGCTGGGTAAACAGTAGTGGTGGGTGCTCATATATCTCCAATTGCCTAGTTGGATAAGGGTCGTGAGTAGATTTGGCGCGTGACCTCATCTCAAAACGGCAACTTGCTGTGGCAGCCTTCACCTGAAGCGCGGGAGGCGTCAGCGATCTACCGTTTTGCCCGTCAAGTAGGGCACGAATCCGACCTCTACGAGTGGTCGGTTCAACAGCCAGATGCATTTTGGAAATCGGTCTGGAACGAATGCGGCGTGGTGGGCGACATGGGGGGTACGG
>CAMDJX010000099.1 GCA_945900735.1 Acidimicrobium ferrooxidans DSM 10331 | reverse complement strand
GCAGAAGGTTGGAACCCAGCAGCATGGCGCGAAGTTGCAAACACCATCGCCGAAACAGTGGCGTGGTCGAAGCCACTCATTCCTCAAGCCGGCGACCCGGGTGCATTCAAGGGCACGCCAGCACTGGCATGACCACCGACGCGCCATTCGCATATAGCGAATTGCTTCCGCTCGGGCCCGATACCACCGAATACCGACTGATCTCCACCGAGGGCGTCTCCACTTTTTCCACCAGCGAGGGAACGTTTCTTAAAGTCGATCCATCGGCAATCACCACGCTGACCGAACATGCAATGCGCGACATCGCGCACCTGCTTCGCGCCAGCCACTTGCAACAACTCGCAAATATTTTGGCCGACCCAGAGGCCAGCGATAACGACAGGTTCGTTGCGCTCGATCTGCTGAAGAACGCAAGCATCGCGGCGGGCGGCGTGTTGCCAATGTGTCAAGACACGGGCACTGCAATTGTGAAGGCCAAGAAGGGCCAGTTTGTTTTCACTGGTGGCGCCGACGACGAGGCAATCTCGCGCGGCATTTACAACACGTATCAAACAAGCAACTTGCGCTACAGCCAACTTGCGCCGCTCTCCATGTTTGAAGAAGTCAATACCGACAACAACTTGCCAGCAGAAATCAAAATCTCTGCTGTGTCGGGCAACGAATACAAGTTTTTATTCATTGCCAAAGGCGGCGGCTCGGCAAACAAGAGTTACCTGTTTCAGGAAACAAAGGCATTGCTCAACGAAAAAACTTTGTTGCCTTGGCTATTTGACAAAATGAAAACACTTGGCACCGCGGCATGCCCGCCGTATCACTTGGCCGTTGTCATCGGCGGAACCTCGGCCGAGTTTGCAGTAGAAACGGCAAAGCTCGCAAGCACCAAATACCTCGACTCGCTCCCCACAAGCGGCAGCGCAACCGGGCACGCATTTCGCGATATCGAATTAGAAGCAAAGGTGCTCCAACTTGCGCAGCAAACCGGCATTGGCGCGCAGTTCGGTGGCAAATACTTCTGTCACGACGTTCGCGTCGTTCGCCTACCCCGCCACGGCGCAAGCTGCCCCGTTGCTATGGCCGTAAGTTGCAGCGCCGACCGACAGGCACTTGGGAAGATCACCGAGAAGGGTATTTTCCTTGAGGTTTTGGAAACCGACCCAGCGCGCTTCTTACCCGAAGTCACCGAAGATCAACTGGCAAGCGAAGTTGTTTCCATCGACCTCAACAAACCAATGTCGGAAATTCGCGACACGCTGTCCAAGTATCCGGTGAAAACTCGGGTGATGTTGACAGGGCCAATGGTGGTTGCCCGCGACATTGCGCACGCCAAGCTGAAAGAGCGTCTCGATAGCGGCAAGGGCCTTCCCCAATACATGAAAGATCACTGCGTCTATTACGCGGGCCCAGCAAAAACGCCGGAAGGTTTTGCGTCTGGTTCGTTTGGCCCCACCACGGCCGGCCGAATGGACTCTTACGTTGGCGAGTTCCAGGCTGCCGGCGGAAGCTTCGTGATGTTGGCCAAAGGAAACCGCTCGCGACAAGTAACCGACGCCTGTAAAACCTATGGCGGTTTCTACCTCGGCTCCATTGGCGGCCCAGCCGCACGCCTGGCACAAGATTGCATCACCAAAGTTGAAGTGCTGGAATACGCCGAGCTCGGCATGGAAGCTGTATGGAAAATTGAAGTACAGAACTTCCCTGCATTCATCGTGGTCGACGACAAAGGCAACGACTTCTTTGATGCAATCAATGCAACGCCAGGCGTTGCTATCAATGTTCGCTAACTAGCGCTTCAACAAACTCTTCAACATCTCGCGGGTGTCGTGCAGCTCGTCTGGCGTTCCACCAAACTCGACGCCGCCAAAGTCGGTGACGCCAATTTCTTGCAGCGCTGCAACCTTGTCGAATACTTCGCTGGCCGAACCAATGATTGCAACGTCGGCTGGGCCGGCTGCGCCTTCATGATCCAACATGGCTCGGTAGCTAGGCAGCTGCCCGTATACGGCAAACACCTGTGCAGCGCGGGCACGGGCACCATCAACATCTTTCGTTACACACACCGGCAACGCCGCAATCACGCGTGGCTTCGGCTTGCCAAGTTCGTCGGCAGCGGCGTTGATGGTTGGAACAGTGAGTGTGCGCAATGTCTCTGGGCCGGTGCACCACGTGAGCGTTCCCTGCGTCATTGCCGCAGCCAACTTGAGCATTTGTGGCCCAAGGGCCGCAACTACAACGTCGCAGCTTTGCGCCTTGTTGATAGTGAGTTCGGCGTGGGTCGTGAGGGTCTCGCCAGCGAACGACACTTTCCTGTCGTGAATCAGCGGCATCAAAATGGAGAGATACTCCTTCATGTGCCGAACTGGTTTTTCGAATGACATGTTGAGCATTCCTTCAATCACCACTTGATGGCTTAGGCCAATGCCCAGGCACAGGCGCCCGCCGCTTGCTTGGTTGGTGGTGAGTGCCTGCTGCGCAAGCATCATTGGATGGCGCGGATAAGTCGGTATCACGCTTGTTCCAAGTTCAATTCGAGGAACTTCACGGCCCACAACGCTCAACGTGCTGAGTGCGTCCAGGCCAAAGATCTGCGACTGCCAATACGACGCGAAGCCGTCGGCTTCTGCCCTTTTTGCCTCTGCCACCACACCGTCAACGGTGCTGTCGTTTTGCGAACCAAAAATACCGATCTTCATGCGATTTGTCATTGCAACAACCTACTTGCCAACTGCTACGGAAGTGTTGTTGTAGCTGCGCTTTGTGCTGGGTCGACAGCGGGAACCGAGGTGTCATCCACCACGACTTCGCCTGGCATTACATCTTTTACAGCAGCGTCGCTACGGAAAATTGGATCGATGCACTTTCCGTCTCTAACGGGTGGCAACTCGAGCGATCGTGCAACAGCAACGCTGAAGACATCGCGACCGTTAGCAGAAAGATGGATGCGGTCGTTTCCAAGTACTCCGGGGTTTGCGGCAATCTTTGCCCAGTCCAACACCGTTACGTGTTCGTATTCTTTTGCCAAGTTAAGAATTACGTTGTTCACTTCAATTTGTTTCGGCCGAAACTCTGCTGTTGTCAGGACAACGAATGGTGTTGGCGAAAGTGCATCAAAGATTTGGCGCAACACCCTTTCGTAATGTGCGAGGTTTCCATCAAAGTTGGTTCCGAGAAACACGACGGCCGTGTCCCAGCCGTCTTCAAGCCTGCGGCCAAGCACCTTTAAACCAAAATCGACGAAACTCCCCGACTGTGCCTCAACCGCAACTTGCCAGCCCAAAGGCGTCAGTGTGTTGCACATTTCGTTGCCGTAACGGCTAGATGTTGAAGCCATGATCGAGTCACCAATCATGAGCACCCGGTTTCCACCAATTTGCGGCCCCATCATCGGGCCGATCAGTTCGGGAAACTGAATCTCCACACCCTCTGGCAAAGAAACCAAACTGTTGAACTCGCCGCCAGGTATTCGGCCTACGCCATCCAGATAGCCATCGTTGCCAGTAATGAAGTCGATGACGCCACAGCCAGAGAGAGCTACCGAGAATGCTGCGGCAGCGAGTGTGAAACGCAACGCGCCGCGACGACGAGGGGCGCTTCGCGTGGGGGGACGGCGAAACATTGTCCTGTAAGTAGACCCGCTGGAGCGACCTAAATCAAGTCATTGACCGCGCGTTTGGCGCAGTTCGTCACGAATAGAGGCCAAAAGTTGGTTTGTTGTCTCTTCGGGCTGCGTTTTGCGAAACCGGCTGTATGCCTTAATCACGAAAAACAGCACGAAGCTCACCAGCAAAAAGTTGAGTACCGACGTGAGAAATGAACCCACGGGAACAAAACTGCCATTAAGTGTCACACCTTTGTCGTTGAAGTTTGGTTGATTGCCGCCGAATATTGCGCCAATTAAACCGCCGAGCAAACCCTGGTTATCCTTGCCATCGCCTGCAACCGCATCGATCACTGTTTTGAATGCCGCGCCCATAACGAAGGCAACAGCAATGTCCACAACGCTGCCTCGATTGATAAACGACTTGAACTCTGCAACGATTCCGTTTCTTTTCTTGTGTTCAGCCATGCACCGAGATTAGTTTGTGCGAAGTTTCTCCACTTGCACTCTCGCGTCGTTAAAGCATGCGCCATCAGAGAGATCGGAATAGGTGTCTGGGGCAAAAGCGTTTGCAGTGAGACCACCGTTGAGGCTCCTCCTCCACAAACCCTTCGGTATCGAACACACGCCAGCACGAATTGTTGCGTCCACATCAACTTCGATTGTTAATTCAGCGCGGTCGTTAAACACGCGAACTGTTTCCCCACTGGCGACACCCCTCAACTCAGCGTCTGTCGGGTTCAGCTTGATCACAGCCGGTGGAGGCAACGTGTCGCCGAACATGGAGTTGACGGTGAATGATGTTGCTGGCGTAATCAGCGTCAGTGGGTGTTGGGCATCTTCAAGTGGCACGAAACGCGGGCCCTGCAACGCGCCAAACGGGCCCCACAACTTCATCCGACCATCGTCGGTTGATGG
>CAMDJX010000098.1 GCA_945900735.1 Acidimicrobium ferrooxidans DSM 10331 | reverse complement strand
AATCGTGGCTAAGCCCGTGATCAAACCATCCGCAGGCGTATTGGCAATGAGATCTTCTTCGCTGCGACGGGCGCGTTGCGCTGCAACACCAAAACTTCCGTATTCAACAAATGATCCGCCATCTACCAAGTCGGCAATGTTCTCGCGTGCCGTGCGTTGCCCCTTAGCGTGTCGCTTAGCAACTGCATCAGTGCGAGCAGAATCGTCTAGCAACGCCCGACGACGTTGGTATTCGGCTAAGTCTGCTCGATCTACCGAACTTGTTGCAGCTTGTTCAGTTGAGACCTGGGAAACACTCGATGGTTCGCAATGAACGAGTTCTTCGCCTTCGCGAACGGTTTGCCCAACGACTACAGCGATGGATACGACGACACAATCGTAGGAAGCAACTACCGGGTGTTCCATCTTCATCGACTCGATTACAACTAGCTCAGTGCCGGAGGAAACGACTTGGCCAACCGCAACCTTTACCGCAACAACGGTGCCGACGAGGTGTGACCGTTCGACGATTGCGCTCATACGCCGACTGTAGACAACTTTGCGTTAAGCCTTCGCACGCGTTGCACGCAAGAGCGGGTCGGCGAGGCGAAGCGCAGTATCGGCGAAGCGCATTACGCGGCCCGCAGCACCCGGCGTATTGGAGTCGATGAGATTGCCCATGACTGCAAGCGTGATGTCGGCTGCCGACTGAGTACCAACCGCAACTCGAAGGCCGGGACGAAGTAGCCAAGGATGACCGATGATGAAACTAAACCGCCGCCCTGTGCGCAGAAACGCGTCGAAGCGCTCGCCAACCAGTCGGTCGTAGTCGGCGCTGGCCGTTGCAGGGTTGTGCACGAAGCACTCGATTGCCAACATTCCAGACTCGAGCGCATAGTCGATGCCTTCGCCGTTCATTGGGTTGACGAAACCTGCAGCATCACCAATTGCAACCCAGCCTGGGCCATGCCTGCGTACGCAACTCATTGGCAATCGCCACGCTCGCGGCTTGTCGATGTATTCGCCGAGCGACCACGATTCTTTGACGAGCGATCGGTATTGATCGAGCAGCGTGTTGAGGTTAAGTTTCTTAAAGCCCTTCATCGTGCTCAGTGCACCTACACCGATGTTGACGGTGCCATCGCCTGCGGGAAACATCCACCCGTATCCAGGAACAGGCGTGCCGTGTTCGTCGCGCAAACTCAAACATGCTTCCAAGTGCCGCTCGGCATGGCGAGGGCTTGGAACATACGCACGGATTGCAAGGCCAAAGGTTTCGTTTGGGTCGCGAACCGCGCCAAGCATTTTTGCAGCAGCCCCTTGGGCACCAGATGCCAACACCACCAACGATGCTCGAATCTCTTCAGCACCCACAACGACGCCAACCGCGCGACCGTCCTCGATAAGTGGAAGCGCCTCGCACTCGAAGCGCACTTCTGCACCCGCCGCAATGGCCACATCAAGCAGATGATTATCAAACCGATTGCGTGGCCACACACCACCATGGTTCGGAAACCGGTCGGTTGTTGGCCAGGCCAACTCGCGCTGCTTCTTGCCAGCAATCATCCGCAAGCCATCGATGCGATGCGCGATCGAATGATCTATTTGCAATTCGTTAAGCGCCGCAATTGCCCTGGGCGTAAGCCCGTCGCCGCATACCTTGTCGCGACCATACGGCGCTTTTTCACAGAGCAACACCCGAAGCCCAGCACGCGCAGCAGCAATTGCCGTGGCCGAGCCGCCCGGCCCGCCACCAATAATTGCTACGTCATAATGCATAGGTATTGAGCCTGCCAGTGATGGCGCAACGATGCCAAGCCGACATCGTTACGAGGAGTGGGCCAGGTGGGGATTGAACCCACGACCAAGGGATTATGAGTCCCCTGCTCTGACCACTGAGCTACTGGCCCGCATACTCGCCTTGAATCTAGCAACCAGAGCCGCGATTGGATCGGGCTAGTTTGATTTGGTCTGGAGGGCAATGAACGATCGCGAGTTGCAGGCTTGCAAAACTGCACGCACGTTGTCCTCGACGGCAGCACTTGCAGCGGTGATAGCGACATTGATTCTGTCTCGGATGCTTGATGTTCAATCGATGCACTGGCAGGTTGTCATTGCAACCGTTGCCCTAGTGGCCGGAATCCCCCATGGCGCGCTCGATCATCTTGTTGCCAGACCAGTTGGCAACGGCTCAACAATGTCTGGCTTTGTTGTGCGTTATGTTCTCACAGCCATCGTTGCTCTTGTTGCGATTTTGCTCTTCAATGTGATCGGTTTCGTTTTCGTTTTGGCGATGAGCGCAGTGCATTTTGGCACTGGAGATGCAGCATTTGTTGCGGAAACAGACAAGCGAACAGCAGCGCCGACAAAACATCGTGCGTATATATACGCCATACCAGCGGGCCTATTGCCCATTGTCATTCCGTTAACTAAATCGACAAGCGAGAATGCGCTGAATGAAATCAATTCAAACATCGTGCGCTGGCACGCGGGTTTCGATAGCGCATTACTGATTGCAACAGCACTGTTATCTCTCGCTGCATTTATTGCGCTTCTTGCAACAAAGCGCTATCGGGACGCAATCGACATAGTGCTTCTTGCGTTGCTGGGCGTTGTTGCTCCGCCGCTCATTGCCTTTGCCGTTTATTTCGGATGTTGGCATGCAGTTCGCCACACCGCGCGCTTAACGCTTGTGCTTCCTTCAAGCCAACGAGCCTTCGCGCGCGGATCGACCACGAACGCATTTTGGTTGGCGGTAGTACCGGGCCTTCCAGCACTTGTTAGCGCCCTAGTTGCAGCAGTTGCAATTGGTGCGTTTACGGACTTCGAGGGCGACAGCCTGCTGTGGACGATGCTTGCGATTGTTTGGGCTCTTACTGTGCCCCATATGGCGGTAACGGCACGATTGGATCGTGGCGCCCTTGCAAACAATGAGCTCCGAGGGTGGGGATCGAACCCACGACCCACGGATTAACAGTCCGTTGCTCTGCCAGCTGAGCTACCTCGGAAAGGAAGTCGGCTAGATCCTACCTTGACGAATTGAGCGTTTCGACAATCCGATCGATGCATTCTGGGTTGGCAATAGCCTCGGCGTTCCTCACCGGGCGGCCGTTCACCGCATCGGCCAAGGCAAGTTCGACCAATTTGTTGCTACGCGTTCGGGGCAAGTCGTCTACTTGCACAACGAGCGCGGGAACATGGCGAGGCGTGCACGTGGTGCGAATCCTTTGTTTTAGATCGGCAATCAACGTCTCGTCAAGCACCTTGTCATTCATGAGGCGCACCAACAAAACAATGCGTACGTCGTTGTCGTGCTCCTGTCCAAAAACCAAACTTTCCACAACGTCGGGGTGCTGCTCGACCACCCGATAGATCTCCCCCGTTCCAATTCGAACGCCGCCTGGGTTCAGTGTGGTGTCGCTTCGACCATGGATAACCAGCCCTTGCTGCGTTGTCCAAGACGCAAAATCTCCTTGGGCCCACATGCCAGGGACGCGCTCGAAATACGCCGACAGATACTTTGGCCCTGGATGCATCGGGTCTGGTTTGCCAGGCGAACCATCGTTCCAGAAACCAAGCGGCATCGAAGGGAATGGTTGACGACATACCAATTCGCCAGCAACTGATGGACGATCTCGCAAGGAGAGGTAATCGTCGTCTACCGCATCGGCAGCCATGCCCAACATTGGCCCTTGAATCTCGCCTCGGTAAACAGGTTTGGTTGGGTCGCCGCCGACAAAACATGAACACAAGTCTGTTCCGCCAGAAACGCTCGCAAGAAACACGTCGCTTTTCACTGCGTCGTAGACCCAGCTAAATCCTTCTGGAGAAAGAACCGAACCCGTTGAGCAGACCATCCGCAACGAAGTCAACCGATGCGATTTGATCGGATGCACATCGGCTTTACGCAACGAGTCGATGTATTTTGCCGATACGCCGAGCATCGTGATGTTCTCGTCATCAACTAGATCAAACAATCTGTCCATGTTGGGAGCAGTTGGCGCCCCGTCAAACAAAATGGCAGTTGCACCGCTGGCCAAGACCGACACCAACCAATTCCACATCATCCAGCCGGTTGTGGTGAAGTACAACACTCGATCGTCAACACGAATGTCGCATTGCAGCTGTTGCTCTTTCATGTGCTGAATCAACACTCCGCCCGTTCGGTGCACGATGCACTTCGGCGGGCCAGTCGTGCCGCTGGAGTACAAGACGTACCACGGATGATTAAAAGCAAAACGTTTTGGTGTAACAGGAGTTGCTGCACCGCTAGCCACAAATGCTTCGTAGTCGACATAGCAAGTTCGATCATGCTCGCCGACCGACACGTTGCTCACCAATATGGTTGCAACGACTGTTGGCAACCCTGATCGAATTTCAGCCAGTCGTTGAAGACAATCAAAATCTTTGCCGTTGTAGCGATAGCCGTCTACAGCGATCAACACCTTCGGTTCTATTTGCCCGAACCGGTCGAGCACACCGTTGACCCCGAAGTCGGGAGATGCAGATGAAAATACTGCGCCGAGCGATGCTGCCCCCAACATGACTTCCACCACTTCAATTG
>CAMDJX010000097.1 GCA_945900735.1 Acidimicrobium ferrooxidans DSM 10331 | reverse complement strand
TCGCGAGTGAAGGCCACCATCGTTGCCAAAAAGGCCGTGGCGGCAACGAGACCGAATAGAGCCGTAGCGCCAATAGCTGACGGGTGGATCAGCAACATATAGACACCAAACGACACTGCCGTCAGGGCGGTGAGGCCGATGAAGAATTTTGAACCGTTATTCAGCATGTTCGTCCCTACTTCTGCACGTACACAACGAACCACAGTGCGCAAAACACCACAGTGAGGAAATACCAATACATCGCATGCGCGGTCATCACTTGTTTGTCACCAAGCCGACCGGCTGTTGCACGAAACATCGCGACCAGTGAAAACGCCACTCCGGATGCGAGCAACACCAACATGGTGCCCGTGACTGCATAAAACATTGTTTGGTAAGCGCCATCACGAATGCCCATATCCATCTGCATGTAGATGGCGGCCTGAGCGTTGATTGCGGCAACACCAATAAAGCCCGTGATCAAAGTTGACAATGTTGCATGCGAAGAATCGTTGCGACGAGCCGAGTACACACCCCACTGCGCCATGATGCATGCAATAACCATGGTGATCATCAACGTGTTGGCCGCAACTTCCGGAACCTTGATCTCGGATGGCAGCCAATCATGAATCAATTTGCCCTTTTCGTCCGTTCGTAATGGCGATGCATCTCGAAACTTGAACCACACGGCGAGCATGCCAAACATCAACATGGTGCCTGCAGCACACACCGCAGCAGTGCCCATGACTAACGAGTTGCGGTTTGCTGGTTGTGGGCCGGCTGGTAACGCTCGGGCGGTTGCAGTGCTCATCGCGCTCCTCCATCAACAGACCACTCGAGTGTTCGCGCATCCCATGGATCTTCGGTTGCTTTCGCACCCGCCATGCGCGCGCGAATTACGGTTGCGACAGCAGCAAGTACACACAGCGCCATGAGTGCGTGGCCGGCCGTTGACAACAGGTTCCACAACGCTTGCGGGCCGGAGTAATCAAAATCGGATGCAACGTCGGCAGGTTGATTAGCGAAGCCTGCGATGTAATACGGCAACGCGGCCAGCACAGTTGCCATGAAACCCAATACGCCAAGACCAACAACGGCTGCGCCTGGCAGCATTTTTCCCCAAATTCGAGGGCCCCAGAATGCGAGAGCACCCCAAGCAACAAGCACAGACCCATAGGTGAGATATATGAGTGCGGCTTCGTCGAAAACTGTTCCAGACAAGCCCGCCTGATCAATTCGTTGCACGGCATTGCCCAGCATTGCGGTCATGATCATTCCAACACCAAGCGCTGTCGGGAAAAATGGGGCAATAATCTTTGGCTTACCGGACACCACCGCAAGTAGCGCCGTTGCAAGCACGATGACAAGGCCGAGTAGCGGCAACAAGTTGTACAGGGCGTAAGGAATAAAGCTCTTCGCTTTGTCGGTGAGCGAACCAGACCAGTTCAACGAATGGGAAGTTTGTGACACAGTGCCAACAAGCGCCGTGGAAATCAAACCCAAACCAATAACGACAGCACCGCGCAACGGCTGCTTTGCGCGCGCCATCACTGGTGTCATGTCGGCAAGCACTCCAAGTGCGACTACCACGTAGATAAATGTTTGAGGTTGCGTAAAGGCCCAGCCCAGCCACGTCATGATGCCTTCGTTGCCACCAAATGCAATGCGCTCATAGTGATGATCGACTGCGGCAAAAATTATGGTGCCGAGCATGACGGGAAGTGTGAGCAACAACGCTGCGGCGCCAACAAGCGACGACCAAGCAAGCATTGGCGCATCTGCCAACGACATACCTGCAGTGCGAGCGGTGAGCACCGTAGAGAACAACGAAACCGACGCGGCCAGTGCGCCCAAGATGGACAACGCCAACCCGATCAAATAGAGGTCAACCATCTGTGCGTTTCCGCCGCCGGGGCCACCGTTTGCGGCGATCGCGCCGACAATCAAACCACTGCCGATGAGCCAGAGATAGAAACCGAGCGATGCAACACGGGCGAAACTGATCGCTCGGGCACCAACCTGCATTGGCACAACGACAATTGCAAGCCCAATGAATAACGGGATCATGACACCAAACGAAGCAAGCGTGCGCACGAGCGAGAAGAGCTGCAGCACGCTGTCTGCGGGGACGAGGGAAGAATCACTTACGATACGTTCGGCACCCAAGATGGTGGAGACCACGACCATCGTTGCCAGCCACACTGCTGCCCCACCAATAAACATTCGACCAATGCGCCGATGGTCGGTAGTCGTCAGCCATTCGCCCGCCAACCCGAGTGCGGGTGGGCGTGAGGAATGGGTGAGGGAGGGCACTTCAACCGTGGACATAACGCTTACGACACTAACAATGCAGAGGCGCTCTATCCGAACTTCCCTGCCGTACAACTAAGGCAGAGAAATCAATAAAACATCGAGGGTCAGGGCGAGAAAGATCGCCGATACATAAGTAATGGAAAACGAAAAAAGCCTCATCGAGCGGGCTTCCGTAGGATTTGAGCCAAGTGCGATTGTTCCAATGACAAATGCCACTCCAAACACCAGCGCTGTAATTCCATATATAAGGCCAAGATTCGCCACGGGAACAAGGACCAGCGTGGAAACCGTGAGGACAACCGAATAGGCAACCATCGAACGGATGGTCTCCTTCATCGAGGCAACAACGGGAAGCATTGGCACACCCGCCGCCCGATAATCCTCGGTATGACGAATAGCGAGCGCCCAGAAGTGCGGCGGGGTCCACAGGAAGATGATGACGAACAGCACGACTGGAGCCCAGCCAAGCGAATTGGTGACTGCGGCCCAGCCCACCAGGACAGGAACAGCACCGGCGGCACCGCCAATCACAATGTTTTGCTTACTCGAACGCTTTAGCCACAAGGAATAAACAAACACATAAAAGGCTGTGGCCGACATTGCCAAGCAAGCGGCAAGCAGATTGGCGCCCGCTAAAAGAATGACGAAAGCAACGATTTCTAGCGTGATGGCAAACACCAGCGCGTTGCGCGGCTGAATTGCGCCCGTGGCAAGCGGGCGATTTTTGGTGCGCTCCATCAATTTGTCGATGTCCCGATCGATGTACATGTTGATGGCATTCGCGCCAGCCGCAGCCAGCCACCCGCCAACAAATGTCCAGACCATTAGCCAGACAGAGGGCCAACCCCTTTGCGCCAAGACCATGGTGGGAATGGTGATCACTAATAGCAACTCCACAATGCGCGGCTTCGTCAACGCTATGTACGAGCCAACTTTGGAACGCTGGGCTGCTGGTTTGTCACCGTGGCTGAACAGTTTGGTGGTCAAACGAGATGGAACAAGAGGTCGAACACCGAGAGCCACGGCTCAAGGTTACGGCACAATGGAGTGGTGAGCGACACCGATGTACAACCAGTTGACGTACGCGACCCGAGTATTGCCGACGACACCGACATTGATCGCCCATGGATTGTGCTCGTCTGGAACGACCCCATCAACCTGATGTCGTATGTCACTCTCGTGTTGCAAAAACTTTTCGGTTACAGCCTCGAAAAAGCAACTGCCCTGATGTTGGACGTGCACGAAAAGGGCCGAGCGGTTGTTTCAAATGGGACACGTGAACGCGCCGAACTCGATGTTTATCGCTTGCACGAACACGGCCTTTGGGCAACCATGCAAAAAGAAGACGCTTCGTAATGGCCAGGAAATACGCGGGGCCAGTACAAACATTGCCAGGCGGGCGCTTCTCGCTTTCACTTGAAGTGCAAGACCGGGCTTCGCTTGTTGCACTCATTGTGCAGTTGCGCGAAACATTGCTCACCACGTCTACTGCGGACAGCATGCGCAGACTCTTCCCCGCGGCCTACCACCAAGACCCGGAACACGACGCCGAATATCAACGACTGATGCGCGACGAATTGCTTGCGTCACGACTGCAATCGATGAACACCGCTAGTGAAATGTTGCAGCGCGACCCAACAAGCAAGTCGATTGAACTCACCGCGGCAGAGCTTGAAGAGTTCATGCGCTCCATCAACAACCTCCGCCTCGTGATCGGGACCATGCTCGATATTCAGGAAAGCGACGACCTGTACGAAGATGACGAGGTGGAAGAGGACGACCCCTCGGGCGTACATCGCCAGCTGTATCACTACCTCGGCTGGCTTTTAGAATGGGTGGTCACTGCTCAAAGCGCGGCGCTATAGGGTGGAACGCTCAGAGGGAATTGAGCCATCTCACTGATAGATTTCTAGGGCTCTCTCAACTAAATATTCGTCCATGCCCCCATCGTCTAGTGGCCTAGGACACCACCCTTTCAAGGTGGCGGCACGGGTTCGAATCCCGTTGGGGGTGCGAAAGTAATACATATCAGCAAGACCAAGAAACAGTGTGCGACTTGTGAACAACAAGTTGAAACCAATTTTGGTCCCGTGGTGAAGTTGGAGTTCACGCCGCCCTGTCAAGGCGGAGGTCGCGGGTTCGAGTCCCGTCGGGACCGCTGAGGAGTGCTTGCACTCTTCAAGGTCGGGTAGCTCAGTAGGCAGAGCATGCGCCTGAAAAGCGCAGGGTCACCGGATCGACGCCGGTCCCGACCACAAGGCGTAACGCGTGTCCGAAA
>CAMDJX010000096.1 GCA_945900735.1 Acidimicrobium ferrooxidans DSM 10331 | reverse complement strand
CGAGAAATACACCTGGCCTGCAATGGGTTCGAGCAGTGCCCATAAGTTGCGTGATTTCGTGCTGAGTGTGGTGATATTCATGCGTTCAAACTAGGCAAACAACAAGCACCTTGGCGAACCCGCCCCGTGTGGCAAGGTAGAGGGCGTGGGAACCACGGTAGAAATAGCCCAGCGCGTCGATGAAGAACTGGTAAATGCGTTTGCATATCTCTTACCTCAGTTGTCGTCTTCAAACCCACCCCCGTCGCGGGAGCAATTAACCGAAATGGTGCAGTCGCCAGCAACTTTGGTGTTGATTGCCCGTGTGGATGGCCGCATTGCAGGTTCGCTCACTTTGGCGATGTTTCGTATTCCAACTGGCCTGCGAGCATGGATTGAAGACGTGGTAGTAGACGGCGATGCACGAGGCAATGGCGTTGGCGAAGCCCTCAACTTGTTTGCTATTGAAGAGGCTCGTAAGCGGGGCGCAGTAACGGTAGACCTCACTTCGCGACCATCTCGTGAGGCAGCCAACAGGCTGTATCAGCGACTTGGCTTCGTTGCGCGCGATACCAATGTGTATCGCTTCACGCTCTAAGGATTAATTATTTAGCAGCCCATCGCATCATTTATTTTTTCACACGCTTGCATCATTCGATATGGGGACAAGTCACCTATTTTTCGACGGAACAAATGTCGTGGAATGGTGTGGATATTGTCGAAATTGACTGCACAATCTGACTGTAGGCCATCATCTCGTTTGGTGAGAGCAAGTTCTGAAACAAGGCCACGTTGTGTGCGACTCAGCGCTGCAACTACGACAGATCCGATTCGGTCGGCGACGGGGTCACGAGTAAGAACCAATACTGGGCGATCTCCGCTAGGAAGAGCGGCAAACCAAATTTCACCGTGTTTCATTTGACCAATCCGACCAATCTTCGGCGACACCCCAATCAGCGATTGCGCTGAGCGCAGCCTCGTCTTCAGTGAGGGGCATCTCGAGCCAAATTCGCGAATCCTCTTCAGAAGCCAACTTGACCAGGTGCCGGTGAAGTGCTGTTCTCAGCAGATCCGATTTATCTATCCCTAATTTGTCGGCCCAAATCGAGACACCCTCGGCTTCTGTATCGGAAACCCGGAAACTCAGCATTGTCATACACAAAGTATACATTGTCATACAAGAATTTTGGGGCTATTTATCTGAAGTTTTGCGGGCGTGGCAGGTGGCGAAATGATCGTTGACTAAGCCCAACGACTGCATCGCTGCATACATGGTGGTGGGGCCCACAAACTTGAAACCTCGCTTCAGTAACTCTTTTGACAGCGCTTTCGACTCGGGGGTTGAAGCGGGAATATCGCCAAATTGCTTTGGCATCTTTGCCGGCTTCTTTGGCGTAAATGACCAGATGAGCGCGTCGAGTGAGCCAAGCTCGCGTTGCACCTTGAGTGTTGCTTTGGCATTTGCAATTGTTGCTTCAATCTTCATGCGGTTGCGCACGATGCCCTGATTTTTCATAAGCCGTTCGACATCTCGCAACGTGAACTTTGCAACAACCTGCGGATCGAAACCTTTGAAGGCGGTGCGGAAGTTTTCGCGTTTGCGCAAAATAGTCAGCCACGATAGGCCCGCCTGGAAACCCTCGAGACAAATCTTTTCGAACAACTTGTTGTCGTCATGAACGGGCCGACCCCATTCGTTGTCGTGATACGCAATGTAAATTGGGTCTGAGGCGCACCACGAGCAGCGCTTCAATTTGTCGGGTGCCGTAAAGGTTGCTGCTGGCTGTGTTGTTGTCATACCTGTGATGTGTACATGAACCTAGAAAATGTGCGCCACATCCCACAAGTGATGAATGGGGTCGTGCAGCAAATAGCGGCCAAAGGATTCGACCGTAAATTGGGCCCCATCGCTGCGAAAGCCAACCCGGCGCCACTCGGAGCCCGACACGGCATCGAAGCGGTCGGCCAGCATGTCGCCAGATGTTGCTAGTTCGCGGCGAACCGTGTGTGGATCTTGGCGGTCGTAGCGCTCGGCGATTGCGGTTACGTCTTGATCCCAATTGTCGAAAGTCGGCTGATCGAGCGAGAGCATCAGATCGAGGCGCATGTCGAAAAGGCGAAACACGTCGCGCACATGGCAGCCATATTCGAGTGGCGACCATACGTTGGGCAGTGGGCGCTGGCGAACTTGTGGGTGAAACAACACCACTTCCCATTGCGATGCGACGTCGCGGATGATCATGCCGGTGTCGCGGTTGGCGATGGTTTCGGCGTCAAACGCGCAGTCGGGGCACGGGCGCTCGAGAACCCAAGTCCAATTTTTGTTGTCGGGCGTGATGCTCACGCACTTGACGATAGGGCGAACTAGGAGCGCACGTTGAGTTGGGCAAGCGCGAGAGCTTCGCTGAGCGTGCCTGCCACCTGAATGGTGAGGCCAGCGTGCGCCTTGCCCGAGCCCTTAGGTTGGCTGTTTGCAGGCACAATGGCGCGAGTGAAGCCAAGGCGCGCTGCCTCCGCGAGGCGGCGAGACATGTGGCCAACATGGCGAATTTCGCCGCCCAAGCCAACTTCGCCGCACACCACTAAATCGCTTGGGGTTGGCGTGTTGGTAGCCGCAGAAACGAGGGCGAGGCAGAGGCCTAAGTCGCTGCCGGGTTCGCTGAGTCGAACACCGCCGACAACCGATGCGTACACCTCGTGTTGCGCGAGGCTAACTCGTGCGCGCCGTTCAAGCACTGCAAGCAACATGGCGAGGCGGCCCGGGTCGAGGCCTTGTGCGCTGCGCCGAGGCGGAACATTGCCTGCAACTTGGTTGGTGAGTGCTTGCACCTCGACAAGCAGTGGGCGTTGGCCTTCAAGTGTTGGCACAACTACGGAGCCTGGCGTGCCGGGGCGACGATCTGCCAAAAACATTTGGCTTGCATCAGGGACACCAACCAAACCAAGTTCGGTCATTTCGAATAGGCCAAGTTCGCTTGTGGAACCGAAGCGATGTTTGACTGCTCGCAAAATGCGCAATGCATGATGTCGTTCGCCTTCAAATGACAACACGGTGTCGACAACATGTTCGAGCACGCGGGGGCCAGCGAGGCCACCTTCTTTAGTGACGTGACCAACCAAGATGGTGGGAATGTTGCGGTGCTTGGCCTCTTGAACCAAACGATGCGCGCAACCGCGAACTTGCACAACAGATCCAGGGGCCGAGCCGAGGGCAGGGTCGGCAACGGCTTGGATGCTGTCGATGACGAGCAACTGAGGTTGCACGCTGTCGAGCGCAGCGACAATGTTGGTGAGCGATGGCTCGGAGAGCAACCACAAGTTGTCGTTCAGTGCGTGCAGGCGCTCGGCGCGTAAACGAACTTGTTGTGCGCTTTCTTCTGCCGTGACATATAACGATTTGGTTTTCCAAGCAGCGAGCAGTTGCAACAACAGTGTGGATTTGCCGATGCCCGGTTCGCCGCCAAGCAGTGTGACCGAGCCTGGCACGAGGCCGCCGTCGAGCACACGATCCATTTCGGAGATGCCAGTGGGTATGGGTTGGCCCATGTTGGCGTCGAGTTTGCTGATGGGTTGGGCCGTGCCCGGCGGAATAAGCGCCATTCCTGCAGCAAGCGTGGAGACTTCGTTGGGGTCTTCTACGTCTTCAACGAGGGTGTTCCATGCGCCGCAAGAGTCGCATTTGCCGGCCCACTTGTAGTGGCTTGCGCCGCAATCGCCACAGTTGTAAACGGTGCGCAAACGAGCCATGCGCGACACTTTAGGCGGTGGGTGTTCGTTTCGATTTACGGAAGCGGGTGTAACCGACAAAGCCGCTGAACCCAGCCATGAACACCAGCCAGATAATCAGGAGCCAGAACAAAACTGGCGAAAAAATGCGGGCAATCGTGGAGGCCACTGCGGTATTTTGCGTGACCGCCGAGACACTTTGCGTGCTGCCGTCAAACGTGACATTCCATTGCAACGTGCCGATGTTGTCGGTGCCGTTAGTGCTGGTTACTTTGCCTGGCAGGTTTGCTTGGAACAGAATGCTGACTGCTTGACCAACGTCTTGGTTGGATTCTGCAAGGGCCTGCGAATAAGGAGTGCCACCGATGAGATCCAGCAGGGCTGGGTCGGCAAATGCGTTGAGGCCGCCATTCACTTCTAGGTTTCCGTTGAGACTCCAGGTGGAGTCCGTGTCTTTGCCCTCGCGCAGAAGCGAAAAATTCTTGAACGGACCAAACTCGCCGCTCAGTTGGCCCAGCAATGCAGTTGCTTCTTCTTCGTTTGCAAACGAATGTGCAACACGCACCTGCAGCCCACCCTCTTCGGTTGTGCCAACTTCGGACACTTTCCAACCGGCGTTCTTTGCATCTTCAAAACTGAGGTCTTGTGCAATGTTGGGGACGCGCGCAACTACCTCGGCATCTACGGTGGTGACCACGGCAAGTGTGCCGCTGCCATTTGGTTCAACGTTGAGCGTGACGACCGAATCGACGCGGCACGCACTCAGCAGTACAACTGCAAGGAGTGCCGTAACAGAAAGTGCGATGCGACGCAAGACGCCGTTTTGCCGCAAGTGCAAAATCACTCGGTGGCAGTTGGTGTGCCGTCGCCGGCGCCTGCAAGTTCGATCGCTGCTGGTGGC
>CAMDJX010000095.1 GCA_945900735.1 Acidimicrobium ferrooxidans DSM 10331 | reverse complement strand
CGAGAAATACACCTGGCCTGCAATGGGTTCGAGCAGTGCCCATAAGTTGCGTGATTTCGTGCTGAGTGTGGTGATATTCATGCGTTCAAACTAGGCAAACAACAAGCACCTTGGCGAACCCGCCCCGTGTGGCAAGGTAGAGGGCGTGGTAACCACGGTAGAAATAGCCCAGCGCGTCGATGACGAACTGGTGAATGCGTTTACATATCTCATACCCCAGTTGTCGTCTTCTAACCCACCCCCTTCGCGTGAGCAACTAACCGAAATGGTGCAGTCGCCCGCGACCCTTGTGCTCGTTGCCCGTGTGGATGGCCGTATTGCTGGTTCGCTCACGTTGGCAATGTTTCGTATACCAACCGGCCTGCGAGCATGGATCGAAGACGTGGTAGTAGACGGCGATGCACGAGGCAATGGCGTTGGCGAAGCACTCAACTTGTTTGCCATCAAAGAGGCTCGTAAGCGGGGCGCAGTAACGGTAGATCTCACTTCGCGGCCGTCTCGCGAGGCAGCTAACAGGCTGTATCAGCGGCTTGGCTTCGTTGCGCGCGATACCAACGTGTATCGCTTCACGCTCTAGGGCTTAATTATTTAGCAGCCCATCGCATCATTTATTTTTTCACACGCTTGCATCATTCGATATGGGGACAATTCACTTATTCTTCGGCGGAACAAATGTCGCGGAATGGTATGAATATTGTCGAAATTGATTACGCAATCTGATTGAAGTCCGTCGTCCCGTTTGGTGAGAGCAAGTTCTGAAACAAGGCCGCGCTGTGTGCGACTCAGCGCTGCAACTACGACAGATCCGATTCGGTCGGCAACGGGGTCACGAGTAAGAACCAATACTGGGCGATCCCCGCTAGGAAGTGCGGCAAACCAAATTTCACCGTGTTTCATTTGACCAATCCGACCAATCTTCGGCGACACCCCAATCAGCGATTGTGCTGAGCGCAGCCTCGTCGTCAGTGAGGGGCATCTCGAGCCAAATTCGCGAATCCTCTTCAGAAGCCAACTTAACGAGGTGGCGGTGTAGAGCAGTTCTCAGTAGATCCGATTTATCCATTCCTAATTTGTCGGCCCAAATTGCGACACTTTCGGCTTCCGTATCGGAAACCCGGAAACTCAGCATTGTCATACAAAAAGTATACATTGTCATACAAGAATCTTGGGGGCTATGTATTTGAAGTTTTGCGGGCGTGGCAGGTTGCGAAATGATCGTTGACCAATCCCAAAGACTGCATTGCTGCATACATGGTGGTTGGGCCCACAAACTCGAAACCTCGCTTGAGCAACTCTTTTGACAGCGCTTTCGACTCGGGGGTTGAAGCGGGAATATCGCCAAATTGTTTTGGCATTTTGGCCGGCTTCTTTGGCGCAAACGACCAGATGAGCGCGTCGAGAGATCCAAGTTCCCGTTGAACCTTGAGTGTTGCTTTGGCGTTAGCAATTGTCGCTTCAATCTTCATGCGGTTGCGCACGATGCCCTCATTCTTCATGAGCCGCTCGACATCTCGCGACGTGAACTTGGCAACAACCTGCGGATCAAAACCTTTGAAGGCAGTGCGAAAGTTTTCGCGTTTGCGCAAAATAGTGAGCCACGATAGACCCGCCTGAAAACCCTCGAGACAAATCTTTTCGAACAACTTGTTGTCGTCGTGAACGGGGCGACCCCATTCGTTGTCGTGATACGCAACGTAGATTGGGTCTGATGCGCACCACGAGCAGCGCTTCAATTTGTCGGGTGCCGTAAAGGTTGCTGCTGGCTGTGTTGTTGTCATACCTGTGATGTGTACATGGACTTAAAAAATGTGCGCCACATCCCACAGGTGATGAATGGGGTCGTGCAGCAAATAACGGCCGAAGGATTCGACCGTAAATTGGGCCCCGTCGCTGCGAAAGCCCATGCGGCGCCACTCGGAGCCCGACACGGCATCGAAGCGGTCGGCCAGCATGTCGCCAGAAGTTGCCAGTTCGCGCCGAACCGTGTGTGGGTCTTGGCGGTCGTAGCGCTCGGAGATTGCGGTTGCGTCTTGATCCCAGTTGTCGAATGTTGGCTGATCGAGGGACAGCATCAGATCGAGGCGCATGTCGAAAAGGCGAAACACGTCGCGCACATGGCAGCCGTATTCGAGTGGCGACCACACGTTGGGCAGTGGGCGCTGGCGGACCTGTGGGTGAAACAACACTACTTCCCATTGGGATGCGACGTCGCGAATGATCATGCCGATGTCGCGGTTGGCAATGGTCGCGGCATCAAACGCACAGTCGGGGCACGGGCGCTCGAGAACCCACGTCCAATTTTTGTTGTCGGGCGTGATGCTCACGCACTTGACGATAGGGCGAACTAGGAGCGCACGTTGAGCTGGGCAAGCGCGAGAGCTTCACTCAGCGTGCCTGCCACCTGAATGGTGAGGCCCGCATGCGCCTTGCCCGAGCCCTTAGGTTGGCTGTTGGCAGGCACAATGGCGCGAGTGAAGCCAAGGCGCGCTGCTTCGGCAAGGCGGCGCGACATGTGGCCAACATGGCGAATTTCGCCGCCCAAGCCAACTTCGCCGCACACCACTAAATCACTTGGGGTTGGCGTGTTGGTGGCCGCAGAAACGAGGGCGAGGCAGAGGCCTAAGTCGCTGCCGGGTTCGCTGAGTCGAACACCGCCGACAACCGATGCGTACACCTCGTGTTGCGCGAGGCTGACGCGTGCGCGCCGTTCGAGCACTGCAAGCAACATTGCGAGGCGACCAGGGTCGAGGCCTTGTGCGCTGCGCCGAGGTGGAACATTGCCTGCAACTTGGTTAGTAAGTGCTTGCACCTCGACAAGGAGTGGGCGTTGGCCTTCAAGTGTTGGCACCACCACGGAGCCTGGCGTGCCGGGGCGACGATCGGCCAAAAACATTTGGCTTGCATCGGGGACGCCAACCAAACCAAGTTCGGTCATTTCGAACAGTCCAAGTTCGCTTGTGGAACCGAAGCGATGTTTGACTGCTCGCAAAATGCGCAACGCGTGATGTCGTTCGCCTTCAAATGACAACACGGTGTCGACAACATGTTCGAGTACGCGAGGGCCAGCGAGCCCGCCTTCTTTAGTGACGTGACCAACCAAGATGGTGGGGATGTTGCGGTGCTTGGCCTCTTGCACCAAACGATGCGCGCAACCGCGAACTTGCACAACAGAACCAGGGGCCGAGCCGAGGGCTGGGTCGGCAACGGCTTGGATACTGTCGATGACGAGTAACTCAGGTTGCACGCTGTCGAGCGCAGCGACAATGTTGGTGAGCGATGGCTCGGACAGCAACCACAAGTTGTCGTTCAGTGCGTGTAGGCGCTCGGCACGTAAGCGAACTTGTTGTGCACTTTCTTCTGCCGTGACATACAACGATTTGGTTTTCCAAGAGGAAAGCAACTGCAACAACAGTGTGGATTTGCCGATGCCCGGTTCGCCGCCAAGCAGTGTGACCGAGCCGGGCACGAGGCCGCCGTCGAGCACGCGATCCATTTCGGAGATGCCGGTGGGGATGGGTTGACCCATGTTGGCGTCGAGTTTGCTGATGGGCTGTGCGGTGCCCGGCGGAATGAGCGCCATGCCGGCAGCAAGGGTGGAGACTTCGTTTGGGTCTTCTACGTCTTCAACGAGGGTGTTCCATGCACCGCACGAGTCGCATTTGCCGGCCCACTTGTAGTGGCTTGCGCCGCAATCGCCACAGTTGTAAACGGTGCGCAAACGAGCCATGCGCGACACTTTAGGCGGTGGGTGTTCGTTTCGATTTACGGAAGCGGGTGTAACCGACAAACCCGCTGAACCCAGCCATGAACACCAGCCAGATAATCAGGAGCCAGAACAAAACTGGCGAAAAAATGCGTGCGATCGTGGAGGCCACTGCGGTATTTTGCGTGACCGCCGAGACACTTTGTGTGCTGCCGTCAAACGTGACATTCCATTGCAGAGTGCCAATGTTGTCGGTGCCGTTAGTGCTGGTTACTTTGCCTGGCAGGTTTGCTTGAAACAGAATGCTGACAGCTTGACCAACGTCCTGGTTGGATTCGGCAAGGGCCTGCGAATAAGGAGTGCCGCCGATGAGATCCAGCAGGGCCGGGTCGGCAAATGCGTTGAGGCCGCCATTCACTTCCAGGTTTCCGTTGAGGCTCCAGGTGGAGTCTGTGTCTTTGCCCTCGCGCAGAAGCGAAAAATTCTTGAATGGCCCAAACTCGCTGCTGAGTTGGCCAAGCAATGCGGTTGCTTCTTCTTCGTTTGCGAACGAATGGGCAACACGCACCTGCAACCCACCTTCTTCGGTTGCGCCAACTTCGGACACCTTCCAGCCAGCGTTCTTTGCATCTTCAAAACTGAGGTCTTGTGCAATATTGGGAACGCGCGCAACTACTTCGGCATCAACGGTGGTGACTACGGCAAGTGTTCCGCTGCCATTTGGTTCAACGTTGAGCGTGACGACCGAATCGACACGGCACGCACTCAGCAGTACAACTGCAAGGAGTGCCGTAACAGAAAGTGCGATGCGACGCAAGACGCCGTTTTGCCGCAAGTGCAAAATCACTCGGTGGCAGTTGGTGTGCCGTCGCCGGCGCCTGCAAGTTCGATCGCTGCTGGTGGC
>CAMDJX010000094.1 GCA_945900735.1 Acidimicrobium ferrooxidans DSM 10331 | reverse complement strand
CCCGACGAGTTGAGCAACGTGCGTGCACCATACACACCGCCGATGGGCAGAAGGCATGCTGCGCCAATGCCGCACAGCATGGCGGCAAGCAGACGCTTGCGTTGTCGGGCAGCTATTGCGGTCATGAACTAAGAGATTCTTCCACCTACGCCGTACAAACCACGCTTCTCGATTTCGGCCAATACAGGTGCAGTCACCAAATAGTCAAGAGGTCGACCGTCGGTGAAGCGTGCGCGCAAGTCGGTGCTGCTTACTTCGAGGCGCGGAGACTCAACACGCAACCATTCGAATTGAGTGGGCAACTGCACGCTGACACCGGGCCGGTCGACAACTACCAATTGTGATTGCGCGACAACAGACTCGACGCGCTCCCAAGTTGGTAAGCCGGCAGCGGCATCGTCACCAACGATGGTAAACAATTGCGCATCCGGATACTTGAGCGACATTGTTTCCAAGGTGTCTGCCGTGAAGCTTGGGCCGCCGCGGTCGATCTCGTCGCGCCCAGCCACCAAACCTTCCACGTTGCTTACTGCTGCTTCGACTAACGCCAACCGATCGAGCGCGCGAGTGACGCCGCGCTCGAAAGACTTTTGCCACGGGTCGTGCGCAACCATCAACACCACAAGATCCAAGTTGAGGGCGTGGCGAACGTTGACCGCAGTGACCAAGTGCCCCACATGGGGCGGGTCGAAGGTGCCGCCGAAGAGGCCGACTCGGCGAATGACGGTTTGGGGCACCCCTGCAGTCTAAGAAAGCCGTGCTTCTACCCCTCTCTCAACGATTTACAACCCGAGGGCAAATTGGCCAACGCACAAAGTTTGATAAAAGCCAATGCCCGTATGGAAATAAAAGTTTCAAGAAATTTGTTCTAACCCCTTCCAATATTTCTGCCGATGAACTAATGTCACATACCCCACTAATAGCAACCCCCCAAACCCCCCACCCCCAAGAAACGGTCCCCCCATGTCTGATGCAATTGGTCTCTACCTCAATGAAATTGGCAAAGTGCCCCTGCTGAACGCAGAGGACGAGCGCAACCTGTCCAAGGCCATCGAAAAGGGCCGTGACGCCACCGCAAAGCTGGCCGCCGGCGAGCGTGGCGCAGCACTTCGCGCCGATTTGCGCGCTGCAGCCAAGGCCAAGGATCACTTCATCCGCTCCAACCTCCGACTGGTGGTCTCTATTGCCCGCCGTTACCCATTGCCGCAGGGCATGGACTTGCTGGACTTGATCCAGGAAGGCAACTTGGGCCTAGAGCACGCAGTCGACAAGTTTGACTGGCGCCGTGGATTTAAGTTTTCGACCTACGCAACATTCTGGATTCGCCAGGCCATCGGCCGTGCACTCGACCAGAAGGCAAGCCTCATCCGTATTCCTGGCGATCGCTCGGCAACATTACGTGCAGCACTTCGTCAGGGTTCGGGCGATGCCGAAGGCCTCGACTCGATGAACGCCGAACTGCACCGCCTCACCACCCCAGTGTCTCTCGACAAGACCATTGGCGACGACGGCGACGCAACGCTTGGCGACTTGGTTCCTAACGACGACATCAGCCCAGAAGAGGCCGTGATGTCAATGGTGGAAACCGACTTGCTCGACAACTTGCTGAACACCTTGGACGAGCGTGCTCGTTACGCGGTGGAAGCACGCTTCGGCATGCATGACGGCGAGCGCAAGAGCTTCCGTCAAGTTGGCGAAGAGCTTGGCGTTACAGCAGAGGCAGCCCGCCGCTTGGTGAGCCGTGCCGTTGATTCGTTGCGCGACGACGCTGGCGATTTCCTGACCGTCTAAACCCGCTGGGTTTAGCGCGATCGAGTTCGTACACTTCACTTTGACGTATGAGCACACGTAACTGGACACCCTCTTCATGGCAGGCATTCCCTGTCGTGCAGCAGCCAAACTGGCCCGACACTGCGCAGCTTGATGGCGCGCTGAAACAAATTGCGTCGTTCCCTCCACTGGTGTTTGCAGGTGAGGCTCGCTCGTTGCAGGCCGCACTTGGCCAGGTTGCAAGCGGCAACGCATTTTTGTTGCAGGCCGGCGACTGTGCCGAAAGCTTCGAAGAATTTACTGCAGTAAACATTCGCGAAAAGTTGCGCGTGATTTTGCAGATGGCCGTGATGCTCACCTACTCCATGGGCGTACCCGTGGTGAAGGTTGGCCGCATTGCCGGACAGTTTGCTAAGCCACGTTCGAACGACACCGAAATGGTGGATGGCAAAGAGTTGCCAGTGTTCCGTGGTCACATGGTGAACGACCCAACCGCAAATCTTGATGCACGAGTGCCGAACCCACAACGTTTGGTGCAGGCATACCATCAGGCTGCAAGCACGCTCAACTTGGTGCGAGCGTTCACAAAAGGTGGCTTCGCCGACTTGAACCGCGTGCATTCCTGGAACCAAGAGTTTGTTGCAACAAGCGCAGAAGGCCAGCGTTACGAACAAGTTGCATCGGAAGTAGAGCGCGCACTTGCATTTATGCGCGCCTGCGGCATTGATACCGAAACCAACAACGCACTGCATCAAGTGGATGTGTACACCAGCCACGAGGCACTGATCTTGGGTTACGAAGAGGCGCTCACCCGCCAAGATTCGCTTACTGGCGGTTGGTACGACTGCAGCGCGCACATGTTGTGGATTGGCGAGCGAACCCGCCAACTCGACGGCGCTCACGTGGAGTTCTTGCGTGGCGTAGAAAACCCACTGGGTTGCAAGATCGGCAAGACAACCGATGTTGATTACGTGTTGTCGCTGTGCGAAAAACTGAACCCTGCTCGCATACCTGGCCGCCTCACACTCATTTCGCGCATGGGTGCCAGCAGCGTTGAAGAGTCGCTTCGCCCATTGCTTCGCGCAGTGCGCGATGCCGGCCACCCCGTGGTGTGGGCATGCGACCCGATGCACGCCAACACTTTCACTGCGCCAAACGGCCGCAAGACTCGCAACTTCGAAGACATCATGAGCGAAATCGTTGGCTTCGTGAAGGCTCACCGCGCAGAAGGCACATGGCCTGGCGGCATCCACATCGAACTCACCGGCGACAATGTGACCGAGTGCCTTGGCGGCTCGGAAGCTGTCAGCAACGAAGACTTGGACACGCGCTACGAAACGGTGTGCGACCCACGCCTCAACGCTCGCCAGTCGTTGGATTTGGCATTCCGCGTTGCAGAACTGATTCGCAGCAATACTTAGTGCCTGTGGGCGCTGCACAACTTCAATCGTTTCAACTCGTTGAGTCGTGGCCGGTCACTACTGCCGCAGCCGGAGTAATCGACCAATTTGGCAACGTGCATCTGCACGGAAACACCAACACCCGCTTTCGACTGGCATCTGTTTCAAAAGTGATGACCGCGTGGGCAACACTGATTGCCGTCGAAGATGGCACCACGAGCCTTGACGCCGAAGTTGGACAGCACGGAAGAACGCTTCGACAACTGCTTGCGCACGCTGGTGGTTACGGCTTCGATGCCGTGGAGCCAATCGTGAGCGCAGAACGTAAGCGCATTTATTCCAACACTGGTTACGACATGATTGCGCAGCATGTTGCCGAGGCCAGCGGCATTGAGTTTGACGAGTATTTGTTCGAAGCAGTGTTTGCCCCACTGCAGATGTCGTCAACCGAACTGTTGGGCTCGGCCGCAAAAGATGTGCACTCGACACTTGCCGACGTTGCGTTGTTTGCAGCCGAGATGCGTCACCCAACATTGTTTGCGCGTTCTACATTTGTCGAAGCCACTTCGGTGCAATACAGCGATCTTGAAGGCGTTGTTCCTGGCCTTGGTCGCTACTCGCCGTGCCCATGGGGCCTTGGGCCCGAGATCAAGGGCGCAAAGCACCCGCACTGGACTGCTACTCGCAACAGTTCTTCCACCTTTGGTCATTTCGGTGGCACGGGAACATTTGTATGGGTGGACCCAGTAGCAAACGTTGCGTGCTTCGCACTCACCGATCGAGAGTTTGATGAATGGGCACTAAGTGCGTGGCCGTCGTTTGGCGATGCAGTGTTGCACGAACTGGGCCGCTAAGGCTTCAAACACCACAAGTACACTGACGCGATGACAACTCGCGAGCGTGATCACCGCGCCGACGCGTTGTTGTTGATGGCGTGTTCGTTTGCCGTTGCCACATCTAACTCGGTTATCTTCGCCGCGCTTGGCGACTTGCAAGACACCTATGGCTTTCCCGACTCGGGCCTTGGGCTCATTGCTGGTTCGGGGTTTCTCACAGGTTTCCTCGTGCAGCTCTTTGTTTCTCCGTTCGCCGACCGCGGCCACACCAAGCGTCTCATCATGGGCGGCATGTTGCTTGGCGCATTGGGTTCGTTGCTCATGGCCTTCGGCACCGGCCTTCCCCAGTTTGTTTTAGCCCGAGCAGTGATTGGATCGTCGTTCGGGTTCGTCTTCCCGGCAGTGCGCGCACTGATTGCACATGTTGACCCAGAGCGCCGGGGTGAACGACTGGGCCGCCTTGCTGGAGTTGAACTGATGGGGTTTGTTGCAGGCCCGCTAGTTGGCGGCCTGCTTATCGACCCGATCGGTTTGCGTTCGGTGTTCTTGTTGTTCGGCTTCGTCAACTTGGTCTCGATGTTTGCCATTTCGTTTCGGTCGTTCCCGCAACTTCCAAAATCCACCGACTCGCGCAAA
>CAMDJX010000093.1 GCA_945900735.1 Acidimicrobium ferrooxidans DSM 10331 | reverse complement strand
TTCGGAAAACAGGCTTTGCGTAGTCACTTGTAGCGCCAATTCTGACACGGCTGATACCGTCGCACTATGACGAATTGGCAAGATCTCAGCGCCCGTGCATCACTCGCCTCTCATCGGCTGATCGGTTGGATTTACTGGGACCCAGACGCCATCGCTCGGTTCACTGCGCTCGGAGTTCCAAACGGCATCGGCTATTACGTCACCTCCCGGGCGGCGCCATTGGCTGCAGCTGGCAACAATGCTGTCACCGCAGCGTTTTATACCATCCGTGCCGAATTCATAAACCTCAGCCTCGATATTGCCCGTCAACACACAACTTTTGAAGACGCGTATCGCGTTCGCAACGAGGCCGTGGTTCGCGGATTACACGACTATTCACCAGCAATTGTCGACGGACTAGCGGCACTTGCACCCGCACTGTGGCAGGCCGCCGATTCGCTTCCACTAGCTGGCCGAGTACTGCACGGCGCACACAAACAATGGCCGCGCTGCGAAGACCAACCCGAACTTTCTGCATGGCTTGCCATCAATTGCATCCGCGAGTGGCGAGGAGATACCCATTTTGCGATCCTCGCATCCGAAGACATCACCGGTGTTCAAGCGGGCCTATTGCACGATGCGTTTCTTGGCTACCCCGGCGATTGGATACCCCGCAGCCGCGGAGCCGACGACGAACAGCTTGTTGCCGCATGGCAACAACTAGACGCTCGCGGTTTTGTTA
Source organism: Acidimicrobium ferrooxidans DSM 10331 (assembly GCA_945900735.1). Classification (GTDB taxonomy): domain Bacteria; phylum Actinomycetota; class Acidimicrobiia; order Acidimicrobiales; family Ilumatobacteraceae; genus UBA3006. The sequence continues at coordinate 4,085 of CAMDJX010000093.1, read as the reverse complement.
CCGACAGCCGCGTCAACGAGCAAGGCCTTGCTTTTCGTCAGATGATTGAGGACAAAACCAATTCCCTTTGTGAAAAGGCCTGGCGACACCTTGGCGAGAAAACAACAACTCAATTCTGCGAATTGGTCGAGCCGTTCGGGCCTATTTTCCTTGCAAGGATCGATGCAACGGCCGGCGAAAACTGGATGCCTGCAGCACGCGACTCTCGCCGCGTCTAACAACTAGCGATCTAGTTTGCGCCTCGGCAGCGCCCCTACGGTTTCTGTGCGCACAACAGAATTGCTGGGCCATTCTGGTGCAGTGGTGTCTCTTCCAAAATCTCCATCTGTTTAAAGCCCATGAGTCGAATGAATCGCAATAGTGAATCTCTTGTGAGCCAGGTTGCGTCGGCTGCTGGGCCGCCGCAGAAGCCTTGCCACTGCAATGCGCCTTGGTAGTGGTACTTGATCAGTTCAAACGACTTACCTTGGCGCTCGACTGTCTTTGTCTCGCCGAACTTGTCGCGCATCGCTTCTGATTCATCGATGATTTCCTTGTCGTAGTAGTGCGTCCAAAGAAATATTCGTCGGCTGTGTTCGCTGATCAAGCGCAACAGCTTCAGTGGCTCTCGCATGTGATACAAAACGCCGCTTGCCACCACCCAGTCGTACTCCTTTTGCGAAGTGCTCAAGTACTGCATGAAATTTCCGAGCATGAAATTGGCTCGGTTCAGATCAAATATCTCTTTCGTAATCAAGCACTTCATGAATGCACGCGAGTTTGCTTCTACCGAATCGATCTCTTTCGCCCCAAACTGCTGCAGCATGTAGGTATGGCCCCCTTCAAGCGGGCCAAGCTCCAAGATCGAGCGGTTATTGAAACCGCCATACATTCGATTTCCCATTTCAAGTCGTGGATCGTCGAACAGCGGGGCCAGCCCTGGCGTGGCAACCGCACCACAACCCTCTGGAAACTTCGAACTCCACTCGCCTGCAAACATGTCGACTGCTGTTTGGCGACTTGGTGCGGCATTGACATACTCATCGAGAATTGACATATTGAAAGAGTAATGTGCCCCAGCAGTAAGATCATCTGATGATCAAGCAATTCTCCGACAACACCGCCCTACTGCTCATCGATGTTCAAAAGGGTGTTGACGTCTTACAGCACTGGGGTGGCGCAACCGGCCGCAGAAACAACCCCGATGCCGAATCGCACATGTTGCGTTTGCTTGCCGCCTTTCGTCAACAGGGCCTTACGGTTGCATTCACTCGACACAATTCGCGCGAGGCAGTCTCGCCCCTCAAGTTCTCTCTGCCAACCGGTGATCAGAAACAGGGCTTCGAACCATTGCTCGGCGAAATCGTGGTCAGCAAGGACGTGAACAGCGGTTTTGTTGGAACCGATCTAGAAATTCAGTTACGCCGCAAGGGGATTTCTCGGCTGGTCATTGTTGGTTTCTTCACCAACATGTGCGTTGAAACCACTACACGAATGGCCGGCAACCTTGGCTTCGACACCTACCTAGTGCCCGACTGCTGCGCTACTTCAAATCGCATTGGCTTAGACGGCGCCGACTACGACCCAGAACTTGTTCACGACATGACCGTTGCCAACTTGCACCGCGAATTTTGCACCGCAATCACACCTGGCGATGTGCTTGGTTTGCTTGAAGCTGACGCCCCAGGGCTCGAGCGCATTCAGGGCAACGAATAATTTGTTAGTCCAGATACTTCTTTAAAAGAAGCGCTGCTTGCACGTGTGCGCACTGCGCATCATCAAGCGCGGTGATCATGTTGAAGAAACCATGAAATGCGCCGTTGTATCGGGTGATGGTGCAATTGACACCGTTCTCTACTAAACGCCGACCATAGGCCTCGCCCTCGTCGCGAAGCGGGTCGTACTGTGCCGTAATCACGATTGCCGGAGGCATTCGCTTCAGCGCATCGTCTGTTGCGACCATTGGAGATGCTTGGATGTTGGAGTGGTCGGCGCTGCTGCGCATGTAGTGATTGACGAACCACGCCATGACAGCTTTCGTCAGGATTGGTGCTTTGGCATTCTCATTAATTGATGGCGATTTCATCGACAAGTCGACTGCCGGATAGATCAACATCTGAAACTTCAACGGAACTTCTTCTGCAAGCGCAACTGCTGCGGCCAAGTTACCGCCGGCCGAGTCGCCACCGACTGCAATGCGCGAGTTGTCGATGCCAAGAGCCGTCGCATTTGCATGTGCCCACTTCAATGCCGCGGCGCAATCGTCGAATGCAGCTGGAAATTTATGCTCTGGTGCTAATCGATAATCAACTGACAATATTGCGTGCCCCGACTTGTTGGCAAGTGAACGGCACACGCCATCGTGCGAATTTAGATCGCCAATTACCCAGCCGCCGCCGTGGAAAAAGACCATGAGGCCAAGGTTGTTGCTTGCCGACGGGCGATACAGCCGGCACGGAATGCCGCCAGCATCTACTTCGCGAATCTCGTGTACTGCCTCGTCGCTGGGGATTTGGCCAGCGTTGTATACGGCACGCGCCTCAACGGGCGGCAATTCTTCGAACGGTATGGTTCGAACTGCCGCATAGAAGTCGGCAATGGCTTGCGCTTGTGGGTGTAAAGGCATGCCGCAATTCTAAAGCTTGCGCAACGCCGGGGTTGCAGCGAAGCCAAAGCCAACGGCACCAAAGAGCGCCATGACCACAACAAAGGTTGGCTGAAGCCCAAAGTTGTCCACGCATGTTCCAACGATCAACTGCCCAAGAGGTGGTGCTGCATACAACAACGACATTTGCAACCCGTACACCCGCCCCTGCATCTCTGGCGCGACGCGCTTCTGCACGATGGAATTCCATAACGGGTTGAACGGACCCCACGACAAACCCGCAAAGAAACCAAGCACAGCGAACAACCACGTTGGCGGCAAGAAAACGAGCGGCAACAGTGACACCGTCGAGACCAACATCACCAATCGCAACAACGTGCTTGCCGAATATCGTGCTGCCAGCCAGCCGTAAGAGAACGAGCCCAGCACCATGCCGGCTGCAAGTGATGCAAACAAGATTCCTAAACCGGTTGGGTCGTTGATCGACTCGAAATATGTTGGGAAGATCACGGTGTCAATTGGCATGTATAAACCCGACAGAAACATGAAGCCGATTGCAAGTGCAAATAATGGCTTGTCTTTCGTCAACACATCAAAGCCTTCGCGCAATGAAGTGAGAAAGGGTTCGTGGCCATCTTCGTGGTGCGCGACAGTCTTGCCATGTTCGTCATCCACGCGCATAAACAGCACCGCAAGTGATGCCAGTGCAAACGTTGCCGCGGTTACGGCAAACCCAAGCATCGGCCCGCTCCAGTTGATGCATGCCGAACCAATGGCAGGGCCGACCATCCAACCGATGGCAAAAATTCCTTCGTGTCGCCCATTTGCCGCATCGATGTTGATGCCCGACGCCGTTGCCGCATTGGGGATGAGTGCCTTGCGCGCGGTGTACCCGGCTGGGTCGAAACATGCACCGATTACGGCAATCACCAAGATCCAGAGGTAGGTCAAGTCGGCGACGGCATCCACCACCAGAAACATCAACACGGAAAGCATCGACATCACATCGGAGAAAATAGAGACTGCTCGCCGTCCAAAACGATCGATAAGGCCACCCACTACGGGCGAAACAACAATGCCGGGGAGGCTAGAAAGTGCAGCCAACAGGCCCGCCTTTGCGGCAGAACCAGTGAGTTCGAGCACAATCCACGGAACGGTGATCATCACCACGCCGTTAGAAACACCCGAAAGCGCATTGGTCACCTGCAACAGACCAAAAGCGCGCTTATTCATCACATTTCACAGCGTAACTGACGAATATTTCCGACAGACTATCTCGCGTGAGCAGCATCATTGTTTCAGAGTTGGAATACGGCCCACCAGGTGCAGACCAACTCTTTTTTGATGTCAGTTTCAAAGTTTCCCCCGGCGAACATGCAGCGATTGTTGGCGCTAACGGTGTTGGGAAAAGCACCATCTTGCGAATCTTGACGCAAGAAATAGATGCAGACGGCGGCGAGTTTGCAATCGGTGGAACCATGCTCAACATGACGCAAGACGT
>CAMDJX010000092.1 GCA_945900735.1 Acidimicrobium ferrooxidans DSM 10331 | reverse complement strand
GTACCGAAGTCAACATCCCACAACGAAGGTGCCTCTTGCGCGTAGGCCTCGTTGCGTGACAAGTTGCGTAAGAACGCTGCCTGGCTTGTGCGACGAGCGTGATCGCTGATGGTTGTGTACAACAGCGACCAGTCGACAGATAAGCCAAGCCGACGGAACAGATCTTCAAAGATTTTTTCATCTTGATGCGTGAGCTCAACGCACAATGCAATGAAGTTTGGTCGTGAGATGGCAACAGCGCGATGATCCTTGGGCACGTCACCACGAAACGGGGGCGTGAAGTTGGGGTCGTAGGCAACGTTTGGGTCGCATGAGACGCCGAAGAAGTTTTGTACTCGACGCTCGGTTGGCAGCCCGTTGTCGTCCCAGCCCATCGGATAAAACACTTGCTTACCGCGCATGCGCCAAAAACGAGCAACCGTGTCTGTGTGGGTGTAACTAAATACGTGTCCCATGTGCAGCGAGCCGCTGACGGTGGGTGGCGGCGTGTCGATCGCAAATACATCGGCCCGTTGGGCGCTGCGGTTAAACGTGTAGGTGCCTTCGGCTTCCCACCGCGCAATTAGTTTGGCTTCAAGATTTTCGAGGGTGGGTTTTTCAGGCACATTCATCGCGTCATTACTGTATTGGCGCGCAACTGGGCTTGACGCGCAACGCCGCCTCTAGGCTGTGGTCGTGCTGCATTTGTACGACACCGTTACGCGCGAAGTGCGCGAATTGCAGATGCGCCAGCAGGGCAAATTAGACATCTACCTGTGCGGCCCAACCGTGTATGGCCCCCCGCATCTAGGCCACGGCCGGGCCACCTTGGTCTACGACATTCTGCGTAGATATATGGAGTGGAGCGGTGTCTCGGTTCGTCTTGTCTCCAACATCACCGACATTGACGACAAAATCATCGATCGGGCAAACAGGGAAAATCGACCATGGAATGAAATCACCCACAAGTGTGAGTCCGTCTGGTTCGACGCCATGGGCGCGCTCGGGGTGCTTCGACCAACAGACGTACCTCACGCCACCGAATATGTAGGTCAAATGGTGGAAATGATTAGCGAATTGATGTCGCGCAACGCGGCGTACACCACGGACGACGGCGTGTATTTAGATGTCAAGTCGGTGCCGGATTACGGCTTGCTTGCACATCAAAGCCTGGACGACATGCTCTCGGGAGGTGGCGACCGCGAAGTGTTGGGCGCCGCGCAAAAACGCAGCGCCGCAGACTTTGCGCTCTGGAAGTTCTCGAAGCCTGGCGAGCCAAGTTGGCCATCTCCGTGGGGCGAGGGCAGGCCGGGTTGGCATAGCGAATGCGTGGTGATGAGCCTTGAGTTGTTGGGAGAGGGTTTCGACTTGCATTGCGGCGGCGCGGATTTGCGTTTTCCTCACCATGAAAACGAACGAGCACAGGCCGTTGCCTTAGGAAAACAGTTTGCTCGTCACTGGATGCACAACGGTTTTGTTGTTGATACCGAGGGCGAGAAAATGTCCAAGAGTTTGGGCAACGTTGCCAACTTGCTCGACTTGGTGCAGCACTACGACCCGCGCGCATATCGCATGTTGCTCTTGCAGACGCATTATCGCTCGCCAGTAAAAGTTGGTCAAGACAATATTGACGCATCGGTTAATGCGCTTGCCGGCCTCGATGGTTTTGCCGACCGCATGTCGAAGGCGTCGTTACCAAGTTCAGAACCCGACGTTGAAACGATCGCGCGTTTTCGAGAAGTGATGGACAACGATCTCGACACGACTGGTGCAATGGCTCATATTTTCGATGCGGTGCGCCGCTCCAACATTGCAATCGATGAAGGCAATGGCGGCCAAGCATCTGCACTGTCGCTGGCTGTGCTGCAGATGTGTTCTGCGCTGGGCTTAGAGCTGCGTGCCGCAGCAGAGGTAGATGCCGCAACTATGCAGCGAGCATCCGACTTGGACGCAGCACGAGCCGCGAAAGATTTTGCAACCGCCGATGTAATACGCAACGAATTACAAGCAGCAGGTTTCGTCGTTGAGTCAACCAAAGATGGCACGCGCGTTCGCCGCGCGTAGTTTTTGACAACACACTCATGAATACAGCAACCACAACACGCGAACCACTCCCGCGTGGGTTCTGGGTTATTTGGTCCACTGTCGCACTCGACATGATTGGTTTCGGCATTGTCGCGCCAATTCTTGGTCGATACGCCGATCGTTTCGGTGCAACAGGTTTTCAAGTTGGTTTGCTCTTCGCTTCGTTTTCGTTAGCACAGATGATTTTTGCGCCAATTCTTGGTCGTTGGTCCGACCGAGTTGGTCGCAAGCCAGTCATCGTTATTTCACTGCTTGGCACTGCGCTCGGAAGCTTCATCACTGGCGCTGCAGGCGCGCTGTGGGTATTGTTCGCCGGCCGTCTAATTGATGGCGCTTCGGGCGCAAGTGTTTCCGTTGCACAAAGCGCCATCACCGATTTGGCCACGAAAGAGCAACGTGCCCGCATGCTCGGCCTGCTTGGCATGGCATTCGGTGTGGGTTTCGTATTTGGCCCGGCAATTGGCGGGCTCGCCGCATTGGGTGGGCCACACATTCCGTTTTATGTTGCGGGCACGCTGGCGCTCATCAATGCGGTAGCCGCAATCATTCGTTTACAAGAAACTCGCGTCCCGAACAAGGCCGCGCAATCAACTCGCGTTCATGTGCCTTTCCGTAAGCGTCGATACGGTGCGCTTGCGGGCGTTGGGTTTTTCTCGATGCTGGCATTCTCTGGGTTTGAGGCAACGTTCTCATTGTTTGGCGGCGAACGGTTCAACCTCACCGAGGCATCGACCGCGGTTGTGTTTTTGGGAATTGGCGTAGTGATGTCGGCGGTGCAGGGTTCGCTCATTGGTCCACTCACCAGCCGCTTTGGCTCGCTGCAATTACTGCGCAACGGGTTGGTTCTTGTTTCTATCGGGCTGTTGTTTCTGGGGGCGGCAGTTATTTGGCCAACGATGATCGTTGCTCTGTTGTTTCTGGTTATTGGCGCTGGCATCTCAAGCCCATCACTTACTGCACTTGTTGCAGATTCGGCGCACGAAGATCGTCGGGGAGAAGCGCTGGGGATTCAGCAGTCGGCATCGGCACTTGCTCGAGTTATTGGCCCACCACTTGCCGGCCTTGCCTTTGACCACGTAGGTATCGGAGCACCGTTCACTTTCGGCGCACTCATTTATGTTCTTGCAATCGGCATTGCCTTTCGCAAACTGAAATGAACGTTCGACAGACCTTGGGCTATCAGCCCGCACTCGATGGGCTACGCGCACTGAGCATCATTGCCGTGATCTTGTATCACGCAGATATTCAATGGATTCCCGGAGGGTTTCTCGGAGTAGAAGTGTTCTTTGTCGTGAGCGGATATTTGATTACCGCGCTGCTCATTGAAGAGCGCGAGTCTTTTGGCCGAATCAGTCTGAAAATGTTCTGGGTTCGTCGTGCACGACGATTGCTACCCGCACTGTTTGCAATGTTGGCAGCAACTGCTTTCGTCGTTGCGTTTTATGCAAAGGACTCGGCGCCCGATTTTCGACGAGACGTGTTTCCAGCAGTTGGCTACGTTTCCAACTGGTGGCAGATCTATTCTGTTGACACGCCATACTTCGCAGCAAGCGCGCTGCCAGTTCTGCGCCATCTGTGGTCGCTTGCGGTGGAGGAGCAGTGGTACCTCCTGTGGCCTTTGTTGTTTGCTGGGGTCGTTGCCCACAAGCGAATACACAGCAAGGTTTCTGGCGCCATCTGCGCAGTTGGCGCAGTCGCAATCATGGTTTTCACCGCAGCACGTTTTGTGGCAGATGACGACATGCGCACCAACGTGTTGTATCTCAGCACATTCACTCGCTCGAGTGGTCTACTGCTTGGTGCGGCGGTTGCATTTCTGTGGCGGCCATGGCGCAGTGGCGCGGTGCGTATTCCCAATATTCGTCGTGCCGGTGCCGATTTAGTTGCGCTGGTTGCAGTTGGCGTACTGGTGTTCCTTTCGGCAACGCAACATGTGTTTGACGAGAGCCTTTATAGTTGGGCGCTTGCGCTCACCTCGTTTGCATCGGCGTGCGTAGTTGCGGTGGTGGTGCGGCCGGGTAACACTTTTGCGAAATTGCTGCTCTCCAACAAAGCGTTGGTAGAGGTGGGGCGCCGCTCTTACGGTTTGTACCTTTGGCATTGGCCTATCTTCGTTGTTGCAGGCGCCCGCGAGAATGGCGTGCGGCTTGCCGTGGCCCTGACCATCACCGTTGTTGTTAACGAATTCTCGTATGTCTTCATCGAGACGCCCGCTCGCAAGGGCGCAATTGGTAATTGGTGGGGTCAGCGATCACAATTGACTGCCATGCGCCGCCGACTTCCAATTGCTCTCGGCGTCGTATTCGTCTCTGCGCTGGTTGGCACTGGAGTGAAAGTTGTCGGCATCGAAGCCCGCGACCTATCTGTCGACACAGCCAGCAGCGAAGTGGTGTTTGTTGTTCCAACCACAGTGCCATCTGCGTCGTCATTGCCTGGTGCATCAACGACCACAACCACCATTGCAAAACTTCCGCGCCGAGTAGTTATCGTCGGCGACTCTCAGGCCCACTCGCTTGCCGTTAACAAGCCAAGCGGTATCGAAAAAACATTCATTGTCTCTGATGGCTCGATCGATGGCTGCGGTGTCTACGACCGCGGTGTTGGCACCGGTGGCAAGAACGGAACTTTCCGCAGAAACTTTGCAAACTGTGTCGGCTTTGAAAAGAGTTGGGCAAAATCAGCCACGAATGCAAAAGCAGAAGTTGCCCTCGTGGTGCTTGGGGCTTGGGAAGTGCTTGATCTCAAAATCAATTCGTTCC
>CAMDJX010000091.1 GCA_945900735.1 Acidimicrobium ferrooxidans DSM 10331 | reverse complement strand
AACGTGCGCGCACGCAGCATGATTCGCGCAATGACCATCGATCAATTGTTCGACACTCTTGCCGTGCGCGTGATGTCGGAGCAAGTTGGTGGCGTCAGTTTGTGTGTCAACTGGACGTTTACCGATCTTGTCGGCAAACCCGATCATCTATGGGTACAGGGGCTTTCGAACCGCACTATGTATTCGATTGCTGGCAGGCACGAAGCAGCGGCCGCCGCATCAATTACCACTACCCGAACAACCCTGTTGGAAGTAATCGCTCAGACCACCACAATCCCCGACGAGATGACTGCGGGCAATCTTTCAATCGACGGTGACGCCGGCGCATTAATCACTATTTTCGGCAACCTCGACAAGTTCGCACCTGGTTTCGCAATCGTCGAGCCGTAACCGATGTATTGGGTGCTTGGCCCCGCGGTCTAGGGTTTGTTTTTGTGGGGGCACAAGCACAACATCGTGGGCTGAGCGCAGAGTATCTCGCGACTGCGCTTTCCAAGCCCAGTGGAGGTTCGCCGCTGCAGATCGAGTCGATTGCGCCAATTGGCACCGGGCAAATGGCGGAAAGTTACCGCGTCACCTTCGCACCCGGAACGCATGGCCAACTCAGCAACAGCGTCGTCGTAAAGGTTCCCTCACAAAGTGAAAGCAGCCGTGGCGCAAGCCGTGTCACTCGCTGTTACGAACTGGAGACAAGTTTCTACGCCACTTTGCAATCCAAGGTTGGGGTGCAAGCACCAGATTGTTTGCATGTTTGGTACGACGCAATGGATGACGACTTCGTTCTGGTGCTCGAAGACATCGTCGGCGCCGCTCAAGGCGACCAACTGCAGGGGGCAACCACGCAGCAAGCAAGTGCGGCAGTACAACAGCTTGTTGCGTTGCACGCCTCGTTGTGGGATTCGCCGGTGCTCGACACCATCACGTGGGCAAATAGGCACAGCTTCGAAGGCGCAGCCGGCACGCGCGATCTGCTGCGCAAAGTGTTCGACGGGTTCGCACTTCGCTTCGCCGACTTGGTTCAACCAGAAGTAATGCAACTAGGGAAGAAGTTTGTACAACAAATCGATGGTTACGACGCCGCGTTCCCCAAAAACCACACCATCATTCACCGCGACTTTCGGTTAGACAACTTGTTATTCAGTGCAACAGACCCCACAATCGTCAAGGTGGTCGACTGGCAAACTGTCGCGATTGGCCCAGGTGCACTAGATCTTGGATACTTCATTGGCGCAAGCTTTCCGACCCAGCAGCGTCGCGAATGCGAGGAACAACTTGTTCGTCAATATCACGAAGGCATCACGCGTGCCGGTGTGCAGCTCTCTTGGCACGATCTCTGGGATCAATACCGCCTGTTTGCCACGTCGGGTTACATCATGGCAATTGTTGCCTCGATGTTGGTGAAACAAACCGAACGCGGTGACGCAATGTTTGCAGCGATGGCAAACCGTCATGGTCAACAGATGCTCGACTTAAACACCATCGAACTATTTCAATAGGAGAATACTTATGGCACGATTCACCGCTCTCGACGAACGCTTCGCACATCAAATCCCGGAACCGTTCCCCAATACCGTGCACTTCCATGCCGACTGGCGCGAAAGCCTGTTCTTCGTCATGCACATGCGCGACCGGCCAAGCGATGTTCTTATTCTCACGCTGGCGCATTTCCCTACACGCAACGAAATGGATTCGTTGCAGTTGGGCAGGGTTGGCGAATCGCCAATCATGGCCCGTCACTCCCGACACGTAGACGGCGACCAGGACGACTTTCGTGTTGGCCCTATCACCATCGACGTCATCGAACCGCTGAAGAAGGTACACCTCGTTGCAGCACCCTCGGAGGCAACGCCTGTTGCGCTCGACGTCACGTTCACCGCACGAACCGCGCCATATCAATTGCGCAGAGGGTCGATGAAGGCGGGCTTCGAATTGATCTGGGACCAGTCGCACATGTTTCAAAGCGGCACCTATAACGGCACTTACACACATCAAGGCACCACGTACACCATCGATAACTGGTGGGGTCAGCGCGATCATTCGTGGGGCGTTCGCGCACATGCTCGTTGCCCAATGTGGATGTGGACACCAATCCAACTAGAAGAAGGTTTCTTACAGGTGTGGCACTGGGAGTACCCAAATGGTGCTCGCGTGTACACCGATGGCTGCTTCGCACCAGTTGGCGGTGGCGAGCCAATTCCAGTAATCGATTTTCAACACGACTTGCAGTGGCTGGGCGCCAAGGGCGAAGCCGTTTCGTACGAGCAATTCGGCGACGAAGTGCACGGCCTTGCGGGCCGCCTCACGTTCACGCTTGAAGGTGGGCGAGTGATCACGGTGGATGCCACTGGTCGTTGGGCACAGCGTTACAGCGGCATTGCCATGCGACAACCCAACACCCTCGGAGGCGGGCTCAGCGAAATGCAAATCACCACGTCTGATGGGCAAAAGGGAACTGCCATCTACGAGCTCACCGGCCAGTTTCACCACCGCTATTTCCCAGTCGCACGGGGAACCAACTTTCCTCAGTGATTTCAGCGCCTCAACGAGGCCAATTACCATAGGCGTAACGAAACGGAGCATCGAGATGAACACCGAAATGATGAACAAGGCAAAAAGTGGCAAGGGTTTCATTGCAGCACTCGACCAAAGCGGCGGCAGCACCCCCAAGGCACTTCAGCTGTACGGCATCGAAGCATCCGAGTATTCGGGCGACGAACAGATGTACGACCTCATTCATGCCATGCGCACCCGAATCATCAAGAGTTCCGCCTTCTCCGGCGAGCGAGTAATTGGCGCAATCTTGTTCGAGATGACAATGGATCGCACCATCGATGGCAAAGGCGCAGCCGAGTTCCTTTGGGAGAACAAAGGCGTAGTTCCATTTCTCAAAATTGACAAAGGTTTGGCCGACGAGCAAGACGGCGTACAAGTGATGAAGCCAATGCCCGAACTTGATGCGCTTCTGAATAAAGCAAAGACACACAATGTGTTCGGAACCAAAATGCGTTCGGTCATCAAGCTTGCAAACGAGAAAGGAATCAACGCAGTCGTTGCTCAGCAATTTGAAGTTGGCAAGCAGATCATCGCTGCTGGCCTTGTTCCAATTATTGAACCAGAAGTAGATATCAAGAGCCCGCAGAAGGCTGAGGCAGAAGTATTGCTGAAGGCCGCAATCCTCAAAGAGCTGAACGCGCTCTCGTCCGACCAAAACGTGATGTTGAAACTCACGTTGCCAAACGTGGCTGGTTTCTTCGACGAACTGGTGCAACACCCACGCGTGGTTCGCGTGGTTGCTCTATCGGGTGGCTACAGCAGGGAAGAAGCAAACAAGCACTTGGCGAGCAACAAAGGTGTCATCGCAAGTTTCTCCCGCGCACTCACCGAGGGCCTTTCGGCCAAGCAGTCTGATGCCAAATTTGATGCTTTGCTCAACTCGGCTATTCAGGGAATCTTCGACGCTTCAAATACCTAGTCGGTAATTGCCCGGCGCGGGATCCACACGAGGTAGTTCCAAATCCAGTCGGCGACAATGCTGGTTCGGTTTCGCCCGCCCGAGATATAGGCCAAGTGCAACGCCAGCCAGGTGAGCCATGCCAAGGTTCCGCTGAACCGCAACCAGCTGCGTACTTCAACAACTGCTTTTCGTCTGCCGATAGTGGCCATCTGGCCCTTGTCTTTGTATGAAAAAGAGCGCAGTTTTTCATTTCGAGCCAAGCGAATCAACTGCATTGCCACATGCTTGCCCTGCTGAATTGCAACTGGTGCAATCATCGGAAGTGGGCGATCATTGTCGCCAACGAGGTGTGCACCATCTCCGATTACCCAGACATTGTCTTCTAGCTGCAAGGTTGGTTTCACCATTAAACGATTTGCTCGGTCTGCCTCACCAAGCGATCGCCATGTATCAGGCGCTGTTACACCTGCAGCCCAAATCTTGGTTCCTGCAATCAACTCGGTTTCGTTAGATAGGTGAAAGCTTGAAGGGGTTGCTTGCTTCACGGCGGTGTCCACCAACACCACTACACCCATCTTCTCCAGCGTCTTTTTCGCGTGCTCACTCGACTTGGGATTAAAACTAGGCAAAATCCGCGGGCCTGCTTCAATCAACGTGGTTGTTGCATGTGGTGCAATTTTTTCAAACTCCCGCGTAATTTCTTTTTGCAGTTCGCTAATAGCGCCAGCAAGTTCAACACCTGTTGGGCCACCGCCAACCACAGCAACGTTCAAAGCGCTTAGTGGCAGCTGGCCGTCTTCCACTTCTTCATAGGTGTGAATAAGCGAACGCCGAATCAAGCGCGCATCGTAAACCGACTTCATCTGCAGAGCATGTTCTGCAACGCCCGGTATGCCAAACGTAGAACCCTGCGAGCCAACCGCCATGATCAAGTGATCAAACGAGATGGTTCGGTCATCTTTCAGCCTGATCGTTGAAGACTCTTTATTCACGGACGAAACCTCGCCACGAATAAATTCGATTTCGCGAAACGCGGTTCTTACAGGAAAAGCTATGTCATCTTCTGGAAGGCCCGCCGTGGCCACCTGGTACAGCAGGGGAGCAAACAGGTGGTATGGGTTTCTGTCAATCAGCGTGATGCGGTACGAAGGCGACTTACGCAATTTACGAATACAGGCAAGCCCGCCGAAGCCAGCCCCGATAATGACCACGTGCTGCTTCTCGTTAGATTTCCGCCATCCCGATGCCATGCACGAATAGTACCCACAGGCATGTGAACTACGGTGAATGAGCAATGAAGTTATTTGCGGGCAAAGTCGCGGTTATTACTGGTGCGGGCAGCGGGCTAGGTCGCGAATATGCCCTAGCCCTTGCCGAGCAAG
>CAMDJX010000090.1 GCA_945900735.1 Acidimicrobium ferrooxidans DSM 10331 | reverse complement strand
CCAAGTGGGTTGCGAGGCGTTGGGGTTTCCATGTGTACCACTTCAAAACTTGGCAATTCGGCGGCAGAGATAAACCCATAGTCGGCAAAGTTGGAAGTGATTGGGTTGCCGTCTTGGTCGTAGGCAACTTCTTCTAACAGTGCTTGTGCGGCACCTTGGGCAACACCGCCGTGAATCTGTCCGTCCAAAATGAGTGGGTTAAGTACAACGCCGGCATCGTCGCATGCAACGTGTCGAATAAGTTGCACTCGGCCTGTTTCAATATCTACTTCGACAACAGAAACGTGAGCGCCGAACGGAAATGTTGGGCCGCCTGCAGTAAAAGTTGTTTCCTGCACGAGCCCGCCGTCGCCCAACAAAGCAGTCGATAGATCGGCCCACGTTTTTGCGACTGCTGGTGTTCCCGCAACGTGGAATGCTGCGTGGTCTTTGTCAAACACCACGTCGGCCTCGTTGGCTTCGAGTAACCGTGCAGCATGCTTGCGCGCCTGCTCGACTAATTCGATTGCGGCAACATGCACGGCAGCACCGCCTTGTTGCAGCGAGCGCGAACCCATTGTTCCACCGCCGACAGGAACCAAATCGGTATCGCCCCAGACAACGTCGATGTCGTTCATGTCGATGCCCGTTTGTTCGGAAGCAATCATCGACCACGAGGTGACATGACCTTGGCCGTGCGGGGAAGTGCCGGTGTACACAACGGCGCGTCCATCCGGAGTTATTTCAATCTTTGCAACTTCACCTGGCGTAGTACCACCCGTAATTTCTACGTACACGCTCACACCTATGCCAAGTTGTTTGTTGCTGCCGCTTGCACGGCGAGCAGCCTGTTCGTTGCGCAATTGTTTGTAGTTGGCAACCTGCAGCGCTTTGTCCAGCGAAACTTCGTAATTGCCAACGTCGTATGTTTGACCAATGGCGGTGGTGTGCGGCTCCATGAATTTGCCAATGAGGTTGATGCGTCGTACTTCGGCCGCGTCTTTGCCAATCTCTAATGCAAACAAATCCATTGCTCGCTCGATAGCTGCCGTTGCTTCTGGCCGCCCGGCACCGCGGTAAGGCACGGTTGGGGTGGTATTGGTGACGACGGAAATAGTGCGAACTTCAATCTTTGGGATGTCGTACACACCAGAAGCCATCGGCCTTGTCATAAACGGGGCGAGAATTGCGCCAACGTCTACCCAGGCGCCAGAATCCTGCAGCACTTTTAGTTGGTAGGCGCTTACTTTTCCATCTCGCGAACCACCGATGCTGATGTACTGAATTTGCGCGCGGCCGTGGCCGAGCGCAACCATCGACTCGCTTCGTGTTTCATGCCAGCGAATTGGGCGACCAGCTTTGGCCGAGATTTTGCCAAGCAAAATTTCTTCGGGGTATGCACCAATTTTTGCGCCGAAGCCGCCACCAACGTCGGGAGTAATGATTCTTGCCTGCCCAAGTTGCAGACCATTTGCGGCCAAGATGGTGTCGCGCGCACCTTGCGCACCCTGGGTAGACAACCATTGGATCAGTCGGCCGTTTGTGTCCCACATCGCTGCCGAACCACGAACCTCTAGTGGGCATGGCGCTACGCGCTGGTTGACGAAGCGGCCACGAACTACAACTTCGCAGTCGGCGAACAATGCATCGCCGGTGAGGTCTGGCATTCCAAGTGCTGTGGTGTCAAACACAATGTTGCTTCCAACGCCTTCAAAGATCAGCGTGCTGCTGTCCATGGCTTGCTCGATATCGATCAGCACTTCGAGTGGTTCGTAATCGATGATCACTCGTTCGGTGGCGTCTTCGCCTTGGTCTGCGCGTTCGGTGAGAATGACTGCGATTGGCTCGCCAACGTAGCGAACCTTTTCTGTTGCAAGCATCGTGCGCAGCGCGGTTGGGTTATATGTCGCAGGCGTGGGCTGAAGGCCAAGATCGGTGGCTGTATAGATCGCAACTACGCCGGGGGCCAGCAGCGCTTCGGAAACATCAATGCCAAGAATGTTGGCGTGGGCAACAGTGGAGCGCACGTAAGTTGCGTGCAGCGCACCCGCTAGCAACGGTTCATCGTGCAAGTCGTCTACATAGACGCCGCCTGTTGTGAGAAATTTGGGGTCCTCTTTGCGAAGGACACGGTTACCCAAAATGCTTCCAGCCACACCTGCTCCAATCAATTGAATGGACAGAGGTTAGTTAACGCGGGTTAGAAGTGCCTGATTAGGGAGCCAATGGGTCGAGAGTTATTTGGCCGCGCGCTTCCTGTGCTGCCACGTCCAACGTGCGCAACATCAAAATGGTGGACACAACGGTGTACGGCCAGCGCTCGGGCATGGTGGTGGAAAGCGCGGGTAAATCCATCATCGGCACGCGTCGCTCATTTGGGTACAGGTAGCCAAGCTGGGTTCGAATTGCGTCGCGCAGGCCGGCGGGCGACTGCAAGTTGCTCACCTGATCTTGCATTTCTTCGACGATGTCCTCGAACGCCGCATATTCGGCGGTCTTGGCCTCTAACGCCTCACGTTGATTGAGCCAGGTGCGAACAGGGAAAACAAACAGGGCAGTTGCAAGTGCGATGACTACGGAAATGGCGAACGGTTTGATCGCAAAGCGCAATGAACGATTGCGAACTAGATGTAAATCCGTATTTGCCACGCCTCTATTGTGGCGCGTAAAGCAAGCTGTTTCGTGGCAACCAGGCCAATTGGGTGCTGTTATCGCGGGTTAAGAGCGTCTGCGCCAAGAAATTTGGCTTTTGAGCCAAGTTCTTGTTCGATACGCAGCAGTTGATTGTATTTTGCAACGCGGTCGCTTCTGGCCGGAGCACCAGTTTTGATTTGACCGCAGTTTGTAGCAACAGCCAAGTCGGCAATGGTCGAGTCTTCGGTTTCGCCACTGCGATGACTCATCACGCTGGTGTAGCCATTCTTTGTTGCAAGTGCAATGGTGTCGAGCGTTTCTGTCAGTGTGCCGATCTGATTGACCTTGATCAGCACGCTGTTTGCAGCGCGTTCGCTAATTCCTTGCTGCAGTCGTTGCACGTTGGTCACGAACAGGTCGTCGCCAACGAGTTGAATTTTGCTTCCCAATTTTGCGGTGAGTGTCGACCAACCTGCCCAGTCGTTTTCGGCCATGCCGTCTTCAATGGAAACGATTGGGTATTTGTTGGCAAGCATGTGCCACCAGTCGGCTAACTCTTGGCTTGTTAGCGATTTGCCTTCGGATGCCAAGTGGTATTTGCCGTCTTTAAACAACTCGCTCATTGCCGGGTCGAGCGCAATGCTGATGTCCTTGCCGGGAACAAAACCCGCGGCTTCAATAGCGTCTACCAAAATTGAGATTGCGTCCTCGTTGCTCGCCAAGTTCGGTGCAAAGCCACCCTCGTCTCCAACAGCAGTTGCCATTTTTCGGTCGTGAAGAAGCGATTTCAATGTTTGGTACGTTTCGACACCCCATCGCAGTGCCTCAGAAAAACTTGAGGCACCAATTGGCATCACCATAAATTCCTGCAAGTCGACGTTGTTGTCGGCATGTGCGCCGCCGTTGATCACGTTCATCATTGGCACGGGAAGTACGTAGGCATCGTTGCCGCCAACCGAACGATAGAGGGGCATCTTGCGCTCGGCAGCGGTGGCGTGGGCGAGGGCCAGGCTGACACCCAAGATTGCGTTGGCACCTAGGCGCGATTTGTTTTGTGTGCCGTCGAGTTTGCACAGCTCATTATCAATGGTTGCTTGGTCGTCTGCAGGCTTTCCGTTGAGCGCCGATGCAATTTCGGTGTTGACGTTGCCAACTGCATTAAGCACGCCTTTGCCGCGATAGCGCTTGCCGCCGTCGCGCAACTCGGCTGCTTCGTGCTCACCCGTGGACGCACCGGATGGCACGATCGCGCGTCCGAATGCACCAGACGACAACACCACTTCCACTTCGACGGTTGGGTTACCGCGGGAGTCGAGAACTTCGCGGCCCAGAATTTTGCTGATATTGCTCATTCGGAAATAGTAGTAAACGCCTTCGCTTCGTCCCACAACGAATCGAGCAGTTCCAGTGTTGCTGTTTGCAAGTCGATATTGCGTTGAGCAGCAAGAGTCTCCACGATCTCGAAGCGAGCACGGAATTTGTCGCTGGCAAGTCGGAGCGCAGTTTCGGCATCGTGGCCAAGATGGCGGGCCAAATTCACCACGCTGAAGAGCAAGTCGCCCAATTCCATACTGGCGGCTTTGTCGTCGTCCAGTGCCGAGGCCTCAAGCAACTCTTGCGATTCTTCGGCGATCTTTTCAAATGCACCAGCAGCGCTCGGCCAATCGAAACCTACGTCTGCCGCACGCTTTTGAATCTTTGTTGCATACGAAAGCGCGGGGGAGGCTTTGGCTACACCGCTAAAAATGGAATCTGATTTCTTGTCGTTGTTTTTACGCTCTTCGCGCTTCACCGCGTCCCACGTGCCAACTACATCATCGGCACTAGTGGCCACGGTGTCGCCAAAAACATGCGGATGTCGGCGCACCAACTTGTCGTGAATGGAACGAGCAACATCGGCGAGGGTGAACCGACCCTGCTGTTCGGCGATTGTCGAATGAAATTCCACTTGGTACAACAAGTCGCCCAGTTCTTCAATCAGTGCTTCGTCGGTGTCTGGATTGTCGGCATCTAGTTGCTGAATCGCGTCAACCACTTCGTACGCCTCCTCAAGCAGATGCTTGATCAGAGAGTCGTGTGTTTGCTCGATATCCCACGGGCATTTTTCGCGAAGTGTGCGGGCAAGCTGATGCAGCTTCACCATCTCTCCGGCAATTGGCTGTGCAAGTTGTGGAATGTACAAAGTGGTGAGGTGATCGGGGGGAAGCACGCGATCCAGTTCTTGCCACGTCGTGTGCTCAACGCGCTGATCGG
>CAMDJX010000089.1 GCA_945900735.1 Acidimicrobium ferrooxidans DSM 10331 | reverse complement strand
GGGGCAGTCGACCAACCATTGCATTGCCGCGCAAACAGAGCCGCCAACTTGCAGCGTTGTTGCGCTTTGGCCCGGAAGTATTTGGCGCGCCTCATGAATTGAAAGCAGCGAACCTGTCCACCAAGCGTTGTAGTCGTGGCCCATGAGCAGCACACCGAGTTCGTCGCGACCATCGATGATTTCGTTATTCAAGATGCGTTCGCGCGGTTGCATTTGCCAATTGCGCATGCGCAACTCGAGCACGCTGTTAATTGCCGCGTCGGACGGGTGGTACGCGTAGTGAACAGTTGGGCGGTAGGCATCGGTGCCGTCGGCGTTCTTCACCGTGAGGTGATGGGCCATGGTGTATGCCTCGCCGTGGCGAATGACCATGCCGAGCGTGTCGCCTGAAGGCACCCAGCTTCGCACCCATGTCTCCATGCCTGGCTGCGCAATACAAATTTGATTGCGAGGGCCGTCGTCGGTGTGCGCGTGTGCCTTTGCTGGCATCCACTTTTCGTGCGTGCCCCAGCCCAGTTCGGCCGGTGCAACACCTTCTTCATAGAAACCTTCCACCGACCACGTGTTGCAGAACTCGTTGGTTTCTTTTGGAACGTTGCTGATTTGGGTGTCGCGCTCGGCAATGTGAATCACTTTGGTGCCAGTCAGTTGTGCAAGCACGTTGAATTGTTCGGCATCCAGCGCAGACTGCAATGCGCCTGCGCGACTGCCGGCTTTGCCATCAAGAAGCAATTGGTTGGTGATGTCGACAAGCGCTTGTTTCACCAAGTGGCTGACCATGCCTGGGTTTGCACCGTGTTCGAGCACTGCCGACGGGCCATCGTTGGCGCCCCACTTGGCAATCATTTTGCGGAGGGCTTGATGGCGAACGTACAGCGTGCGCTCGAGCGGATGGGTCTCGGCAATGTTGTCGTATGGATCCCACAGTTCGACTGAAGTGTTGAGGTAACGAATGCCGTGATCGCGGCACCACTGCAAGATTGTTGGGGCGTCGATGTTCCAAGCCAAGTCGAGCAAGATGTCGCCGGCACTGCAGCGCTCGGACAGAAACTGATCGAGGTTGTCGCGGGTGACGCGGTCTTGTTCGTAGGTAACGCCCAACTTCAACATGTCGGCAACGCGATGCCGGTTATCTCTGAAGTCGACGATGTGGATTGAAGTTGCAGGAAAGCCGAAATCGCGCACCAACAGCGGAATCGCGCACTGCGCAACTGAGCCACAGCCCAGTACGAGTGTGCGCTTCGGGCGCTGTGAGGTTGCGGAGATTGCCGAGGTCACTTCGACGCAGTTGGCGACATCTGATCACCTGCATCGAGAGAGTTGACTTTTGCATTCAACATGGTTTCAAGCGTTGCCTCGAACACTGCGTCGCTTGGTACGAGCAGTTGTTGCCAGTCGTACGAAATACCTTTTCGACCACTGAAGGTTGGCTCGATGCTGGTGTGGCGATTTTCGAGGAATGAACTGAGTGACGAAATATTGTCTGTAGGCATGAGCACCTCCTTAGGGGTTTAATACGAAAGTTTGACCATACAGATTTTTGAGGGCTGCGTCTACTATTTGTCAGACATCTCTCCAGCGACTCGAGGTGGTTGGTAGCGTGAAGGAACCCGTGACTGCGCCATCAAATACTCCCCAGGTGACGACACCAACCGGCTTCTCTGCCCTCGGCGTGCCTGACAGCATCGACGCCGGCCTCGCAGCAGCAGGTTTTTCAGGCCCATTTGCCATTCAGACAGAGGCAATCCCCATTGCGCTTGCCGGCGAAGACGTGTGCGGCCGTGCTCGCACCGGCTCGGGCAAGACACTTGCTTTCGGAATCCCCATGATGTCGCGCATCAGTTTGCCGGCGGCGCCGGGCAAGCCTCACGGCCTCATCTTGGTTCCTACTCGCGAGTTGGCGTTGCAGGTTTCCGAAGTGCTCGGGCCAATTGGCAAGAACTGTGGCGTGCGTGTGTTGGCTGTGTACGGCGGGGCAGACCGCGGCAAGCAAGTTGAAGTAATCGAACAGGGAGTCGAGATCATCGTTGCTACGCCGCTTCGTTTGATCGACTTGATGAAATCCAAAGAGTGCGACTTGAGCGCAATTCAAGTGGTTGCCATCGACGAAGCCGACCGCATGGCCGACGAAGGTTTTATGCCCCAAGTGGAATGGATCATGCGCCACGTGACTGCGCCCCATCAGACAATGTTGTTCTCGGCAACGCTCGACGGCCAGGTTGCAAACCTTGTTCGTCGTTACATGAAGTCGCCTAAAGAAATTTCCATCGATTCGCCAACCGACACCGTCGGCACCATGCGTCACTTGTTTCTTGCGGTGCACCACATGGACAAAGACAGGGTTATTAACTCCATTGCCACCGCAGCCGGGCAGACAGTTGTTTTCTGCGACACCAAACGCGTGTGCGACAAAGTTGCCGAGTCGTTGCAGTCGCTGGGTGCAAATGCATCTGCGTTGCATGGTGACATGCCGCAGAATGCGCGTGAGCGGGCACTTGGCAAGTTTGAGAAAAACGAATTAAAAATTTTGGTGGCTACCGATGTTGCTGCTCGCGGTATTGACATCGACGACGTCGCAGCTGTTATTCACTACGTGCCGCCACTGGATGTAAAGACGTACCTGCACCGCTCTGGCCGCACCGCACGCGCCGGCCGCGACGGTTGGGCTGTAACGCTTGCCGAGTACAACCAGCACACCACGTGTCGCATTATTCAGCGCGGGTTGCGCCTAGAGCCGCAGGCACCAATTGAAGTGTTTTCGAACGACGCGCGATTGCGCGACTTGTTTTCGTTTATCGCCGAATAGCTGCAGTTACTTGGCGGCTAGCCAAGCAGGCCGAGTGGCTTCGAACGTTGAAATGAAATCGGCATTCGACAACGTAATTGCGATGTCGTCGAGGCCCTTCATAAATCGGTCCTGCGTTGAAGCATCCATTTCGAACGATTCGGTGATGCCAGCAGAAGGAATCTCTACCGTCAGACGCTGAATGTCGATGGTGATTTCTGCCGATGGGTCGGCTTCGAGGACTTCCCAGATGCGATTGACGGTTGGTTCGGAAAGCACAACAGGTACGAGGCCGTTCTTGGTGCAGTTGTTGCGGAAGATGTCGGAAAAGCTTGGAGCAATGACGGCATCGAAACCACCCTGCTGAATTGCCCACACTGCGTGTTCGCGCGATGAACCGACACCGAAGCTTGGGCCGGCAACCAACACTGAAGCGCCTGCGTAACGCTCGTCGTTAAGAATAAAACTGCGATCGTCGCGCCAGGTAGAGAACAAACCTTTTTCAAACCCAGTTCGCTCCACACGCTTCAACCATTCGGCTGGAATGATCTGGTCGGTGTCGACATCGGAGCGCTTGAGTGGAACGCCGCGTCCGGAAATGATGGTGACAGCCTTCATGACAGATCTCCAGGGGTTGCGAAGTGGCCGGCAATTGCAGTTGCTGCTGCAATTTCTGGTGAAACCAGGTGAGTGCGTCCGCCGCGTCCTTGGCGTCCTTCAAAGTTGCGGTTGCTAGTGCTTGCGGCGCGCTCGCCCTGAGCAAGTTTGTCGGGGTTCATTGCCAGGCACATGGAGCAACCAGGTTCGCGCCAATCGAGGCCAGCCTCGATAAAGATTTTGTCGAGACCCTCGGCCTCTGCTTGTTTTTTAACGACGTGGCTGCCGGGCACAACCATTGCTCGTTTCACAGAGACGGTTCGGCCTTTGACGACGTTTGCGGCTGCGCGCAAATCTTCGATGCGGCTGTTGGTGCACGAGCCAATGAAAACTGTGTCGACACGAATGTCGCGAATGGCGGTGCCGGCAACAAGGCCCATGTAGGTGAGCGCGCGGTCGACAGTGTCGCGGGCGGTGGCGTCGTCGAAGTCGGCTGGGTTCGGAATAATTCCATCGATACTCATTACTTGCGCCGGGTTGGTGCCCCAAGAAATTTGCGGCGTCAACGTGCTGGCATCAATGAACACTTCTTTATCCCACTTCGCGCCTTCGTCGGTCTGCAATGTTTTCCAGTCGGCAAGTGCTGCGTCCCACGCTGCACCCTTCGGCGCAAACTCGCGGCCCTTGAGATAAGCAAACGTTGTTTCGTCTGGTGCGACGAGCCCAGCTTTTGCGCCTGCTTCGATGCTCATGTTGCAGATGGTCATGCGACCTTCCATTGACAAAGCCCTGATTGCAGAACCGCGGTATTCGATGACATGACCGATGCCGCCAGCAGTTCCAATCTTGCCGATGATTGCAAGGATGATGTCTTTGGCGGTGACGCCGGCGGGGAGCACGCCATCAACAGTGACGCTCATCCACTTAGGCCTGGACTGCACCAACGTTTGTGTGGCAAGCACGTGTTCTACTTCGCTGGTGCCGATACCAAATGCGAGCGCACCGAATGCGCCGTGCGTGGCGGTGTGGCTGTCGCCGCAAACAATGGTCATGCCTGGAAGCGTGCGGCCTTGCTCGGGGCTGATGACATGCACGATGCCTTGCTTCTCGTGGCCCATTGGGTAGAGCGTGATGTTGAATTTTTTTGCATTGGCGCGCATTACTTCAAGTTGCTTGGCCGAGATTGGGTCGGCAACCGGCAAGTGAATATCGGCTGTAGGAACGTTGTGATCCTCGGTGGCAACGGTGAGGTCTGGCCGGCGCACTGGACGATTATTAATACGAAGGCCGTCAAACGCCTGAGGGCTGGTTACTTCGTGGACAAGATGCAAGTCGATGTACAACAAGTCGGGTTCGCCGGCCTTGCTGGAAACAACGTGGCGATCCCACACTTTTTGGGGCAGGGTCTGGGGCGCGCTTGTTGCTGATGCCATCTCTCCATTCTGCCGTACACATCGTGGGTATGACTACACCATTTATTACACCTGTCTCATTGGCCACCTGTGTCGAGCAAAGCCTGCACCTTTCGCTTGATGGTTTC
>CAMDJX010000088.1 GCA_945900735.1 Acidimicrobium ferrooxidans DSM 10331 | reverse complement strand
GAGCGAGTGGGATTGACACATCGTCAATCAAGCACCTGGAGGCAGCTATCTGGCGGAGAGAAGCAGCGCTTGTCGCTTGCCCTGGCGCTTGCCGCGAAACCCGACATTGCATTCCTTGATGAACCGACGGCAGGTGTCGATGTTGAGGGACGAGAAATGATTAGGGATGTTGTGCGCGAACTCTCGTCAAATGGTTGCACTGTAATCATGGCAACACACGAACTGGATGAGGCCGAGCGCTGTGCCGACGATGTAATTGTTTTTCATCAAGCAGCAATTGTTGCTAGCGGCACTTTGCAATCGTTGCGCCAGGGGCATGACGAAATTCGTTTTACAACGGAACGCGGCATAGACCCCGTTGCGCTTTCTGCCCACATCGGAACAACAGTGGTGCAGGACGGACCCGACTATGTGGTCGCGGGAACAAGCGACGCAAAGATCATTGGAATGATTTCGGACTGGCTTGCCGAACAACATCAAGGTTTGGACAATCTGCGCGCCGGTTCACAACGCCTCGAGGAAATTTTCCGTCGTCTGACACAACGGAGCAAGTCGTGAGCGTCCTACTTGCACAGCTGAAGTCGGAATTGCGTGTCATCGCGCGGAACGGCGAACAGTTGCTGGTAATCATTGGCATCCCCACGATTCTCCTCGTCTTTTTCAGCCAGGTAGATGTGCTCCCACGTGGCGATCAGAACGCGGTTGACTTTTTGTTGCCAGGGATACTTGCGCTAGCGGTGATGTCGACCGCGATGGTCAGCCTTGGAATTGCAACTGGGTTTGAGCGGTCCTATGGAGTGCTGAAGCGATTGGGTGCTACCCCGCTTGGCACTCAACGCCTTGTGCTTGCAAAAAGCCTCGCCGTCGTGTTGGTCGAAGTGGTGCAGTTGCTGGTCTTGGTTGGCGTCGGATTGATCCTTGGCTGGCGCGGCGATTTAGGCGCTGTTGCGCCTGTAGTTGGCGCGGTCCTACTTAGCACCCTTGCCTTTGCAGGTATTGGCCTGACGCTGGCCGGAACGTTGCGCGGCGAGGTGAACTTGGCGGCACAAAATGGCCTGTATCTAGTGCTGCTGTTGGTTGGCGGGATCATGTTCCCGCTCGACTCGCTGCCCAATTGGTTGCAGGTTCCCGCGCAACTCCTGCCATCTAGTGCACTTGCCGATGTAATGCGCGGTGCACTCACCGAAACATCTCTCAACGGTGGTGCCGCGTGGATTGTGCTTGCAGTATGGGCCCTGGTTGCCCCAGCAACTGCCGCGAAATTCTTTCGCTGGCAGTAACTATTCGCTTATTTGCTGTTTGGGTTCAGTTGGTGGCGTGGTTTTGTCGAACGCTGCTTCAACATCGCTGAACGTTAACGGTTGTTCCGTGTAGCCCGCCTCGGAGAAGAAACCTCGAATGAAACGGCGAAAGAAGATGACCACGATGATTGACCAGAGGTACATACCACCAAAGGTTTTCATAACTGCCCCCCCTAGCTGCTGATCAGTTTGCACTGAAAGCCCCCACACTCGAACTGCTATGTCGTAGTGCTTATAGACGGCATTATCGGCAAACGTAAGCCAAGCCGCAGGCACAGTAGGTATCACAGACATCAGGAACAGATAAATCATCTTCCCGCCGTAACTAATGCGCAGCGACGGGTCTGGTGAGCACACAGGCATCCACATCAGAAGCGCAGTCACTACAAGAATCACATGCAGCCCGTAATGCAGCGGCCCATTGGAAACGCTTTGGTTAACAAGAGCCGGAATATGCGTGACCATCACGACCAAGTTGAACAACACTCCCGCAACGGGAGCCCAAGCGAAATAGCGCATGACTTTGCGACCAGCACCGTCTCCAAAGATTGCGCGGAACAACCACTGGGGTGTCGCAATCAACATCAGCGGCGGAACAAAAGATGCGAGTGTCATGTGTTGCACCATGTGCATCGAATACAAATATTCTTCAGAAATATCGTGCACCGGCCAGTCGGTTGCAATCCACATCAATGATGCACCAACTGTGAAGGCGGCGATTTGCCGGCGTGTAATTATGACGCCCTTGCCAACCGCTCGGGGGCCGATGACCCTGATGGCATAGACGTAGCTGCCAATGATCACTGACATGACCAACCACACTTCGACATGGCGCTGAAAGCGCCACGGGCTTGCAAACTCGGTGACTTCAGCCAGCATGTTCGGCCTGCCCCACTATGTCTTTCGGTTTGTTACGAAAAGAAGTGGAAGGTTGCTAGAGCCACGCAATATACGCCGATTGCAAGGATGAGGCCAGCGTAGAAAATCCATGTAAACATTTTGTTGTCAAACTTCAAGTGCATGAAGTAACTGACCACCATGATGAACTTGACGACCATCATGATCATCAGTGCTGGCAAGAACAGACGACCAAAGTCGACGTAGTACGTGGATACTTCGAGCGCGGTAATCGCGGCCAAAATTAGTGCGATTCGCACGTATCCAGCATTGGACATGCCGTGTTCTTCGGTGTGGGTAGTGGTGTCGGCGCTCATGATCAGACCGGAATCAGGTAGATAAGCGTGAAGATAATGATCCACACGATGTCGACGAAGTGCCAATACAGACCAAGCATCTCGACAGTTTCAGACTTGCTGCCCGGGACCTTGCTTCGCTTCATGATGCCAAGTGTGGACATCAACATAATGATGCCCACCGTTACGTGGACTCCGTGAAAACCCGTGAGTACGTAGAAGCTAGATGTGAAAAGGCTGGTGGTAAAGCCCATTCCTTCGTTGTAGAACGCTGTGAATTCGTACACCTGACCGCCCACGAATGTTGCTCCTAGTAGCGCAGTGACGGCAACCCATAGGTAGGTATTGCGATCATCGCCCTTGTGTGCAGCCGACACGCCGAGCACCATTGTGAGTGAACTCATCAGCAATACGAAGCTGCTGACAGAAGTGAATGGAATATCAAATACCTGCATTGGGGTTGGGCCGGTGCCCACGCGTCCGCGATACAGCATGTATGTAGATATCAAACCACCGAACAACAAGCACTCTGAACCCAGGAACAACCACATACCCAACTTGACGTTGGACAGGCCAGTTGACGTGACGTGTGCGTCGTGTGAAGCCACTGCGTGATCAGCCGACATGAGCAGCCTCAACTGATGATCCAGATTCGGTTGGTGGGTCGATGTCGTCATCAGGTGCAGTTGATGGCTCGATTGCCCAGCCATACGCACCGAACAAAATCACGACAGCGCCAAAGATAGCAACAGGAATTGAATAGATCACTCCGAACGCAAGAACTGGCATACCAAGTGCGAGCACGATTGGCCAGTACGACGGCGATGGCATGTGAATGTGCGCGTCTGCATTGTCTTCCAATTCCTTCAGCACTTCTTCGGCAGTCTTTACTTGCTGCATCACACCGTTGGCATCTTCCTGATACTTGCGGTGGAAGAACTCGTCCAGGTGATGCACGGTAGGAATGCTGTCGAAGTTGTGCTCCTTCGGCGGGTTGGATGTCATCCACTCCAGGCTGCGCGCATTCCACGGATCGAGCGGGGCCACCTTGCCTCTACGTGTTGTGATGAACACGTTGATGAGGAACAGCAGAATTCCGAACGTCAACACCAACGAGCCGATGGATGCGACAAGGTTCCAGAAAGCCAAGTTGAAGAAGCCTTCACCCGCACGCGCTTCTGTCCACTGGTACATACGGCGAGGTTGGCCTTGCAATCCAAGAATGTGCATTGGCCCGAATGTCATGTTCATACCAATGACCATGAACCAGAAGTTCCAGGAACCAAGACGCTCGTTGAGCAACTTGCCGAACACCTTCGGCCACCAGTAGTAGAAACCGGAGAACAAACCGAAGATTGCGCCACCAAACAACACGTAATGGAAGTGAGCCACGATGTAGTACGTGTCGGTTTGCTGCGTATCGGACGGCGCAACCGAGTGCGTAACACCCGAGAGCCCACCAATGGTGAACAGCACGATTAGTCCAATGGCAAACTTCATAGCTGCGGTGTAGACCAACTTTCCACCCCACAACGTGAGTGTCCAGTTGACAATCTTTACGCCGGTTGGAACCGCGATAGCCATGGTTGCAATCGAGAACACCGCAACCGAAACTGGGCCGAGACCCGATGCGAACATGTGGTGGGCCCACACGCCCCAACCCACGAAACCAATCGCGGCACCAGAGAACACCACGAACGGATAACCAAACAATGGCTTGCGCGCAAATACGGGAAGCACTTCAGAGATGATGCCGAAACTTGGAAGGATGAGGATGTACACCTCGGGGTGACCGAAGATCCAGAACAAGTGCTGCCACAGGAGCGGGTCGGCGCCGGCAGCGACGTCGAAGAACGTTGCACCGAAGTTGCGTTGGAATGAAAGCAAGAAGAGTGCGACGGTAATAACGGGCACTGCGAACAAGAGCAGGAACTGCACGACAAGCTGCAGCCAAGTGAATACAGGCATGCGCATGAGTTTCATGCCAGGTGCCCTCATGTTGAGCACCGTGGTGATCAAGTTAACTGCACCGGCCAAAGACGAGATACCGGTGATCTGCAAACCAAGTGCCCAGAAGTCGATTCCGTGGCTTGGTGAAAACACGGGGCCAGAGTTTGGCGCGTACATGAACCAACCGCCATCGGCTGCGCCACCCAAGAACCACGAGAGGTTGATGAAAATGCCGCCAAACAGCAGCGCCCAGAAACTGAACGCGTTGATGCGAGGGAAGGCAACGTCGCGGGCGCCGATTTGCAGCGGGATGAAATAGTTGGCGAGGCCTGCAGCCATCGGCATCACGAACAAGAACACCATCGTTGTTGCATGCATGGTGAACATCTGGTTGTACAAGTCGGCGTTAAGCACCTTGCCATTCGGTGCTGCCAATTGCAAGCGAATGAGTACCGCTTCAAGACCGCCAACGATGAAAAAGAACAAGGCTGTTGCCATGTACATGATGCCGAGCTTTTTATGATCGACCGTGAACAGCCACGCCTTCCAGCCGCCAGTTGTTACTGGGCGCCG
>CAMDJX010000087.1 GCA_945900735.1 Acidimicrobium ferrooxidans DSM 10331 | reverse complement strand
AAAAACCTTTCGAGTTTGCGTTGACGGCGCACGTAAACAGGGTTGAGGCGGATGTCGGTCAGTTTTTGCGAGAGCGTTTCGGTGAGGCGTTCCACTGGGCGGGGAATGCTGGCCGACTCGTCGTCGGGAAGGCCGCCTTGCGAAAGATTAGAAATCGTTGGTGCATAACTGCGGCCGTTGTCGTTGAGAACGATGATGACACGCTTATTTGAGTGACCCAGGTTGTTCAGTGCTTCGTAGGCCATGCCGCCGGTCATGGAGCCGTCGCCGATGACGGCAACGATGTGCCGACGATCTGGTGTTTGGCCACTATCGCGGGCAACCGCCAGGCCGTATGCATAACTCAACACCGTCGAGGCATGACTGTTTTCGATGAAGTCGTGCACGCTTTCTTCGCGGCTTGGGTAGCCCGAGATGCCACCGGCTTGGCGCAACTTGCTGAAGCCACCGCGCCGACCGGTCACAATTTTGTGGATGTAGGCCTGATGGCCTGTGTCCCACAAGATTGCATCGCGTGGTGAATCAAATGTGCGGTGCAGTGCAAGCGTGAGTTCGACTGCGCCAAGGTTGGAGCCTAAGTGGCCGCCGGATTCGGAAACCGAATCGACAACGAAATCTCGGATTTCTGCGGCAAGTTCGTCCACCTGAGCCAGGCTGAGATTGCGCAGATCACTAGGTTGTCGAATATCTGCGAGCGCCATGGCCCTTAACGCTATCCGCGCTATTGGGCGGGGTGAGAAGCCATACGGGCATCTAAACGGCGGTGATTGGCGTTATGTAGATATGTGCCGATGTAGTAGCCCACTACGAACACTACGAGGCCCCCGAGTCCGTCGAGCCAGAAGTGGTTACCTGTCACAACGATGCAGAACAGGGTGGTTGCCGGATATAGAAATAGTGCAATTCGCTTCCAGCGTTTTTTTGCAAGTGGCCAGAGCGCAAACACGCACCAGGTCGACCAACCAATGTGCAGTGATGGCATTGCGGCGTATTGATTAGAGAGTGATGCGGCAGGGCCTTCGTTGAATGCCCATGGCCCACCAAATTCGGCAATCGTGTCGACGAAGCCAAAGTTGGTTGCGCCGTTGTAATTGCGAAGTTCGTGTTCGATGCAGGCTCCGCCATATCCACCATTAGCTGAGGGGCAAGGTGCATCAAGCAACCGCGGCGGCATTAGCGGGAAGAGAACGAAACCAATAATGGCAAGGCCCGTCATTGCGGCAAGCGTGTTTCGCCATTGCCCGAAAACATCGGGCCGGCGTTTGAAGAGCAAGATGAACACACCAAGTGTGACGAAGAAGTGCGCTGTGCCGTAGTAGGTATTCATGGTTTCAATGAGCCACGTGTACGGCAGGAAGAAATCTTGAATCGATTCTTCGTGATACAAACCAAGTGCTCGCTCAATTCGAATAACTCGAACCGCATTGGTAAACGAATGCAATGGGACATCAACACCGTTGACGAACGCTGAGCCGAACTGATTACGGATCATGGTGTAGATCCCGTAAAAGATGGAGACAATCAGCAGTTCTTTCCACCACAGCGTGCGATGGTGGCGGGGAATGGCAACTGCCAGAGAGGCCTCGGCGTTGTTTGTCACAAGTTAAATCGTAGGCGTTTCATATGGCTCCACAGACCTCACAAACTTCGTGTTCGGTAGGCTGTTCAGATGGCTATTCGCGAAGAAACCCCACTTGTAGATGCTGATGTAATCGCCAAGGTTTTGGCCAAAGGCAGGGCAACCGGCGCCGAGTTTTCCGAGATCTATATAGAGGACAAACGCTCGACGTCTGCCGCCCTCGACGACGGCAAGGTAGAGCAAGTAACGAGCGGGCGCGATCGCGGCGCAGGCATTCGAGTGGTGGCTGGCGAGACAACTGGCTTTGCCCACACATCAGACTTGTCGGAACGTGGTTTGTTGGCTGCAGCCGAAGCAGCAGCCGCCGCGGCAAAGCAAGGGGACGGCGGCGTGCACACCATTGCGTTGCAACAACTGTTGCGACACCCCGTCAACAACGTGCGTGTTAATCCGGGCGATGTGCCAAAGGCCAGCAAGGTGGAGTTGCTCAATCGGGCAAATGCCGCGGCACGTTCGGTGGACGGCGCAATTGTGCAGGTGTCGGCAGGTTACGGCGATTCGTTCAAGCGCATTCTCGTTGCAAACAGCGACGGCGTGTTTAGCGCAGACGATCAGGTGCGCACATTGTTCCGTGTCAGCGTGGTCGCAAGTGGCGACGGCGGCATGCAAACCGGTTACGACTCGCTTGGTCACACAATTGGTTTCGAATTGTTCGACGACAACGACGTAGAAGAGATGGCTCTTCGTGCAGCAAAACAAGCAATCGTCAAATTGAAAGCACGCCCAGCGCCGTCCGGTGCATTGCCAGTGGTGATTAAACAGGGCAGTGGCGGAGTGCTCTTCCACGAAGCATGCGGTCATGGTCTAGAAGCCGACTTGGTTGGCAAGGGTGCAAGTGTGTATCGCGGCAAGATGGGCGAGCTCGTTGCATCACCGCTCGTCACATTGATTGACGATGGAACCATGAGCGGCGAGTGGGGCGCAATCGGCATCGATGATGAAGGTCACCCTTCGCAGCGCAACGTACTGATCGAAAACGGAATCCTCACCGACTACATGTGGGACTTTCTGCGTGCACGAAAAGAGAATCGTCGTCAGAGCGGAAATGGTCGGCGTCAGAGTTATGCCGACTTGCCAATGGTTCGCATGACCAACACATTTGTCACCAACGGAACTGAAGACCCAGACGACATTGTGCGCGCAACCGAGCACGGCGTGTACGTTGCCAAACTTGGCGGCGGCAGCGTGGACACAGCAAGCGGCGACTTTGTGTTTGGCATGGTCGAGGCGTATCTCATCGAAAACGGTGAAATCACCGAGCCGCTTCGCGAAAGCAACCTCATCGGCAACGGCCCTCAGGTATTGAAGGACATCGACTTGCTCGGCAACGATTTCGCGATGGGCAACCCGGGCACCTGCGGCAAAGACGGCCAAGGTGTTCCAGTGGGCGACGGGCAACCAACATTGCGCGTTAAATCAATGACCATCGGCGGCACGGCAGCATGAGCACCACAGTTCCCGACTTGCAGGCAATGGTCGACCGCGTTGTTGCGCAAGCCAGCAAGGGCGAACAAATCGAGGCCTATGTCAGCCGCGGCGGCGAGACCGCAGTGCGCGTATATGAAGGCGAAGTAGAGCATTTCGTTTCGGCACAAAGTGAAGGCATTGGCATCCGCGTGATTAAAGATGGGCGCACCGGCTTTGCGTATGCAGGAACACTGGACGCCAGTGCAATTGCCGAAGTGCTGGCCGATGCACGCGACAACGTTGCTTTCGGTACTCCCGACGAATATGCCGGCCTTGCAGAACCAGACGGCGTTCCTCAGATTCCACAAAAGTTTTGGGACGACGACCTCGCCGCGTATTCCACCGAAGGAAAGATTGCGCTGACGAAAGAGTTGGAAACACTCACGCTCGGTATGGATTCGCGTGTGCGCGTTGAAGAATCAAATTACGACGACGGTTGGGGCGAAGTTGCGGTTGCAACCACCACCGGCATCCGCGAAAGTGGCCGCGGCAACTCGTGTTACGTATCGGTCAGCACGCTGGCCGACGACGGCGACGAGACCCAGACGGGTTACGGCTTCTCTGTTGCCGACTCGCCGCAAGAATTTAAGTTGTCCAAGGCCGCGCGTGAAGCAGCCGACCGCGCAACACGTTTGCTTGGCGCAATTAAGCCACCCAGCAAGCGCACGACTGTGGTGCTCGACCCATTTGTTACGTCACAGTTCTTGAGCGTGTTATCAAGCACGTTGAACGGTGAAAATGTTGCCAAGGGCCGGAGCTTCTTTGCCGACAAATTGGGCGAAGCAGTTGCCGACCCGCGCATCACATTGGTGGACGACCCAACCAACCCGAAGGCCTACACCGCGACAGACATCGACGGAGAAGGCTTGGCAGCGCGGCGAAATGTGTTGATTGAAAATGGCGTGCTCAAAATATTCGTACAGTCGAGCTACAGCGCGCGCCGTAACAACACCAAGAGCACGGGCAACGCAACGCGTGGCGGCTTTGCCGGCACTCCAGGCGTTGGCTGCATAGCAATGCAGCTTCAACCAGGAACTTTGAGCCAAGAAGAACTGATCAAGGGCGTAGATGACGGTGTCTGGATTCAGATGGTGCAGGGTTTGCACAGCGGTGTGAACCCCATCTCGGGCGATTTCTCTACAGGCGCAAGCGGCATGCTTATTCGAAACGGTGCAATTGCCGAACCCGTGCGCGAGTTCACTATTGCTTCAACGCTGCAGCGAATGTTGCTCGACATCGTTGCCATAGGTGGCGACGTCGATTGGTTGCCATCTCGTGCTGCGGGCCTGACACTTGTCATTCGCGACGTCACGATGAGCGGTCAATAGCCAGTAAACAACCGTGTAATACCCGTGCTGTAGCACATATGCTACAGTTCGAAAATGACCGAAGTGCCTTCCCGCGAATTGCGAAATAACACGCGTGACCTCATCATGCGCGCAAACAAAGGAGAAACGATCGTGATCACTGTTGACGGCATACCAATGGCCGAGTTGCAACCTGTTTCCACGAAGCGTAGGTGGGTGCCGAAGGCAGAACTAGAGCACATATTTTTTTCAATTGACCGCGGATTGATTGATGAACTTAACGAAGGGCTTCTGACGATGGCAGAGCTTGATCAGCGATCTGATGCCATGTGGGATGGAACAAAGTGACACGCGGGTTACTCGACACAAATATTTTTATCTCGCTTGAACTTGGTCGCAGCGTAAATAGGCAGATGATTCCGGACGAACTAGCAATTTCTGTCATCACACTTGCCGAACTTGAATTTGGCATCTACAGCGCTACTGATCAACAAACGAGAGCGAAGCGCATGGCGACATTTCGCAAAGTAATGGATTTTGAAGCAATAGACATTACGAGCGACATCGCAAGCGTTTGGGCGGCAGTGCGAGCCTCGGGTCAGGCAAAAAAATCCAAACTTTC
>CAMDJX010000086.1 GCA_945900735.1 Acidimicrobium ferrooxidans DSM 10331 | reverse complement strand
AGTTCCACTTGGTGCAGTGTGACCACAACTGTCATACCGTCCTCTATTGAAACCCGCAACAACAGATCCAGCACTTGCGCGCTCGACTCTGGATCGAGCGATGCAACGGGTTCGTCGGCCAACATGATTTTGGGACGCTGCATCAAACTTCGGGCGATGGCTACACGCTGCATTTGGCCGCCCGAAAGAGTGTCGGCACGCTGATACGCCTGATTGGCAAGCCCAACGCGATCTAGTTGATCAAAGGCTTGGGAGCGCAGGCTCTTGGGGTACGACCACACCCCGTATCGTGGGCCCTTCAGGCTGCCTAGTGCACCATTGAGCACATTTTCTAAACATGTAGTGCGCCCAACGAGACCGAACTGCTGGAAGACGAAACCAATATCGCGACGCACTTTTCGCAACTCACGATTTGAAGCTGAAGAAACCTGGGTGCCGTTTACTTCGACAACACCTGATGTTGGGCGTAACAAACCATTTACATGGCGTAACAACGTTGACTTGCCCGAGCCTGAAAGACCAATGAGTGAAAGCAGCTGTCCTTCGGGAATTTCCAACGAAACATTATCGAGGGCCAATGTTCCATTTGGAAAACGCTTCGAAACCCCGGCGAGGCTGACGAGGGGAACAGCCCCACCGGTATTCGAGAGCAACTTCTCTTCTATCAAATCAACATGTTGTAACAGTTAAGAGCACTTGCTGGACTTGGTTACTGCGCATACTCGACGTACACCGTCGTACAAGGCATCGTTTACTGGCACCCAACCCCAATGGCTGGAATAGATTGGGTTGCAGTTTTTCAAGACTTTGCCCTTCGACCAAGTTGAGTCGGCTGTGCAGACGCCATCAGCCACCATGTTGTCCACATTCAAGCCAAGAATTGCCGACTTGATGATGGCTTGAAGGTTTTTTGGAAGCTTTAGGCTGACCGAAATTGGGGAACCACTGATTGCCTCGCTCTTCCACACCACTTTCACATCACCTTTTTTGATGCGACCGTCATTGATCATGTCGATGTCGACCATGTCGTCGTAAGCAAAGCCCACGTCGCAGGTGCCCTTGACCACGGAAAGTACGGAAAGATCATGTCCACCGGCATACGTTGCGCGATAGTCGGAAGATTTGAAACCCAAACCGAGGAGACCGGCTGATGGGTACAAACCACCTGATGTTGAACCTGCATCGGTGAAACACACGTTTTTGCCTTTGAAGTCGGACAGCGAGTTAACACTGCTGTCCGAGCCACGAGCAATGCCGTAGGAGTAGTAAGCCGGTTTGCCTGTTGGAACACGTACCGCGCCTGCAATCGGCTCGAGTTTGGCTCCACGGGCCAGGGCCAAGATGTATTGGAACGGGCCAAATTCTACGACGTCAACACGACCTGCTGCAGCGGCTTCGATAACACCCTCATAGTCGGTAGCCGAATAGAACTTAATTGGCAAACCAATCTTCTTTGACAGATAGTCGAGCGATGGCTGGACTCGTGTTTGGATTGCGGCCACATTCTCCGAAGGAACGAAACCGAAAACCAATTCTTTTGGCCAACCGACTTTTGAAACAGCTGCTGCAGATGCACTACTGACCCAAGTGTATTTCTTGGTTTTGGCATCGTACGTGCAGACAAGTGCTCCACTTTTTTTGTTCAATTGGGATTTCGAGCAGGCATCTCCAGCTTTGAGGGCTGAGGCCGATCCACTGCTCATTGCCGATATTGAGATAATTGCAACTGCTGCTGCAACTATTTTATGAAATCTTTTCATTTTAATTTTCTCCTAGTTGTCGCTTGGTAGTTCGCTGGTTATTTACTTGCTAGAAAGTTCAAAAATTGCAACAGTGCCCGAAACTTCGTAACTGACCACCACTAATGGCTTCTTCGAGGGGCTATTTTTTGCTTCGATAAACATGATGCCTTCTGGCGAGATATCGCCAGCTCCTCCGGCAGTCAAGGTTGAGCCTGCCCAATTCGCGGTTGAGATGTATTGCACAAATTGGGGAACACTCGGCGTACTCACTTCAAACAGCATGATCCCGCTGTCACGCTCTAGACCGACGACGATGAAATGCTTTCCGAATGCCTTGCCGTAAGCAATACCTTCCGGTTCCGGGCCTTTGTTGTCGCTTCGTGTGTCAACAAGGTTTGCTTTGTTATCTGTTGTGTTCCAGTCAGCATTGAAATAGTTGCCGTTATATTCTTGCACCTTTTTTTCAATGAAGTTACCCGAATCGTAAATGCGATCGGCTGGGAAAACACCAGCAACGGATGGAGCTCTCCACACCGAGAATGACCGTGCGCCTAGCGAATACGCCTCATCGACGGTTGTTTTACTGGTAATTGTTGTTCCACTGATGTTGGCTGGAGTGAATGGAGTGACGTTGAGACGACCAAGAGTTGCATCAGTCTTCAACGTGGCCACGGTTCCATTACTTCCGTAACGAACATCCTCGGCCTCGGCTTTTGTTGCGTCAGTTCCACCCATCAAGCACGGCCACTCGCGGGCATCGCCCTCATTTGCAGTGAACAGGTAATCATTTCCGCCGAGCCGTGCAACTGCAACTGCGTCTGGCTGATACATGCCGAATGCCTGCACTGCGCGCAGGCGAGATTCTTTGTCGCGATCGCTTGGATCAATACCTGTGGCCTCGGTGTTGTAACTCTTGAAACCCAAGCCAGAGATACCGATGATTTCACCAGCCTCTAGGTCTACAGTTGCAATAGCATTATTCTCTTGCAATGTAACCCAGGCAGTCTTACTGTCCTTCGAAATTGCAATGTACTCGGGCTCGAGATCTTGAGCCACAGTTGCACCTGGCCCGTAGACCCGGCCGCCAGCGTAAATAAGTCCGTTAGTGCGATCATCAAACGCTTTGAAATCTAATGTTTTGGCAACAAGCTTCTTCACAGTGGTGTCAATGATCGACACTGTTCCCTTCGGATCGCTTGTTTCTGGAAGCACTCCATTGACCTTGCAATAATCCTTGGGCTCTCCCTCATTGGCAGTTAGGACAAATCGGCCATCAGGACTGAAATGAATTGAGTCGGGAAGCGAACCCACCAAAACGCCCTTGGGGGCACCCGGCAGAAGGTTTCCATCGACGTCCATCATGAAAACTCGACCCGGTTCTGTTTTGGCAGTAGTCACTGTTGCAACAGCGACCAGACCATTCATCGCAGCAACGCTCTGGATGCCAGTGACACCCTTGCTCTGCAAATCCACCGTTTTCACTAATTTGGGTTTCTTGATATTGCTGATATCAATAATGTTGATTGCATTTTTTGCACCATCAAGGCTGAACAGACGCTTGCTCTTTGCGTCCATTGCCGAGATTTCAGCGCCGGCCAAGCCAGAACCACTGGTAAAACGCGATACAAATCGCAAAGAAACATCACCCACATTGGCTGGCTTTCCTACGTTGGTGGTTGCCGAACCTGCCGCAATTGGGGCTACTGACATACTTGCCAGAATCGGTAACACAATAAATGGGACCGTGAAGAGATATTTGCGTTTGATCATGGCGCAAAGAGTAAACAACGCCTATGACCACCAACCTTCCTAAAGGTTACGTAATCGGAAACACTGTATAAATAGTCAGTTTCTGTTTCCCACACCGCAGATAAACGTGAGCACCCTGGAAATTAGGTGTTCGGGAAATCAACCGGCATTGCGATGATGGCGGGCAATGCAGAGCACTTCGTCGATGATGTCGGAATTGATGGGAGCCGATTGATCGGGAAGGGCCGGGGGTTGGAGGAACTGAGTGAAGTTGGCCTTGAGTGGTGGCGGGATTGGTGAAAAGGCCACGTTGTCGACATGGGTTGCATGAAGGAGCCCAGACTGCACGTGATAGGTGATGTTGTTGTTGGTGAAGGTGAAGTTGCCGGCGGCGACAAGTTGTTGGGCGCTTTGGGTGCGAAGGAGAACTGACTGGAGCGCTTCGATGCGGTTGAGCACGAAGCCCGCTTCCTCGAAGCGTTGGGCCTGAGAGTGTTTGTTCATTTTGTCGGTGAGGGAATCGATGATGGGCTGCGCGTTGCCTTGCATGGCGGCAACGACGCGTTGTACTTCAAGGGCGTAGGAGGTGGGGTCGGCAGTGCCAGAGCAGGGGCAATGCGCAAGGCCTAGTTGGGCGGCAGAGCACATGGGTGCGTTGTCGGGGGCGCGGTAGTTGCGGCCCATGCGCACCGTGCAGCGGCGTAGGGGCACAACTGACTCGATGGCGTCTACTACTTCGCGGGCAATAGAGCGAGTGGAGATGGGGCCAAGGTAGAGGTCGGTAGAGGTGGCGGTAACGCGGGTGGTGATGGTGAGGCGGGGCCACTGCTCGCCCAAGGTGAGGCGCACGTAGCAATACTTGGCCGAGCGTGTGCCGGCAAAGTTGTATCGGGGGCGCAGTTTGGAGATCATGCGTAACTCCAGCACTTCGGCGGTGAGGACATCGGGGGTGGAAACGTAATGGATGGCGTGCATCAACTTGAGGAGAGAGCCAACCTTGCGGCGGGTGTCGGCGGTGCCGAAGTAGCTGCGCACACGGGAACGAATGTTGGTGGCTTTGCCTACATAGAGGACGTCTCCCCTGTTGTCGACAAACAGATAGATGCCGGGTGTGCGGGGAAGATCGACAGTGAGTTTGAGTTTGGATGCCTGAGGGTGCGACCAGATTTTGGACATGGCGGCAAACTCGTCGAGATCGAAAATGCCGAAGCCTGCTGCGCGCTCGATGAGCAGGTGCAGCAAGTCGCCTGTGGCAAGCACGTCGTTGATGGCGCGGTGGCTGGGCTGATGAGGAAAGTTGAACGATGAGGCGAGTGTGGAGAGCTTGCAGTTTTTGACTTCGGCGCCAACGATGCGGCGTGCGAGGCCAACGGTGTCGAGCACGCGGTTGGGCAAAGGTTCGTAATCGTGCATGAGTAAGGCTGCGTTGATGAACCCGATGTCGAAGCGGGCGTTGTGGGCAACAAGCACAGAGGTGCCAATGAAGTTGAGCAACGGTTGCAGGGTGTCTTCGATGGGAGGTGCGGTGGCAACCATGGTGTTGGTAATGCCAGTGAGCACAGTGATGAAGGGAGGGATGGCGCAGCCGGGGTTGACAAGTGTGGTGAAACGATCGATCTCGATGCCGCCGCAGTATTTGACTGCGCCTATTTCGGTGATGGAGTGATACTCGTGAGAGCCGCCAGTGGTTTCGAGGTCGATAATGCAGAACTCGACGTCGTGAAGAGGGATGGATGTGGTCAACGTGTCGGTTGCGCCCTTATCCATTGGGAAAGAGTATCGCGGGGGTATTGCGG
>CAMDJX010000085.1 GCA_945900735.1 Acidimicrobium ferrooxidans DSM 10331 | reverse complement strand
GATCGACAACTGTCGAACCCGGAAATGCTTTTGCTAACTGGTCTACCGCCGAAGGTACGGCGCCATTGGGAACATCGGTGAGTTCGGAACGGTCAATTGCCTCGTAGGCGTCCTCGACTACTTGCTTTACCTTTGGTGCGCGGCCGCTTGTAGCGGTGTTGTTTTCGGAAACCGAAAACGAAATAGTCAGTGGGCGGCCAGTAAGCACGCCAATGCGTTCGCTTACGGTGTCGATGTGTTCGAGAGCCTTTTTCATGTGCGGTTCGTTTGGTGCATGCACCACAAGTGTGTTGTCGGCACAACTGACTGCCGTCACCGCGCTGTACAACGCACGAACCAATGGCTTTAGGCCGGAAACCATTTCGGGCCACGCTGCCAACACTTGGCCATCGGCCAATGGCTCGGCCGGTGCTGCAATCGGCGCTGGTGCTGGTGCTGGCGTATTGGTAGGCACAATCGGGCGCACCATGCTGCCCGTTGTTGCCGACTGGCTTCGTGCTGGCGCTGTGTTTGCTTTGCCGCCCAGTTGGGCGCGGCCGGTCGCAGGGTTTACCGGCGCAGGGCGCGAAATAGGTGCACTTGCTTCGCGCACCACTCCTGCCTCGAGGCGTTCGATGCGGGCGGTAAGGGCAGCAACATCGTTGCCCGCAACTTGGCTGGTCAATTTGACGAGCGACACTTCTAACAACAAGCGCGCGTCCGGTGCGTGGCGCATTTCGATTAATGCTTCACCAAGCACTTCGATGGCGCGCACTATTGAACCAAGGCCAAGCCGGCGGCCTTGGTCGGCAACATGCTCCACTCGTTGTTTCGGCAACTGCACTAAATCGGTCGACACAATTGAAAGGAAACTTTCGCGCAAGTGGCGAACAATTTCTTCCGTCAGTGTGCGCGGGTCGGTGCCGTGTTGCACAGCCGACGCTGTTGCCGCAAGTGCGCGGCCCGGGTCGTGATCGATGAGGGCTTCAATGAATTCATCCGACGAAACTTCGGCGTCTACTTCGCCGCCGCCTGCGGCAACCAACTCCAGCGCCGAAAGCGTGTCGCGTGCCGAGCCACCACCGTGTGTCAACACATGTGCAATCGCGTCTTCGCTTACGGTCAGGTTGGCGTCGGCAATCACCCAACGAACGTGTGCTTCCAAGTCGTCCATTGGCAGCAGATGAAAC
Source organism: Acidimicrobium ferrooxidans DSM 10331 (assembly GCA_945900735.1). Taxonomy (GTDB): domain Bacteria; phylum Actinomycetota; class Acidimicrobiia; order Acidimicrobiales; family Ilumatobacteraceae; genus UBA3006. The sequence goes on along the minus strand of CAMDJX010000085.1, from coordinate 4,301 downwards.
TGCAAGTGTTGCGTGCGGCTACGAATGGTTTCACTTACTTTTTGTGGGTCGGTAGTGGCAAGCACAAACACCACATGCGGTGGAGGTTCTTCCAAAGTCTTGAGCAGCGCGGCCTCGGCTGGCTTCGAAAGCATGTGTACTTCGTCGAGAATAAACACACGATGGCGGCCGGGGTTACCAAGCGACGATCGTTCGATCAAGTCGCGCATGTTTTCTACGCCGTTGTTACTGGCGGCATCCAACTCCAACACGTCGTAGCTGTTGCCGCTATCGATTGCGCCGCACGAGTTGCACACACCACATGGCTCGCCTTCTTGTGGGTCTTCGCAGTTCAAAACTTTTGCCAAGATGCGGGCGGTAGAAGTTTTGCCCGTGCCCCGAGGGCCGCTGAATAAATAAGCCTGACCTTCGCGATGGTTGATGACGGCGTTGCGCAACGCGCGCACCACATGCTCCTGGCCTTTCAGTTCGTCAAAACGACGGGGCCGATAGCGGCGATATAACGATTGAACAGCCATTGCCTGCGAGCCTATCTAGGCGGTGCAGTGTGGTCGGGTTGACCCTCATACAGCGCGCAATTCGCTACCGTCTAGGTAGACCTATGACGAATCGAATGCCGCTTGTCCTTCGCATTGGTGTAGTACTCGGGCTTATTTTTGGGCTTGGCTTCGCAGCCTCCTCCGCTGGTGCCTCTGGCGCGGCCGGCACCAATGAAGTGGTGTCATCAAACCCCGCCGCCAACCAAGTGGTCGAGGTTCCGCCCACGCAATTGCAGATGGTCTTTCGTGATGCGCTAGCTAGCCCCGAAGTGGCGAGCACCATGGGCCTTTCGCTTGCCTGCGATGGCACGCTCGTTGGCCTTGCGCAGCCACAACTTGGAGCCGACGGGTTCACCGTTTCGGCGGCACTCACACAGATTCCGCCAGCAGGACTATGCACCGTCAGTTGGGCATTACCAGACAAAAGCATTGGCTCGTTTTCGTTTACCTCCACCGCAACTTCCGAATCCACCCTTGCCCCTGGCGACACCGTCCCCGTTGTCGGCACAGAAGAACCAGCGGTCATTGGCGAAGTAGTTCCCGTGTCTACAGGCGGCGGCCCTCGAGTTGGCGGCATGTTGGGCTTGTTACGAATCTTGGAGTACCTGCTTGTTGCAGCAATCTTCGGTGGCCTGATGATGGTGGTGTTGGCCTGGCCAGAGGGCATCGAATACGGCGTATGTCTGCGCTTCTTCCGAGTTACATGGTTGCTTGCCATCATCACGATGTATTTCGTTGTCGTTATTTCTGCGATGCGACAATCGGGCGACGGCTTCGCTAGCGCGCTAAATCCATTTAGTTGGTTTGGTGCATTAGACACCGGCTCAGGCCGCATTCTTATTCTGCGTTTCGTATTGGTTGGCGCATCCTTCTGGGTTGCGTTCAAACCAGATCGCGTGTTCGACCCGGCAACACAAGTGCCCGCAATTTCCATCATCTTTGCAATGATGGCCACCTATGGCCTCACACGTGTTGGCCAAGATGTTGCGCTGTTCTCTTATGTCTTTGGCGTTGTGCACGCACTTGCTGTTGGTTTATGGATTGGCGGCTTAGCGCTGCTTGCGCGTGCAGTGCTGATGGGCCCCGGCGAAGAAGATTTGGTTCACGCAATGCGTGGCTTTTCGCGCATCAGTGTTCCGCTAATAATTGCAACCGGGCTCACGGGCGTCATGCAGGTGTACTTGCTCGATGGTTTCAACATCTTCACCACAGGCCACGGCCGGCTCAACGTATTGAAGATCGTTGTTGTTGCAGCAATGGTCTGGATCACCCTCATGCTCAAGTCGTTCACTGTCAACAGGCTTTCGCGCGAAACCGAACTGACAAACAAAATGGCATGGCGTCTTCGCCGCGCGGTCAGCACCGAACTACTCATCGGCATTGTGGCGCTTGGTCTCACTTCGTGGATGATCCCGATGCGCCCACCACAAGCCAGCGCGTCGGTAAGCGGGCCAAGTGCGGTGTACGAGTTCCGTGAAGAACTAAAAAATGATCGCTTCCACGTCATCTTGTCGCTGACACCTGGAACCACAGGCGTCAATGCAATGCGCATCGAGCTGCTGAAGCCTTCACGCATCAACAACTTCACGGTCAACTTGATTCCTCAAGAGATTGGCTTTGCCGGCATCTCCATCAACGTTCCGCTCAAGCGCCCAGGCGCAGCCATTGTTGCGGGCGACGGCACATTCCTCTTAAATGCACCAGGCGTGTGGTCGATCGAAATAACGGGGGCCACAACAACGGGCGAACTCGTTCCACTGGCTACCACGCTCACCGTTACCGAGGCCCCTGTGCCCGAAACGACTGTTGCCGAAGTGCCCACCACTGTCGGCGGCTAAGCCGCGTCGGGGCTGCGTGGGCAGCGGGCACTATCGTCATACGGGTGAGTAACTCCTCGATGAACGACAAATTGACCGACCTGCAAGCCCGCAAAGAGGCCGCCTACAACGCAGGTTCGCCACGCTCGGTAGAACGACAGCACGAAAAGGGCAAGCTGCTGGCCCGCGAGCGAATTGCCGTATTGCTCGACGAGGGCAGCTTTCACGAATTGGACTTGCTTGCACGCCACCGTGCACATGCAGCGGGTTTGGAAGAGCACCCATACACCGACGGCGTAATCACTGGTTGGGGCACCATCGACGGTCGCAAAGTTTTTGTCTTTAGCCAAGACTTCACCGTGTTCGGCGGAGCACTGGGCGAAGTATTCGCCGAGAAGATTCACAAACTCATGGACTTGGCGCTGAAGGTTGGCGCGCCGCTCATCGGCCTCAACGACGGTGCCGGTGCGCGCATCCAAGAAGGCGTTGTCTCACTCGCCAGTTATGGCGGCATCTTTCATCGCAACGTTCAGGCGTCGGGTGTTATCCCACAAATCTCGGTCATTCTTGGCCCTTGCGCTGGTGGCGCCGTGTACTCGCCCGCCATGACCGACTTCATCTTCATGGTGCGCGAGACAAGCCACATGTTCATCACTGGTCCCGACGTTGTAAAAACAGTGACAGGCGAAGACGTAACACTCGAAGAGTTGGGTGGCGCAATGAGCCACGCTTCAAAGAGCGGAGTTGCCACATTTGTGAGTGCCGACGAACAGGCCTGCTTGCAAGACGTTCGTTATCTGCTCAGTTTCCTGCCACAAAACAACTTGGGCGAAGCACCAGCGGGCGACGCAACCGACGACCCACAGCGCTTGTGCGAATCGTTGCGCACCATCTTGCCTGCATCACCCAACCAGCCGTACGACATGAAGAAAGTCGTTGCCGAAGTGATGGACGACGGCGAATTCTTCGAATACTTCCCACACTGGGCAAAAAGCATCGTCTGCGGTTTTTCCAGGCTCAATGGTCAATCGGTAGGAGTCGTTGGCAACCAGCCAATGATCTTGGCCGGCGTGCTCGACATCGAGTCCAGCGAAAAAGCAGCGCGCTTCGTGCGCACCTGCGATGCATTCAACATTCCAATCATTACCTTCGTCGATGTTCCCGGCTTTTTGCCAGGTGTCGATCAGGAGTACGGCGGCATTATTCGCCACGGCGCAAAGTTGCTCTACGCATACTGCGAATCAACCGTGCCGCGTATCCAAGTAATTACGCGCAAGGCATACGGCGGCGCATACGTGGTGATGAACTCCAAGTCCATCGGCGCCGACTTGGCATACGCATGGCCAACAGCAGAACTTGCGGTAATGGGCCCTCAGGGTGCAGTAGAAATTGTCTATCGTCGCGAGTTGCAACAAGCAGCCGACCCGGTTGCACGACGCGCCGAACTGGTAACCGAATACACCGAAAAGTATTCGAACCCATACGCCGCTGCAGAGCGCGGATACATCGACGATGTCATCGACCCAGCCGAAACCCGAATCAAATTGATTGCGGGCCTCGCAATGTTGCAATCAAAACGAGAAGAGCTGCCGCGCCGCAAGCACGGCAACATGCCGCTGTAAAGAATCATGCAACACGTCATTGCGCAAGCAACCACCGCAGAGGAGGCAACAGCAATTGCTTCTGCCATCGAAGCGCTGTGGCCAAAAGCAATGCCTGTTGCACCACGCGAAAACCCCAACACTTCTTGGCGTTTTAGCGGCCGCTGGTGGAGCGACACTTCCGTAACGCGCCGAACCCGACCCGGCTTCTAACGCGTTTCGGCGTCACTTATGGCCGCGCCACTTTCCGATCTTCGAGTTGTCGATATTTCCACCGTCTTGGCGGGCCCAAACTGCGCGCGCTACCTTGCCGACTTCGGCGCAGATGTCATCAAAGTAGAGCG
>CAMDJX010000084.1 GCA_945900735.1 Acidimicrobium ferrooxidans DSM 10331 | reverse complement strand
CGGCGCCCAGTAACAACTGGCGGCTGGAAGGCGTGGCTGTTCACGGTCGATCATAAAAAGCTCGGCATCATGTACATGGCAACAGCCTTGTTCTTTTTCATCGTTGGCGGTCTTGAAGCGGTACTCATTCGCTTGCAATTGGCAGCACCAAATGGCAAGGTGCTTAACGCCGACTTGTACAACCAGATGTTCACCATGCATGCAACAACGATGGTGTTCTTGTTCGTTATGCCGATGGCTGCAGGCCTCGCCAACTACTTCATCCCGCTGCAAATTGGCGCGCGCGACGTTGCCTTCCCCCGCATCAACGCATTTAGTTTCTGGGCGTTACTTTTCGGTGGAATCTTCATCAACCTCTCGTGGTTCTTGGGCGGTGCTGCCGACGGTGGTTGGTTCATGTACGCGCCAAACTCTGGCCCTGTGTTTTCACCAAGCCACGGAATCGACTTCTGGGCGCTTGGTTTGCAGATCACCGGCATCTCATCTTTGGCCGGTGCAGTTAACTTGATCACCACGGTGCTCAACATGAGAGCACCTGGCATGAAACTCATGCGCATGCCGGTGTTTACTTGGCTGCAACTTGTTGTGCAGTTCCTGCTTTTGTTCGCAGTGCCCGTTATTACGGTGGCGCTCTTCTTGCTTTCATTCCAACGTAACTTCGGTGCAACGTTCTTCGACGTAGCTGCCGGCGCCGACCCGCTCCTGTGGCAGCACTTGTTCTGGATCTTCGGCCACCCCGAGGTGTACATCCTCATCCTTCCAAGCTTCGGCATCATCTCTGAAGTACTTCCCGTGTTCTCTCGCAAGCCATTGTTTGGTTATCCGTTCGTGGTGTTCTCGGGTGCGGCAATTGGTTTCGTGGGTTGGGGCGTGTGGGCCCACCACATGTTCGCATCGGGCCTCGGCCCTGTTTCTGTTGCAGTGTTTTCGATTGCGACCATGGCAATCGCGGTTCCAACCGGAGTAAAGATTGTCAACTGGACACTCACGTTGTGGGGTGGAAAGTTGGTCTACACCGCAGCCATGAAGTTTGCGATTGGTCTGATCGTGCTGTTCACCATTGGTGGGCTTTCGGGTGTTACTCACTCGGTTGCACCATCCGATACGCAGCAAACCGACACGTACTACATCGTTGCCCACTTCCACTACGTGTTGTTTGGTGGTGCAATCTTTGGTTTGTTCTCCGGTTTCTACTACTGGTGGCCAAAGGTGTTCGGCAAGTTGCTCAACGAGCGTCTTGGTTCCTGGAACTTCTGGTTCATGGTCATCGGTATGAACATGACGTTCGGGCCAATGCACATTCTTGGTTTGCATGGCCAGCCTCGCCGTATGTACCAGTGGACGGAAGCGCGAGCAGGTGAGGGGTTCTTCAACTTGGCCTTCTGGAACCTTGTCGCATCCATCGGCTCGTTGGTGTTGACGTTCGGAATTTTGTTGTTCCTCATCAACGTGTTCATCACAACACGTAGTGGCAAGGTGGCACCACTCGACCCATGGAATGCGCGCAGCCTGGAGTGGATGACTTCCAACCCGCCGAAGGAGCACAACTTCGACAGCATTCCAACGGTGCACCATCTGGACGAGTTCTTCCACCGCAAGTATCAGGAAGATGCCAACGGTGTTATGCAGCAAGTAAAGACTGCTGAAGAGGTACTGAAGGAATTGGAAGACAACGCCGACGCGCACATCCACATGCCATCGCCGTCGTACTGGCCAATCGTGCTTGCACTTGGAATGCCAGTTCTTGCGTTCGGAGTGATTTACTCAACTCCTGTTGCCATCTTTGGTGCTGTCGTGATTTTGTTCGGTGCGTATGGCTGGGCAATCGAGCCATCAACTGCACCTGATGACGACATCGACCCACCAACCGAATCCGGCACATCAGTAGAGGTTGCTCATGTCGGCTGACCACGCAGTGGCTTCACACGACGCACACGTCACGTCAACTGGCCTGTCCAATGTCAAAGTGGGCATGTGGTTGTTCTTGGGTTCCGAGTGCTTGTTGTTCGGTGGTTTGATCTCTACATACATGCTGTATCGCGGACGCGTGGGCACCGGCCCAACCCCAATGCAGGTGTTTGATATTCCATTCACTTCTGTCAGCAGCTTCGTGTTGCTCATGAGCTCACTCACGATGGTGCTCGGCGTGTCGGCTGCACACAAGGGCGATGATCGCAACACCTACCTCTGGGTTGCCGTCACTGCGCTACTTGGCGCAACATTCGTGGGCGGCCAGGTATACGAATTCACAGCGTTTTATAACGAAGGAATGGGCTTCTCTACCAGCCTTTTCACATCTAGCTTCTACGTCCTCACCGGTTTCCACGGGGTACACGTAACTGTGGGCATCATCATGTTGATGTCCACACTTGGCATCATGAAGCGAAGCAAGGTGCCGGGCAGCAAGTCTGAAACTGTCGAGATGCTCGGTTTGTATTGGCACTTCGTCGACATCGTGTGGATCATTATCTTCACGCTTATCTACCTGATTCCGGTCTGATCATGAGCACTGACACCACCACCCACACCGAAGAGCACGGCATGTCCAATGCTGGATACATCAAAATTGCTTTGATTTTGGCCGCGATTACCGCGCTCGAGGTTTCCACGTATTACGTCGACTTCGGCCGTCTGTTTATGCCGGCGCTCATGATCATGATGGTCGTCAAGTTCATCATGGTGGTCAGTTACTTCATGCACTTGAAATTTGATAACAAAATGTTTACATGGATTTTCTACGCCGGCCTCATCCTTGCAATTGGCGTGTATTGCGTGGCCCTAGCAACCTTCCACTTCTTTTCGTAATTACCCGAAAGACATAGTGGGGCAGGCCGAACATGTTGGCTGAAGTAACCGAGTTTGTAAGCCCATGGCGCTTTCAACGCCACGTCGAAGTGTGGTTGGTCATGGCCGCGGTTGTTGGTAGCTACATATACGCCATCAGGGTTATTGGCCCTCGGGCTGTTGGCAAGGGCGTCATTGTTACGCGCCGACAAATCACCGCCTTCACGGCGGGTGCAGCATTGATGTGGATTGCAACCGACTGGCCAATTCACGACATTTCCGAGGAATATCTGTATTCGGTGCACATGGTGCAGCACATGGCCGTTGCCTATTTCATTCCGCCCCTGATGTTGATTGCCATACCCCAGTGGTTGTTCCGTGCGATCTTCGGGGACGGTGTAGGTCGCAAAGTGATGCGGTACCTCGCATGGCCACCGGTCGCTGGTGTGCTCTTCAATCTGGTGGTGATGGTCTTGCATATTCCTGCACTGGTCAACCAAAGCGTTTCTAACGGACCGCTGCATTATGGACTGCACGTGATTCTTATAGTTACGGCATTTTTGATGTGGATGCCTGTGTGCTCTCCGGACCCATCGTTGCGCATTGGCTACGGCGGGAAGATGATCTATTTGTTCCTGATGTCGGTGATTCCTACGGTGCCTGCAGCGTGGCTTACGTTTGCCGACAATGCCGTTTACAAGCAGTACGACATCGCCGTTCGAGTGTGGGGGCTCTCAGTGCAAACCGATCAGCAATTGGGCGGAGCAGTGATGAAAACCTTTGGTGGCATGTACCTCTGGACAATCATTGTGGTGATCTTCTTTCGCCGTTTCATTCGAGGGTTTTTCTCCGAGGTGGGCTACACGGAACAACCGTTAACGTTCAGCGATGTTGAAGCAGCGTTTGATAAAACCGCGCCACCAACCGAACCCAAACAGCAAATAAGCGAATAGTTACTGCCAGCGAAAGAATTTCGCGGCAGTTACTGGGGCAACCAGGGCCCATACTGCAAGCACAATCCACGCGGCACCACCGTTGAGGGATGTTTCGGTGAGTGCGCCGCGCATTACATCGGCAAGTGCACTAGATGGCAGGAGTTGCGCGGGAACCTGCAACCAATTGGGCAGCGAGTCGAGTGGGAACATGATCCCGCCAATCAACAGCAGCACTAGATACAGGCCATTTTGTGCCGCCAAGTTCACCTCGCCACGCAACGTTCCGGCCAGCGTCAGGCCAATACCTGCAAAGGCAAGGGTTCCAAGCAGGACCGCGCCAACTACAGGCGCAACAGCACCCAAGTCGCCGCGCCAGCCAAGGATCAATCCCACGCCTATCAAGACCAGCAACTGCACCACCTCTACCAACACGACGGCGAGGCTCTTTGCAAGCACAAGTCGACGAGTGCCAAGCGGGGTAGCACCCAATCGCTTTAGTACTCCGTAGGACCGCTCAAAGCCAGTTGCAATTCCAAGGCTGACCATCGCGGTCGACATCACCGCTAGTGCAAGTATCCCCGGCAACAAAAAGTCAACCGCGTTCTGATCGCCTCGTGGGAGCACATCTACCTGGCTGAAAAAGACGAGAAGAATCGTGGGGATGCCAATGATCACCAGTAGTTGTTCGCCATTCCTGGCAATGACACGCAATTCAGACTTCAGCTGTGCAAGTAAGACGCTCACGATTTGCTCCGTTGTGTCAGACGCCGGAAAATTTCCTCAAGGCGTTGTGAACCGGCGCGCAGATTGTCCAAGCCCTGATGTTGTTCGGCAAGCCAGTCAGAAATCAATCCGATGATCTTTGCGTCGCTTGTCCCCGCAACCACATAGTCGGCTCCGTCCTGCACCACCGTTCTTCCTATGTGGGCAGAGAGTGCAACGGGGTCTATGCCGCGTTCCGTTGTAAAGCGAATCTCGTCATGCCCTTGGCGCAACGATTGCAATGTGCCGCTAGCGACGATTGCTGCTTGATGAAAAACAATCACATCGTCGGCGCAGCGCTCGGCCTCATCCAGTTCGTGTGTTGCCATGATTACCGTGCAACCATTTGACGAAAGATCGCGCACAACATCCCTAATCATTTCTCGTCCCTCAACATCGACACCTGCCGTCGGTTCATCAAGGAATGCAATGTCGGGTTTCGCGGCAAGCGCCAAGGCAAGCGACAAGCGCTGCTTCTCTCCGCCAGAGAGCCGCCTCCAGGTGCTTGATTGACGATGCGTTAATCCCACGCGCTCAACTAAATCCTTCGCCACCATTCGGTTGCCATACAACGCGCAGTAATGATCGATTACTTCACCCACGCGCGCACTGGGGTAGACACCACCGTCTTGCAGCATCACGCCCATGTGTTGGTTCAGCGCGTCACGTTCGTGCAGGGGGTCGAATCCAAGCACCCGCACCGAGCCCAAATTTGAGCGACGGAAGCCCTCGCACACCTCAAGCGTGGACGTTTTGCCCGCGCCATTGGAGCCGAGAATGACCGTCACCTTTCCCGTTCTGGCGGCAAAGGAGACGCTGTTTACTGCAGTGATCTGGTCGTACTGCACGACGAGCCCTTCCACTTCAACTGCGTATAGATGGCTCGAGGCGTTGGTGCGCACAGAGCAACAGTAGGCAAACCACACCCCTCGCGGCGTACTCCACCGCTAGCCTCAATGTTCAGTGATCGACGTACGACTTCTGCGCAACGACCCCGAGATGGTCCGCAATCTGATGGCTCGTCGGCA
>CAMDJX010000083.1 GCA_945900735.1 Acidimicrobium ferrooxidans DSM 10331 | reverse complement strand
ACGAACAGCGACCCACGCGAGCGCCATTCTTTGGGAATGGCCCATATTCCAGAAGACCGACAACGCCAAGGTCTTGTGGGCGGGCTGAGCGTTGCCGAGAACTTGGTGCTTACTCGTTATCACGACAATCAGTTCTCCCACGGATTGGTAGTTGATTGGGATGCGGCCAATGCAGTCTCTGACACGTTGATCGGCGAATACGACATCAGAACGCCAAGCAAGGAAACAGGTGTAGGCACGCTGTCTGGTGGCAACCAGCAAAAGGTCATTGTTGCTCGCGAACTAAGCCGAGATCTCAGGCTCACAATTGCTGCACAGCCAACTCGTGGCGTTGATGTTGGCAGTATCGAATACATTCACTCACGCATTGTTCAGGAGCGCGACGCCGGCACTGCGGTGCTGATCGTTAGCACCGAGCTAGAAGAAGTGATGGCGCTGTCTGACCGATTGCTGGTGATGTACCGGGGCAAAGTGGTGGCCGAACTCGATCCGAAGAAGGTGTCGCCGATGGAAGTTGGTCTGTACATGGCTGGTTCGCGCCCAGATGGTGTGGTGCAGAAATGAAGCGTTTGTTTAACTATTTGGGCGAGCGCCTGAACAAGATCAGTTCACTCAAACTCACGTTTCTTGCTGTGCTCTCGGCGCTTGTGGTCGGCGCGTTCATCATCGTCGTGTCCGATATCGACAACCTCCGAGATGGCGACATCATCGGTGCACTTTCCACGGTTGGCAGCGCATACTGGGCGCTTGTCGTTGGTTCGTTTGGTTCGTTGCGCGCAATTTCGAACACCATCAATAGTTCCACTCCTCTTATCTTGTGCGGAGTCTCTGTCGCGATTGCATTTAAGGCGGGCCTTTTCAACATCGGCGCAACTGGCCAAATGCTTGCCGGTGGCATGACCGCCCTGTGGGTTGGTTTTGCAATGGACGGGCCCGGATACATCCAAGTTCCTCTCGCGATTATCGCAGGGGCAGTGGGTGGCGCAATCTTCGGGGCTATTCCTGGCATCTTGAAAGCCCGCACGGGTGCGCACGAAGTAATCACCACAATCATGCTGAACAACATTGCGGCGTTTCTCATCTTGTGGTTACTGAAGACGAACTTGTTTCAACGCGAAGATCGAACCGACCCTATTTCCAAACTGGTAAGCGTTGAGGGGCGTATGCCGCGGCTGTTTGGCTTCTTGGACGGCCGCTCTGATTTGATTGCGCACATCGGGTTCATCGTTGCTGTAGCTGCAGTGCTGGCGTACTGGTGGTTCCTCAAATATTCAACAACGGGTTTTGAATTTCGCGCCTACGGCCTTAATGCGGATGCGGCCACATACGCGGGTATGCATGTCAAGCGGCTCACTGTGCTGTCAATGATGTTCGCCGGTGGGTTCGCTGGTTTGGCGGGTGCGGCCGAGGTATTGGGCACGTACGGATATGCGTCAACTAACTTCGCTGGAAACATAGGTTTCGACGCGATCGCTATCGCACTCCTCGGTCAGTCCACGCCGCTCGGCACACTCGTTGCTGCAATTTTGTTTGGAGCTTTGCAGGCGGGCGGTCGCCAGATGCAGACAAATAGTGATGTGCCCATCGACTTGATCATTGTGTTGCGTGCGCTGATTGTTATGTTCATTGCCGCTCCTTTGCTAGTGAAGACAATTTGGCGAACCAAGAATGCAACTGTCACTGCTGGCCAAACATTTAGGGGTTGGGGATCATGAGCACCGCCGAGATTGCAACGCCAATGTTGTCGCTGGAACAGAAGAAGCGCGCGCGCAATGTGGGCATGTCGCTCATCTTCCTCGCCCTTGTTTCGGCCTTTTTCTTATCTGCCCGGCCAGGCGATGCAGGGTTCAAGCTTGTCGATTCGTTCACGCTTGTGCTGCCTGCGCAGCCTTTTGCTCAAGCGCTTGCAGTGTTACTTGGTGCGCTCGGAGCAATTCAGTTGTATCGGGGCTTTGGCAAGTGGACGAACGTGGTGCTGGCATTTGCAACGGCAATGTTTGTAGTGGGGTTCTTGGCATGGGCAACATCTGGTGGGTCGTTCAACCTGACCGGAATGTTGCAAGACACCGTCACGCGCAGCGTTCCAATCACGCTTGGCGCAATCGCTGGCATCTTGTGTGAGCGCAGCGGAATCATCAACATCGCAATTGAAGGCCAGTTGCTTGGTGGCGCATTTGCTGGTGCCGTGCTTGGGTCGTTGTATGGCCCTTGGGTCGGCGTGTTGGGTGCGATGGCAATGGGCGTGGGGCTTTCGGCCTTGCTCGCCGTGTTCGCCATTCGTTTCCGTGTCGATCAAGTCATTGTTGGTTTTGCCATCAACTTCTTCTCACTTGGGTTAACTAGCTTTTTGTCTCAACGAGTGCTCACCCCGTATCCCGAATACAACATCGTTAAACCATTTACGCCGTATGCAGTGCCTTTGCTCAGCGACATTCCAGTTATTGGCGTGGCGCTATTTACGCAAACGTACTTTGTGTATTTTTCCTTTTTTGCTGTCGCGGCCACTACATGGTTCATGTATCGCACGCGATGGGGGCTTCGCACTCGCGCGATAGGCGAGTACCCGCAGGCTGCGGGCACTTTGGGTATCGACGTGCTCAAGCTGCGATATCGCAACGTGTGGCTAGCTGGTGCAATTGCGGGTATCGGCGGCGCGTGGTGGCCCATCGGCACGGTGGGGAGGTTTGATCAAAACATCACGAGTGGACGCGGGTTCATCGCTCTCGCCGCGGTGATCTTCGGCCGCTGGCACCCAGTGGGTGCCCTTACTGCAGCGTTGGTGTTTGGTTTGGCCGAGGCGATTCAGTTGAAAATGTCCAACTTGGATACGGGCATCCCATCCGAGTTCTTGTTGATGGCTCCCTACATCGTGACGCTCGTGGTAGTCGCAGGTTTTGTTGGCCGCAGCCGTGCACCAAAAGCTGCTGGTCAGGCGTACGACGCCAGCAAGTAATCGTTATTTTGATTTTGGGCGAAAGGCTTCGAGCCCGTTGCCAACTTCAAGATGTGCGCCACCGATGATGTCGATGCAATACGGCGTCGCTGGCAAGACCGCGGTGAGGCAATCGGAAATCGAAGAGGGCTTGCCCGGCAAATTGATGATCAGCGACGAGCCCCGAATGCCGGCGGTCTGACGCGACAAGATCGCGGTCGGCACCACCTGCAGGCTTACTTGGCGCATTAACTCACCGAAGCCCGGCATCATCTTTTCACACACTTGCTCGGTTGCTTCAGGAGTGATGTCACGCACTGCGGGGCCCGTGCCGCCAGTGGTAACAATGAGCGAACAATGCTCGGTGTCGGCCAGCTCGATCAGGGTTGCAGCCACTACATCGGTCTCGTCGGGGACAACGCGAGAAACCGCAACCCATTCGCTGGTGAGATGCTGGGTGAGGAAACTGATGACGGCGGGGCCGCCCAAGTCTTCGTAGACGCCTGCAAATGCGCGGTCGGAAACGGTGACTACGCCGATCTTTGCTGTTGCCTTGTCGCTCATGATGCGTTGCAAACTACCACTGCAATAAACGAGTGTCGCCCTTGGCCTTTGGGTTGGTTATTCGAATCCATAGCGACTTTCGCATTTGGGTAAGCCCGTAACGGAAACCAACGCGATTAAACGCGGCACGAGAAAGAATCTGCAATCGCTCGGTGGTTTGGCGAAGGTTGAGGAGCAGTGCTTGCTGAAGGGGGTCGAGCACGAAGGATGCAGTGGGTGCGTTGATTTGGTGGGCGGCAAAGCCGAACCATTCGTAGTCTTCTTTGTAGGTTGCCGCAATCAAGTCGGCAGTTTCTTTGTCGCACACTTGTTCCGGCTTGATGCCGAGGCCGCTGTTCAGCCGCTGCAGCGCAATATTGGTTCCCGCACGCTTGTTAACAATGTCGGCAAGGTTCTGCATCTCGCCGTGGTTGTCAATACGAATGAGGTGGTGGTAATGCACTTGGTTGGAATACAGCGTGTTGAACTGGGGGCGGAAGTGATCGTCGATTGCAAACGAGTCGCGGTCGGCATGAATTACTCGAGCAAACTTCTTAAACGTTGCCGCCACGTCTACTCGGCCATCGACCAGTACGTCGCCGCATGCGTCGATCACGCTCTGCGGTGTGCCAGGCGCCCGCAGAAATGCACGGTTTTCCCACGATGAATACGCGCGCTTAATCGGGTCGCGAAGCGCGGCGATACGTAGCCAATCCGGCGAGTTGATTATCTCCCATTTCTCTTTGTCGTTCATGTCTAAAAACCGTGTCAGCCCGTGCACGCGGTAGTTGTGAACAGTCTGTTCTTGCGAGATGTTCGGGGTAATGATCTCTTGCGCAACCGATGCGTTGTAGCAGCCTTCGGCCTGCGAGATAAACAACTTCAGTGTGCTGCATGCCACCTTGGTCGTTGGCACGTACATCACTTTGATACGTGGAGCAACGAGCGCATATCCCAACAGCTCGGGCAGGTTGTGTTGCTGTTCGTTGGCCACTTTTCGTTACCGGCCAATCTCGATACGTGCCATCACCGCGCTGCGCAGAATTGCAACCGATGCCTCAACACTTTGCTCGTTGTCACCCACAACGATGTCTGGAGTAACGGGCGCCTCGTATGGTGCATCCACACCGCTGAGCCCCTTCATGTCGCCAGATCGCACCTTGGCATACAGCCCCTTGGTGTCGCGCTCCTCGCATGTTTCGAGGCTGGCTGCCACGAAAACTTCTAGGAACGTGAGGCCGTCTTCGGTGTGGATGTTGCGCGCGTGTTCTCTGCCGCTTGCGAATGGGCTGATGATGGGGACAATGGTTACTGCGCCAGAGTCGGCAAACAGCCGTGCGGCCTCGGCCACGCGCCGAACATTTTCGGTTCGGTCGGCATCGGAAAAGCCAAGATCGTTATTGAGGCCGTGCCGTACGTTGTCGGCGTCGAGGACATATGAAAATATTCCGTCCTGCACCAACTGTTGCGAAAGCTCGTGCGCAATTGTCGATTTACCGGAGCCAGAAAGCCCAGTAAGCCACAACGTCATGCCGTGAAATGCAAGTGAATCCCAGCGTTCTTGCCGACTCATGCTCGGCTGATGCCAGATGGGTGTGTTCATGTTCGAGGAGACAACAGCATTCCTGCGCCGGCAGTTTGGCCAGTGGCTTCGTCGACGATGATGAAACAGCCCGTAGAGCGATTCTGGTGATAGTCGTCAAACATCAACGGGGCAGTGGTGTGCAGTGTGACGCGGCCAACTTCGTTCATCTGCAAACCAGTTACATCGGTTTCTCGATGCAAGTTGGAGATGTTCAGTCGGTACAAGACATCGGTGAATTTTGCGCGCACGACTCGGCTGGTGTGCTTGACCGAATAAATCTTGTTCGTCTGAAGCGGCGATGCGTCGTCCATCCAGCACACCATTGCTTCCAACTCTTGAGCAACTCGTGGCCTGTTGTTGGGGCGGCACAGCATGTCTCCGCGGGATATCGATAAATCGTCCTGCAGCAGCACTGTTACTGCAGCGCCGGGGCCGGCTTGCTCGACGGGGCC
>CAMDJX010000082.1 GCA_945900735.1 Acidimicrobium ferrooxidans DSM 10331 | reverse complement strand
GCCTGATCGGGTTGCGCAATCATCACGCCTTCCGTTATCTCAAGCCACAACTGCTCGGCAGGTACGTGCGAACGCATAAGTGCTTCGCTGACAACTGCAACAAAGTTTGGGTCATGCAACTGGCGAGGCGAAACGTTTACCGACATGGTTGCGTCGCTGCGGCAGGCGCCCTCAGAAATCCAGCCGCGCAAGTGGGTAAGAGCTTCAAGCAATGCCCATGCACCGATTGGAACAATTGTTCCCGTTTCTTCAGCAATTGGGATGAACTCGGCTGGCGAAATCATCGAACCGTCTTCGCGTTCCCAGCGCATAAGTGCCTCGAAACCAACGACGTCACCCAAGTCGATATCGACTATCGGCTGATGCACCAATCGAAGTTCGCGGCGTTCGAGAGCCCGATACAGGGCGGTTTCAACGGCAAGCCTCTGAGTCACACGTTCAAGCATCGATTCGTCAAATACCGCAACGCAATTTCGTCCTGCGTCTTTGGCGCGGTACATGGCGGTGTCGGCGTGGCGAAGAAGGTCGTCTGCGGTTGCAGTGATTTTCGGGTGATAGGTGGCAACGCCAATGCTGGCGGAGACAAACACGTCGCCTTGGCGCAACGAAAGTGGTTCATTGAAACTTTCAAGAATACGGTCGGCCAGCAACATGGCGTCGGTTTGATTTTTCGTCTGAGCATCGAGCACGACAAATTCGTCTCCAGATATACGCCCAACGATGCACCGGGCTGGAAGGACGTTTCGAAGGCGCTGCGAGACCGCGACAAGCACATTGTCTCCAGCCTGATGGCCGAGTGAATCGTTGATGTTCTTGAACCGATCAACGTCAATAAAGAGAACGGTTGGCTGTCTGCTTTCAGACCAAGCACCAATCAGTGCGTTGCTGACGTGGGTGAGCATCAGCGGCCTGTTCGGCAAACCAGTGAGTGCGTCGGTCTCTGCAGAAAAGATGAGTTCCCGCTGTGTTTGTGCGTTTGCGCGCACGGCATGAATTACTCGAGCAGTTACTGCAGCAGTGAGCACAAAAATGGAAATTGCGCGCACTGCTCTGTCGGAATTGTCGGCTGGGTCGGTGAGTGCGAGCACAAGTACCGGAATGGTGAGCGCCGCTGTGGTGACGATAAGCCTGCCAAGCAGCGGGCGTTGCTGCGGTACTGGGCCATGCGCGGTAAGCGTCGAGATGCTTGGGTGAACGAAGGCTGCTGATGCAAAGAACAAACAGAGAATGTATGCGGAGGAGGCGTGAACCTGCGAGAAGTCGGCTCTGCCAGAGTCGACCGCGGAGTACATGAAATCTCCGAGCAAAGTAAATGCAATTGCGCCGGCCACCAGCCACACGGAAGGTGATCGCGCCTCGTCACCAAACAACAAAGTTGCAAGCGAGAACAGCACAATCGCGCTAATTCCCAGCGTGATTGCTCCTAGAACTGTTACGAGCAATGTTTGATCGGTCAGTTGGGAGACTGGTTGTAAAAACGCGATCCAAATCAAAAACCAAGCACCAAGAGCAACAATGAGTCCATCTGTGAGAACGCTAAATGGTTCGTTACCAAGCCTGCGACGAATAATGAACAACAATCCGCCTGCGAGCAAAACTTGTACTCCTAGAAAAAGTGATTCGGGAATTGCCTGTAGCTCTGGGTTAGTGGAAAATGATCCGTCCAACAATTGGGCAACGGCAGAGAGCGTGGCAATCGCGATAAGTGTGGGCCAGATGGCCCGATCAGGCCTTTGCTTGCGCACAGAGATGAATACGGCAGGCGCTAATTGAAGGGTGGCAATGAGATACAGAGCCGAACTGACCTGAGTGGATAACGCAAAAGAGTTGGCTACAGCCAAGACGCAACCGACACCCACTAAAGCCCAAGAAGCGCGGGCAAATGGAGGAGTCGTCACTCGAAAAACGGTACTACATCCCATTTTCATGGCTCAGGATGGGGTATTTTTGAATCAGGCGGAGGTGTAGACCTCGGGTGTCGTTCGCGGCGCCCTGTTTTGGAGACCGCATACATGTTCGTTACTCGCCACTCGCCAGTTCTTGACCCTACGTTGAGGGATCAATTGTGGGCGTTGTACACGCGTTCGTATTTGCAGCTTGCGCAGGAAACTGTGACTCACGAGATGTTGGATCGAGAAGAATTCAACGACCAACTTGGCGATTCGACCAACCGGGCATGGGTTGTCTGGGAGGACAACGACCCGATTGCGATGACCTTGATAGCAACGGACATAAAACGGACGCGCTGGCTCAGCGAGCATTATTTCAAACAACACTTTCCAGAAAAGTTCAAATTTGGACGCGTTCACTATGTGGTGTGGGCAGTTGTTGATCCCGGTTATGTGACTCGTGGTGCGAGCATCTTCATGGCTCGCCAAGCCATGGCGGTTGAAGCCCGCGAAGGTTCGTTGCTGGTGTTTGACATGCCCGAAGAGAATCAGCCAAACGCAACTGGTGGCGCAGCCGAATTGATGCGCAGAATGGCACGGATGGTCGGAGAGGCCGATCTGTTGCCACTTACGGTTCAGCGCTATTACGCACTCGACTTCAAGTCGGCCGTTGTGAGCGACTCCCATGCGGACAACCCCCAAGAAAGCCTGCTCACCTCGCCAAACTAAGCAAGGTACGTTTCCGCTAGAATTTCGGGAGCATGAGTAACTGCCGCAGTCGTACTGCATGATTCGTCAATGACCGCTATCACTCCTGGCGTTACCTTCGTCGTGCCTGGCGCACATCTAATGGCTGGGCTGCTTGGCGAGCGCGATGAGCACCTTCGATTCATCGAGACCGAATTTCCCGAATCAACCATTCGTGTTCGCGGCAACGAGATAGCGATCACTGGCGCTCAATCGGCGACACTGTCCCGCTTGTTTGAAGAACTGACTTCGCTGCTGCAGCGTGGCGAGAATTTAGATCGTTCAGTTTTGGCTCGATCCTTAGTCATGGTGCAGGCCAATGAAAGCCCCAGCGTCATTTTGACCGAAGAGATTCTTCGCACCAGCACAGGCAAAAATGTGCGAGCAAAAACTGCTGGCCAACGTCGTTATGTGCACGCGATCAACGAAAACGTCATTACCTTTGGTGTTGGCCCCGCCGGTACGGGTAAAAGTTGGCTTGCCGTAGCAATGGCTGTGCAGTCGCTTGTTGCAAAGCGTGTTCAGCGCGTCATCCTCACTCGTCCTGCTGTGGAAGCTGGAGAGCGATTGGGTTTCTTGCCAGGCGACTTGACTGCAAAGATCGATCCATACTTGCGCCCTCTCTACGATGCATTGCACGACATGGTTGGCGCCGAACAAGCGAAGACATATTTAGAAAGACAAATCGTAGAAGTGGCACCTTTGGCGTTCATGCGAGGTAGAACGTTGAATAATAGTTTCGTCATTCTTGACGAAGCACAGAACACCACTCCAGAGCAGATGAAGATGTTCCTCACCCGAATCGGCTTCGGAACGAAGGTCGTTGTTACAGGCGACACCACTCAGGTTGACGTGCCAGATGGGCGTAGCGGCTTGCTTGGAATCGAGCGCATTCTCACTGGCATCAAGGACCTCACGTTTGTCCATCTGAACGCCGATGACGTGGTTCGTCACCGAATCGTCGCCGACATAGTTGCGGCCTACGAAAAGGTTGCTCCCGCACCCAGTGCACATAGGGCAGGCGGACACTAAATGAGGCCAAGTTTTGCAAAGCCTCGCCGCGTTGGTGGCGAAGGCGAAATAGAAGTTTTTACTGCCGACGAGCAACACGATGTTGTCGTCGACATCGCGCGATGGCAAAGGCTTGCAGTCAACGTGCTGACAGCCGAAGGTGTCAGGGGCAATACCGAATTGACGTTGATTTTTGTCGATGAGCGAACCATGACCGAGCTAAATGCCCAGTACATGGGTAATTCATATCCAACCGATGTACTGTCGTTTCCGCTCGACGCAGTAGAGGCAGTTCGCACGCCAGGCCCGGGCGCAATGTCTAAAAGCCCCGATCATCAACCGCTCGATATGTCCGATTACCCGCTGCTGCTAGGCGACGTAGTGGTGTGCCCATCGGTCGCGTCCAAGCAGGCACCAAACCATGCAGGAACTCTGGACGATGAGATTGCTCTACTGGTTGTACATGGCATATTGCATGTGCTCGGTAACGACCACGACACACCGAGTGCCGAAGCAGCCATGCACGCACGCGAAAAGCTTCATTTGGAATCATTGCACTGGGGACATGAAACTCCTGCGGAGTTCCGTCACATACAAAAGGAACCCTCATGATTTCATTGTTTGCGAAAACACCAACTACTTCCGACTACTGGATGCTTGCCGGTATCGGTGTGTTGCTCATTGTTCTCGTTTTTTTGGCGCTGGCCGAAATGAGCATGTCGCAGATGACCAAGCCGCGCGCCGCTGCGCTTGCCGAGAAGGGAGTTAAATCCGGGAAGGCGTTGGTGCGTTTAGCCGAGCATCCAACGATGTGGGTGAACCCTTTGCTGCTCACGGTAAACGTCTGCCAAACAGTGCAAGCAACACTCATGGGCATTGTGGCCGGAAGGCTATTTGGTGCAGCAGGTGTTGCTATCGGTGTCGCAATCAACGTTGTGCTGTTCTTTGTGTTGGCTGAAGCCGTGCCAAAGACTTATGCCTTGTTGCACCCCGTCAAGGGCGCGACCATCACGGCACGGCCTATCGAATTGCTCGTGCGGTTCTGGCCGCTTCGCATTGCGTCTAATGCATTGATCAAACTCACAAACATCATCGTTAAGGGTGAGGGTCTCAAGCAAGGGCCGTTTATCGGTGAACAAGAATTTTTGGGAATTGTTGAGGCGGCAGCGCAAGACAGCGTTATCGAACACGAGGAGCGCGAACTCATCGAGTCGGTGATCGAGTTTGGTGACACCGTCGTACGCGAGATCATGGTGCCGCGTCCCGACGTGGTGTTCATCGATGACACGCTCACCGTCTCGGAAGCACTTGATCGTGCGGTTGAAGAGGGCTTCAGCCGACTGCCGATCTTCCGCAAGGACGAAGATGAGATTGATGATGTCGAAGGAATTGTGTACGTAAAAGACCTTGTAATCGCCGAGCGAAGCGGACGTGGCAAAGAGTCGGTTCGAGTGCTGATGCGTGAAGTTGAGGTTGTTCCCGAGAGCAAACTGGTGGCCGACTTAATGCGCAATATGCAGGCAAAGAAGTTTCACATGGTGATGGTCGCCGACGAGTACGGCATTATTGCGGGTCTTGCAACGCTCGAGGACTGCCTCGAGGAGTTGGTGGGCGAGATCGTCGACGAACATGATGACGAAGAAGAATTCATGCAACATCTAACAAATGGTGATTACCTTGTAATCGGTTCCACGCCAATTTCCAAAATTAATGATGACTTGGAGATGAAGATCCCTGAGACGGAGTACGACACAATTGGTGGCTTCATTTTCGGAATGCTTGGTCACGTGCCGGTTGTTGGCGAGTCCGTCGACCACGCCGGTTGGCGCTTCAGTGCCGAGGTTCTGGATGGCAGGCGCATACAGCAAGTCCGTGTGAGCATGATTACGCCCTGACGACTAGCGTTTCCAGTTATGGAAATTTCATTAGAAGG
>CAMDJX010000081.1 GCA_945900735.1 Acidimicrobium ferrooxidans DSM 10331 | reverse complement strand
GCGATGCTGTAGCCATGCCGCAGTACACACCGCTAGGCGCATCAGGCTTCAGTGCCTCGTGGACAATGCTCGATGGGGCGCATGTCAGCAGCGTGGACTTGGCGTGGGAGAACGAAGGATGGACAGCCAACGGCACGATTGGCGCCGATGACGCCACATTTGTTGTGCGCATGTCGGCCCAGTGGGTGGTGCAGCAGTTTTTATTGTTTCGCGACATGGATGAACCCGACTTGTGGCTTGCCACCGACGGCCATGGCAGATGGGGCGAAATGAACGGCGCGCATCGCACCGAACTAGACGGCTGCATCGACATCGATTTGGCAGGCACCCCATTCACAAACGTGATCCCAATTCGGCGGTTGCCGCTGCATGTTGGTCATAGCGCTTCACAAAACGTGATCACCATCGATATTGAAACACTTGGCGTCACCGTTGTTCCACAGATGTATACGCGTTTAGATACGCACAGCTGGCGTTACATCAGCCTGCTCACGGGCAACGAAGTAGATGTGAACGTAGACGAGCATGGTTTCGTCATCGACGAACCGGGCGCATTTACTCGCACTATTAACACTGACTAGCATTCATACCCATGGCTCGGTTAACGCTGGACGAAGTCAAAGACTTAAGTACAAGAGTTCTTCAATCGTGTGGCGCGACACCATTTCAATCTGATGCAACTGCGCGCAGCATCAGAGATGCCGAAGCAGATGGGATTCGCAACGTAGGGCTTGGATACCTGCCAACGTACGCAGAGCACTTACTCTGCGGAAAAGTAGATGGAACAGCGACTCCAACGCTCAGCTCACCCCGGTCTGCGGTCGTGCTCGTTGATGCACAGCACGGATTTTGTCACCCCGCATTCGAATTTGGAGAGGACCATTTAGTTGCTGCAACGAAATCGTGCGGCATCGGCATGATGGCAATCTCGCATTCCTATTCGGCAGGAGTTCTTGGATGGTTTGTAGAACGACTCGCCCAACAAGGACTCGTGGCGATGATGTTTGCCAACTCATCTTCAGCGGTTTCTGCTGCGGGCGGTCGGCGACCCTTTTTTGGAACTAATCCAATTGCGTGGGCTGCACCACGACAAGACAGTTCGTGCGTAGTTGCAGACTTCTCCACATCTGTTGTTGCCTGGGTCAAAGTAAACACGGCGGCCCAAGCCGGAGAACCAATTCCTCTGGGCTGGGCTTTGGATGTGGATGGCAACCCAACCACCAATGCGCAGGCAGGACTGGACGGCTCGATGGCACCCGCTGCTGGTCATAAGGGCACTGCTCTCGCACTGCTCGTCGACATTTTGGCAGGAGGGATAACTGGATCAAACTTTTCCTTCGAATCTTCAAGCTTTGGAGACAAGACCGGTGGTCCACCCGATGTCGGTCAGGTGATCATTGCGATCGACCCAACGCCCACAGCGGGAAGCGGTTTCCTGCACCGAATTGAAACCGAATTGGCAGCACTGACTAGTGATCAAGGAGTCCGATTGCCTGGTGACCAACGACTTGCACATCGACTCAACGCACAAGTTTCTGGTGTTGAAGTTCCTACGCCACTGCTCGATACTCTCCACTCATTTTTGAAATGAGCAAAGTGAATACTCGGATACCGCTCCAAGGTGGATACGCCAATGAGATCTGGAAGGTTCGTCACGACAATCACTGGTTGATTGAAAAGAACTATCGAATTCCCGTCGGTATCCCAAACCCCATGTACCCAAATCTTCCCGATCACGAAGCACGAGTACTGGCCCACCTATCGGGCACCGGCATTGCTCCAGAATTTGTCTCGTACACCGCCGCCCGCGGACGATCACTTGCGCAAGTCACCTACGAATTTGTCGTCGGCACCACGTGGGCAAAAGGAGTAAGCGATGTCGCACAACTCCTCTCCAAAGTTCATCGTGCAACCCCACCAAGAGGAATACGACGGCTGCACAATTCGGCAACTCGCGCGCGCCAACACGGCGACTCAATGATCGCCAATGTTCGGTCTCCTCAAGCCAATGAGTTGCGCAAATTGCGTCCGTCTCATGCGGCGGGTCCATCCCATGCTCCACTTACATTGGTGCACACAGACTGCGGGCCAGGAAATCTCTTGCGCACGAGAGCAGGTCTCGTACTCATCGACTGGCAATGCCCAGGGATCGGCGACCCCGTCGAAGATCTTGCTTGTTTTCTGTCGCCAGCAATGATGATTCTCTACAACTGCGCACCGCATAGTTTTTTAACTTCCGAAAAATTCCTCGCTTCATATCCCGACGCAAACGTAGTCAAGCGCTACCGGCGAGACGCGGCCTCGTGGCACTATCGCATTGCCGCTTATTGCATCTGGCGCGTCAAAAGTTTGGCTCGAAGTGCTCCCCTAGTGTCATCTACGTACCAGCGAGCGGCGGCAGCAGAATTAGAATTGTTGCGAGGTTTGCAATGACCGACATTTCTGTCCATGTTCATAGCTTTTCACTGCGCTACCACCTGAGGTATCGAGACATTTCCAATTACGACGTGTTTTCGTATTTTCAGGACATGAAAAATCGCGGTTTTACTGGAGTCAACGTCTCTGCGAATGGAACGAATTACCGCGACTTGTGTGGCACGTCCGACTCCCACTTTGCCGCGGTACAAGAGTCTGCCCGCCAGTTGGGTCTCGCTCTCGAGCTAGACACATCCGATACACGGTTCGAAAATATGTCGAAGATGATTGAAGTTGCTGCTGCATGTGGTGCAGACACGCTTCGGACTTACACCAAGTATTCGGGTGAACTGAGTGACATCATCGAGTGGACAATTCGAGATCTTCGGCTCATCGCCCCAGTTGCTGAAAAACATGGTGTCATGGTGGTACTCGAGAATCACGAAGACTTCACTGGCCCGGTCCTCGCTCACATCCTCGGCGCGGTAGATCATCCAATGATCCGTGCACTATACGATTACGGCAATAGTCAGATGGTTGGTGAAGATCCGCTCGTTGCACTACAGGCCATGGCGCCGTTTATTTCACGAGTCCACGCCAAAGACCATGTCCTTCTGCAGTCGCCCGACGGCCCAGTGGTTCAAGGAGTGCCTTTTGGTAGCGGACGGTTGCCCCTCAAAGAGATCACTCGCACCTTGTATGAGGCAGGGGTTCGTCGATTCTGTTACGAAAATGTGTGGTCGTACACCGCGCCAATCAAATGCGCCATCGATGCACTTCCATCCACACCATGTTTCACCTGGGACGATCCGTCGCGCTACCTACGCGGCGACACTTTGCAACCGGTGGACGCAATCGCTCAAGAAAAAATTGCGTTTGATTTAGGCTTGCAAGCCTTCTGGAACGTCCTGGAAGACTGCGGATATCGAATACAGAAAAAACAATAACTATTCGGTGATTGCGCCGTAGACCATGCTGCGCAGAATTGGTCGAATGGGGTACGTGGTGGACGGAACCAACTGTGTGTAGAACGTGGCAGTGATTTCTTCGACAGGGTCGATCCAGAAGGCAGTGCTTGCCATGCCGCCCCACGAATAGGTGCCGTTAGAGCAAGCAACACGAGTTTTTGCCTGATCAATGACAACAGCGAAGCCCAAACCAAATCCAAGGCCGTCATAAAACACTTCCTCGCCGAGCGTGCGACCGAACTGCGAAACGTCCTGATTGTCGGGAAGATGATTCGTTGTCATCAAGTCAATGGTGGTCGGCGAAACAATTCGTACGCCATCTAGTTCGCCACCATTTTCGAGCATCTGCAAAAAACGCCAGTAATCGGAAGCGGTAGAAACCAATCCGCCGCCGCCCGAAAACGCTGCAGGTGGCTTCAGAACATTGTCTTCCATATCTTCAAGCCGAATGGTGGAATTGTCTTTGTCGTTGTGGTTGTACAACGCGGCTAGTCGTGACGCTTTCGCCGCCGGCACATCAAAACCCGTGTCGTTCATGCCCAATGGTTTCAAAATGCGGGTCTGGAGAAACTGGTCGAGTGACATTCCTGAAGCAACTTCAACAACCCGACCCAATACGTCGGTTGCCACGCTGTAGTTCCATGACGTTCCGGGCTGGAACACCAATGGCAATGCTGCGTATCGGTTGCACACTGCTTCAAGGTTGTCGGTTTGGGGCACGCCAAAATCAAAACCAGCGCGGCGATACATATCGTCCACCGCTTCGAAGTGGTTGAAGCTATAGGTGAGCCCTGCCGTATGCGTGAGCAGATGCCAAACGCGCATTGGTTTCGAGATTGGTTCGGTAACTGGCTTGAATGCCGAACCGCCCGTGAACACGCGGGTGTCGGCAAAGGCAGGAATGAATGCGCTCACTTCGTCTGTCAACTGCAACTTGCCTTCTTCCACCAGCATCATGCATGCAATCGAAGTAATTGGCTTAGTCATGGAAAAAATGCGATAAATCGTGTCAAGTTCGATCGGTAGCCCGGCCTCGATGTCGCGGTTGCCGTACTTGCTGACATGAACAAGTTGCCCGTAGCGCGCAACCGTGCATGCGTAACCAGGCAAGCGACCGTCATCTACATACTGTTTAAAATATTTGTCGATATTGGTGAGGCGCTCGGCGCTCATTCCCACTTCTTTTGGGTCGATTGTTACCTGTAATTCGCTCATGAGTATTTCCCTTTCAACCATGCTTCAAGTTCGGCACCTGCATCTTTTCGTTGCAACGTAAGTTCGATCACAGCTTGTAACCAACCCATTGGTGTTCCCGTATCGAACCGGGCAATGTTGCTAACAACCCCAAACAAATCGCCAGCTTGCGCCTCTATCAGTAATGCATCGGTTAATTGAATTTCTCCACTAGGTGCAGGCTTCAGTGCATCCAACATGTCGAACATGCCTGCGTGCAATACATACCGACCAATCAAGATGAGATCACTTGGCGCCTCATGCATTGCTGGTTTCTCAACAACGTCAGTGACGGTCACTTCCCCGCTCGCTGTTGGCGCGGAAGTTGTTTTAACGCAGCCGTAAGCCGACACTTCAGTCATTGGCACTTGCTTCAAGCCAACAACGCTCTTGTCGTTTTGTAAAAACATGTCCGACATTTGTTTGAGCAGCGAAGAATCGCCCATCAGTTCGTCGGGCAACAAAACAGCAAACGGTTCGTTGCCAACTGCCGACCTGGCGCAACCGATGGCATGGCCGAGGCCACGTGGTGCATCTTGATACACCACACTCACCCGCACATCTGAACCGATACGAGCAAGTCGGTCGGCAAGTTCGGTACGGCCGCTGTCGCGCACACGTTTCACTGCATCTGCCGAGGGGGCAAGATACGCCTCGATGCCAGTCTTTGCCTTGCTCGACACCACCACGATGTGGTCGCAACCCGCGCCAATGGCTTCATCCATCACCAGCTGCAGCGCCGGCGTGTCGAAAATTGGCATCAACTCTTTCGGCACTGCTTTCGTGGCGGGCAGGAACCTGGTGCCCATGCCAGCGGCGGGAATGACGGCGGTGTGTAGAGGCACCCCTGCATCCTAGAATTATCGGTCTGATGCCAACGTATGTCTATAAGTTCATTGATTCGGGCGAAACGATCGAAGTGCAGCAAGCCTTTACCGACGACCCATTTACCGAATTGGCCCACCCTGTTGATGGC
>CAMDJX010000080.1 GCA_945900735.1 Acidimicrobium ferrooxidans DSM 10331 | reverse complement strand
CGCACCAGATTTGCGCGACCGCATTGCGGGCATCTCGTTGATGGGTGGTGGCACATTTGGCAACCGCACCACTGCTGCAGAGTTCAATATTTGGGCCGACCCAGAAGCTGCCGCGATGGTCTTCGAATATGGCGGCAAGCTCATCATGAGTGGCTTAGATGTGACACACAAATTGCAAGCTACGCCGGAACGTATTGCCAAGGTTCGCGCGTTGCCAGGCCGTTTAGCTGCGGTACTCGCCGATCTGTTTGTCTATTTCTCTGATGTCTACGTAAGCCGTCACGACAATATGCTCGGGGGAGCTGTTCACGACCCTTGCGCGGTGTTGGCACTCACGCATCCTCAGCTGTTCACGACCGTTGATCAACATGTACGAATTGAAACGTCGGGCGAACTGACGCGCGGCATGACTGTTATCGACAAACGCGGCCTTATCGAGCGTCTTGATCCAAACTGCACCGTTGTGTGGGACGTAGACGCCGAAGCTGCCTTCGACGTGATCGTAGATTCGATCGGCAGTTTTAGTAACTAGTTAGCGCCACGCCAACAATTGCTCGACAAGCCCTAGATCGAACGGGCCACCGCTGGCAAGAATGATGTGTTCTGCGCCCGCCTCTTTGTACTGAGCAAATATTTCGGGAGTTACTTCTTTGGGATAGATGGCAACCGTGCGCTCGATCTCACGTGGGTTACGGCCAACTTTGGCACACCATTCGTCGAGAATGCGCAACTTGTTGGCGTAGCTCTCTGGCGGGCCGAAGTAGTTGTACTGATCGGCATGTTCTGCAACGAGACGCAATGTGCGCTTCTCGCCGCCGCCGCCAATCATCAGTGGAATAGAACCACGCACTGGTTGCGGGTTCAGTTTCGACATGCGTTCTTTGATGACAGGCAGGCCTGCTTCAAGAAGCTTTAGACGCCCGACGGCATCACCAAACTCGTAGCCGTACTCGGTGTAATCGCGCTCGAACCAACCAGATCCAATGCCCAAGACAAAACGGCCATCGCTGATGTGGTCGATCGTGCGCGACATGTCTGCCAATAGCTGTGGGTTGCGGTAGGTGAAACAGGTAACCAATGCACCGACTGATGCGTGGCATGTATCTGCCGCCATGGCGGCTAGCAGCGTGTAGCACTCGAAATGGCGTTCCTCAGGGTCTCCCGAGAGTGGATAAAAGTGGTCCCATGTCCACAAGCTGTCGACACCCATTGCATCGGCTGCACGCCATGCCGTGCGCATCTCTTTAACTGTTGTTGCCTGTGGCCAGAGCTGTACACCGATTTTCATGTGGGGTTCCTTGGTCTGTTTACTTAAATGAACTTTTTAAGAATAGAGAACTTGCGCTTCGTATACGGCGGATACGCAAGTGGTGCATCCAACATTGTGGATCGCTTCAACACAGGCTTGAGGTGTTGAAATACATCAACACCAGATTGCCCGTGATACGCGCCCATACCACTTTCGCCAATGCCGCCGAACGGCAAGTACGGGCCGGTCATGTGCATGATCGTGCCGTTCACCGTTACGCCACCCGACGTGGTTTCTGCAATAACTTTTTCGTTAACGCTGTTGTCTTGCGCAAACACGTAAAGTGCCAATGGGTGTGGTCGGCTATTGACGAAACCAATTGCCTCGTCGATGGAGCCAACTTCAAGAACCGGAAGAATTGGGCCGAAGATCTCTTCTTGCATGACGGGCGAGTTTTGGTCTACATCAACCAACACCGTTGGTGCGATGTATCGCTCCGCCTGCTCTGATTGGCCACCAATGGCAACCTTGCCAGAGGAAATGAGCGACGTGAGCCTTGAGAAATGCTTTGGCGAAATGACACGCGAATAATCCTTGCTTGCGTGCGGATCTGCGCCGTAGAACTCGGTGATGGATGTGCGGATGGCTTCGACAAGTTCGTTAGCAATCGACTTGTGTGCAAGAACATAGTCTGGTGCAACACACGTCTGGCCAGCGTTGACATACTTGGCCCAAGCAATGCGTCGTGCAGCGACTGCAATGTTTGCAGAGGCGTCGACGATGGTTGGGCTCTTTCCACCGAGCTCGAGCGTCACAGGTGTGAGATTTTCTGCAGCGGCGCGCATAACCACGCGGCCAACTGCCCCATTGCCTGTGTAGAAGATGTGATCAAACTTTTGCTTGAGCAACTCTGTTGTCTCTTGCACACCACCCTCGACGATTGCGACGGCCTTGTCGGTGAAATACAGCGGCACAATCTTTGCGAGCACACGCGATGTTTCGGAAGACACTTCCGATGGCTTCATCACCACAGCGTTTCCGGCAGCGATGGCTCCTGCAGCGGGAATGAGTAACAACTGAACGGGGTAATTCCAAGGAGCGATAACGCACACGACGCCAAGCGGCTGAGGAACTCGCATCGACGAGGCAGGTTTAGTGACCATTGGGGTGGGCACTTTTCGTGGGGCCGTCCACTTCTTGAGGTTTTTCAGCATCAGTTTCACTTCGGTAATGGTGAAACCAATGTCGTAGAGCCACGCCTCTTCCATCCCGCGCCCTAGATCGACTTTGAGGGCGGCCGACAACTCGTCTTGATGCTTCTCGAGCATCGTGATCATGGTCTCGAGTTGGGCCTTGCGCCACGCCAAAGGCCTAGTGATTCCCGAGTCAAACGCTTGTCGGGATTGCTGAACGATCGATGAAATCATGCAAATGACACTAACTGGAGCGGACGACGAGATTCGAACTCGCGACCCTCACCTTGGCAAGGTGATGCTCTACCACTGAGCCACGTCCGCAGGTATTACGGATTTGAGTTTAGCAGGGGGTCTGCGGTGCTCAACACGTCGCGCTGAACTCTTTCGCTGGTGCCAAACCGCACCACAGCTGCAAGTGACGCAAGCACGAGGACGGAACCAAATGCTTGCCAAGTTCGAATGGTCTGCCCAAAAAAGACCCAGGCAAAAAACATGGAAAGCACTGGAGCCAAAAGGCATATCAACGATGAAGTGCCAGCCGGTACGTAGCGCTGGGCCCACGCCATGGCGGTGTGTCCAACAGTTCCCGACAGCAACGTCATCGCCAAGATAAGCCAAACATCATGCATCGAAATCGAAGTGAGGTCATCGCTGGTTATTGCACCCCACGTGCCGGCAATTATCGCCTGAATGATGGAAACACCGAAAATGAATGACCACGTATTGATGCCACCAACACGAGCCCTCTTTGACGCTACGAAATACCCAGTCCAAAACACGGCGTTAGCGAGTGCAAATGCGTCGCCACGCAAAGTTGCGATGCCGCCGCTGCCAGCCCCTAGCGCCACCATTGCAACGCCACAGAAACTCGTCACTGCGAACACCACCTGCAGAACGCTGATTTTCTCTTTGAGGAAAAATGGAGCAACGAAAAGCGTGATTGCAGACGCAACACTGCCGATAATTGTTGCGTTAGCAATAGAAGTCGTACGAAATGACACGAAACCAAAAATCGTTGAGACTCCGAAGAACATTCCGGGGATGATGCTCACCTTTAACGTTTCGAAATTAATTGGAGCTTTTCGAAACAGCACGATTGCAAGCAAAATAAATGGCCACAACAGCACCCGATAAAAAATCGTGGAGTTGATAGACATGTCAACTGCCAACGTGAAGCTTGGACCAATACCCCAAACCAGGTTGGCAACGAGCACTGCACCGATCGGGAAAATTTGAGCGCGCGCACTTATTGCGCGACCCGCTGAGGAAACTCTGTTCACGCTTTGGTATCGGGCGGACGCAAGTCGACGCGCAGTACCAAGAAACCATCTTCTATCGCCGCGTTCGCATCGGCGATCATTGCAAAATCTTGAAAGTCGGTTTGTGCCTGGTTGAGGAACATTTGCCGTTCTTCGCCAGCAACTGGAGGAAGCGGCCGACGCTTAACGGCCGAGGCCCGTTCCTTAAATCGTGCAATCATTTCTGTTGGATCGAATTGACCGGCCATATGACAAAACTAGACGACTAGCCGCGAAGAAGAGGATCTATCGCCGCATGTTGCCGAGCATCATGCCCCACCGGTTCTTGGTCGACTTGCGAGTCGTCTACATCGATTCGTCGCGACGGCTTCGGGCGAGATTGGACTTTTGTCAAATGCTTGCGTGCCTGAACGTGCTGCAACTGGCGCCACGGTGCCAGGAACGCGTCCTTTTCCTCGTCTGGCAATTGCATGTATTCGCGCTCGCTCATCAGCTCCAATGCCGCCAACGCAGGCGACTCGGGACGAGCCGTCGTCCAGAACCACCAGGTGAGATAGGCCAAACCAAGACCTGCGCCAATAAACAACAACGCCAGAAGCGACACACGAACGAACAGCGCCATTACGCCCACCGAAAGCAGAACCACGTAAGACAAGATACCGCACCAGCCCTTACAGATGTGTTGCCAACAGCGTTACTAGTTAAACGATTGTTCCAAGAATGACCGAATAGGTGCACCGACCTGATCGAGATTGATCAGGAATGCGTCGTGACCGTGGGGCGAATCTATTTCGACGTAGGTCGATTCTGTCCCCTGGTCGGTGAGCATCTGGTGAATCTGCTTTTGCTGATAAGAGGGATACAAGATGTCGCTTGAAATGCCGATGATCAACGTCTTGGCTGTAATTCGTTTAATCGCAGATTCCAGTGTTCCGCGACCGCGTGCAATGTCGTGCAGATCCATTGCTTTTCCAATGATGAGATAGCTGTTTGCATCAAATCGACGAATCAGCCGGTCGCCGTGATGATCCAGGTAGCCCTCCACTTCGAAACGATCCCACAAACCCAAGCCGTTGTAGTCGGCGTCGGTGTCTGCTAATTCGCGACCGAAGCGTTCGGTGAACACGTTGTCGCTTCGGAACGTAACTTGCGCAATCGAGCGCGCAATGGACAACCCCTGCCACGGACCGTCGCCAATTTCTGCTTCGTAATATTCGCCACCGCGCCATTTTGGATCGAGCGCAATAGCACGCCGCCCGATTGCACCCCACGCAATTTGCTGAGCGGTTGATTGCGCGCATGTAGCGACAGGAATAATCGTTTTAACGCGATCCGGAAACGTGACCGCCCACTCCAGAACTTGCATTCCGCCCATCGATCCGCCAACAACGCTGTGCCAACGGGTGATACCGAGCATGTCGCTGAGGCGCACCTGTGCTCGAACCATGTCGCGCACGGTGATGACGGGAAAACGCGAACCGTATGGTTTGCCATCCTCCGGGTGTGGCGAAGCGGGGCCAGTCGAACCTTGGCAACCACCGATGACGTTGCTGCAGACCACGAACCACTTATTGGTATCGATTGCCAAACCTGGGCCGATGATCCCCTCCCACCAGCCTGGTGTTGGATGCCCGTCACGGGCGGGGCCTGCAACATGACTGTCGCCAGTCCATGCATGACACAACAAGATTGCATTTGTTGCGTCGGAGTTCAGTGAGCCCCACGTTTCGTATGCAATGGTGACGTCGTGTAAGTGCTTTCCGCCATCAAGAGCGAATGGACGATCTGAAGGAAAGTTTGCAAACTGCCGATTACCAACGGGCTGACCAACAGACCATGCTCCTGTTGTTGGATAATCGTGTCTAGCCATTGGCATATTCCATTTCGTTTGCCCAACTGGCTC
>CAMDJX010000079.1 GCA_945900735.1 Acidimicrobium ferrooxidans DSM 10331 | reverse complement strand
GGCTACTTGAAAGACCCTGAAAAGACTGCAGAGACAGTGAAGGGTGGTTGGCTGCACACAGGCGACCTCGTGCGGATTGATGAAGACGGCAACCTCTTTTTCTTTGACCGCAAAAAAGACATGATCAAAACTGGCGGAATGAACGTGTCATCTGTCGATGTCGAGCGAGTGGTCTACCAATTCCCAGGTGTTCTGGAAGTTGCGGTTGTCGGTGCACCCGACCCGTATTGGTCTGAGGCCGTTACGGCGTGTGTCGTAGTAAAGCCAGGCCAAACAATTGATGCAGACAAAGTCATTGCGTTCTGTAAGGAACATTTGGCATCATTCAAAGTGCCGAAAGCGGTCCACGTCATTGATGCTTTGCCAAAAGATACTCAGGGCAAGATTCTGAAGAGAGAACTTCGCAAGCAATTCAGCAATATGTGAGATTTCTCTTGGGCGCTGTGGGATAAGTCACGGAGCCCTATCTCGTCGTGTTGCTCGACCCCGCAAGTAAGTTTGTGGGGTGAAAAACGATGAGCATCTCCCGCCGTCGCAGTTAGACGAAACCGGAGTCATCGACTCGGGTGGTGTGGACGAAATCTCGGTTATCCCGTGGGGCAGCCTCTTAAAGCGTCGAGTTACGTCGCGCGTTTCGATGACGCATCGAAAGGCCACGCTTGGCGTGTTGCTTGCCAGCGTGTTCACTGTCAGCTTTACCATCACGTTGTTGGTTGTCTCGCTGAAGACGGTTGCCGACGACTTGGGCAGCACTGTTTCGATAATGAGCTGGACGATCACAGCGCCGCTGCTGGCGTTTGGTGTTGTTGGGCCTGCATTTGGTAAAGCGGGTGACTTGTGGGGACACAAGCGAATGTTTACCTACGGATTGTTTTTTGCGGGCGTGTTTGCATTGCTCAGTGCGTTTGCATGGAATGCCCCTTCGTTAATCGTGTTGCGCACGTTGTCGGCTGCAGCCGGTTCGGCCACTGGCCCATCGGCAATGGCGTACATCAACAGAATGTTCCGCGCAGATGAGCGCGTTCGGCCGCTTGGGTACTGGAGTTTCGTTACTGCTGGCGCGCCCGTTATCGGCGTGGTTGCAGGTACGCCACTTGTAGAAATTTTTGGTTGGCGTGTGATCTTCCTTGTGCAAGCACCGCTTTGCGTCATCGGCGCATTGGTGTCGATGCGGTTGTTGCCAGATACCGACAGGCAAGACAATGTTCGTTTCGACGTGCTTGGTTCGGCAACGCTTGGCGCGGGGTCTGTGCTGTTGCTGCTCACGATTAACCGCGGCAACTCGTGGGGTTGGACAAGCCCTGCAACACTCGTGGCGGGTGCCTCGGGCATCGCAGCATTGCTGTGGTTTTATCAAGTGGAGAAGCGGGCGAGTGCGCCACTGATCCCTGTGAAGTGGCTACGCACGCGCAATGTGGCGTTCCCGGTCGTTACCCAGGGCCTTATGAACATGGCCTACATGGGTAGCTTCCTGTTGCTTCCACAGATGCTTGAGAATGGTTTGGGTTACACGCCCGGCCACATTGGTTGGCTTGTTATTTCTCGACCGCTGGTATTTAGTTTGATTGCACCAGCGGCTGGTTTCATTGTTGGCCGAATGGGCGAACGAAATACGGGTATGGCTGGTGCGTTTGCAATTTTGCTGGCGATGATTTTGATGTACAACATTGACATTGGAACAACCGACTGGGTGATTGCGCTGAGCCTTGCGCTCACGGGCTTTGGAATGGGTATTGCGGCACCGTCACTTACTGCACTGCTCGCAGCATCGGTAAAGCAAAGCGACATGGGCGTGGCAAGCGCAATGCAGCAGTTGCTTTCTCAGATGGGCGCGGTGCTAGGTGGTGCACTCATGATCAGCGTGCACGACATCACCGAATCGACGGGCAAGGTTTCTAGTTATTCCTACGGTTTGCTGGTTGGCGTGGTTGCCACAACGTTGGCGATTGGCACGGCCAGTTTGGTGCGTTCGGCCGATCGTTAATGAGACGAGTTATATATCGCTAGTGATGGCCATTATTTCGGCCGCTACCTTCATGGCCAAATCATCGTTTGGCATTGCAATTTGCATCTGCATCATCTTGGTCATGTCGCCTTCTACACGAATCTTTCCGCCAAGGAACGCTTGCATTCCGGCCTGTGGATCGCGCTCGAGGAATATGTGGCGAGCGGTTGCGTAGTCGGTGGTCACCGTGAGGTCGGGCGTTTCTAGATGACCAAGTTCCATTACCAATTCACCACTTGATGTGTCGAGGTGGCTGTTGATGGTGCCATCACCGAAAGGAACCTTTGTGATCACCTGATTCATGCGAATTGAGATGGGTATTTTTGGCGCTTGATCTTCGTACTTCGCGCGAATTACGCGGGCTTCGGCAATCCATTCGGCGGACAAAAAGGGGTTTGGCATGACGCGAAGGTTAGTTGCTTGCCGCGCGGATCGCATCTCGTGTGGCAAGTGCAACGTCGCGAGCGCTCTGTGCAAAGTGGGCATCATTGCTTGCGTAGAGGACAGCCCGAGACGAGTTGATGATGAGGCCCAACCCCGACGAGTTGCTGCCATTGCGCACCACTGCGTTGATGTCGCCGCCTTGTGCGCCAATGCCCGGGACAAGCAGTGGCATGTCGCCAACGATGGCACGAACTTCTGCCAATTCGGCTGGGTAGGTTGCGCCAACGACGAGGGCAGTGTCGCCCATGTGCTGCCATGTGTTTGCTGCAGCGCGCGCAACGTGTTTGTACAGGGGCTCGTTGTCGATGAGCTGCGATTGAAACTGACCGCTTCCTTCGTTGCTGGTGCGGCACAGAACAATGGTTCCCTTGTTCGGGGTGCGAAGGAAAGGCTCGAGCGAGTCGGTGCCTAAGTACGGATTGACGGTGACTGCGTCGGCTTGGTAACGCTCGAACGCTTCGCGCGCATAGAGCGCAGCCGTGTCGCCGATGTCGCCGCGTTTGGCATCCAAGATGAGCACGATGTGCGGGTATTGGGTGCGAACGTGATCGCACACTGCTTGCAGTTGCGCCTCGGCGCCAACGGCGGCAAAGTATGCAATCTGTGGCTTGAATGCGCACACCGTGTCGGCGGTGGCATCAATAATGTCGATGCAGAACTTTTGAATGCCCAAAGGATCGTTGCGCAGATGCGCAGGCATTTTGCTGACGTCGGGATCGAGACCAACACACAGCGCAGAATTGCTCGTTGTCCATGCGCTGTTGAGTTTTTGGTAGAAATCCACGCTGAGTTGTCGATGCTTAGTCGGTAATGCTGATCGCGCCAGTAGGGCAGAGCTCTTCGGCCAATGTCACTTGCTTACGCAAACTCTCGTCGGGCTGTTCTTGCAAGACATAGAGGAATCCGTCGTCACGAATTTCGAATACCTGGGGCGCCTGATGCACGCACCCGCCCGTTGACGCGCACATGTCGGAGTCCACAGTTACGCGCATGATGCAAGTTTAGTTGAGCGGCTGCGGCTAGTTCTTGTGCGATGCCTGGTGACGCTCGAAGGCGTTGAGCACTGCGCGCAACGACGCCGTGATGGTGTTGGGGTCGATGCCGACACCCCAGCGCGTGTGGCCGCTGTCGTCGCCGGTTTCAACATAGGCAACGGCGGTGGCTTGCGAGCCCTGGCCAAGCGCGTGCTCGGTGTAGTCCTTCACATCCAAGTTGCCCGAGAACTCGCCGCGAATTGCTCGGACGAATGCGTCGATTGGACCGTTGCCTTTGGCGTTGAATGTCTGGCGCGTGCCATTGATATCGATGTGCGCCGTGATTTCGGTATTGCCTGTGGCCGAATCGCTGCGCAGTTCGTGGCTGACCAAGTTGTAGTGGGGTATTGCTGGCAAGTACTCGTTAGTGAACGCTTCCCACATTTTGATTGGGCTGATTTCGCTGCCCGAGTCCTCGGAGAGGTGCTGAATATTTTGCGAGAACTCGATTTGCAGACGGCGTGGTAAGTCGAAGCCGTGCTCGGTCTTCATGATGTACGCAACACCGCCCTTGCCCGACTGGCTGTTGACGCGGATGACCGCTTCGTAGGTGCGGCCAACATGTTTCGGGTCGAGCGGCAAATAGGGAACGCCCCATTGGTCGTAATTCTTGGGGAGTGCTTCGAAGCCTTTTTTGATGGCGTCTTGGTGGCTGCCAGAAAATGCGGTGTAGACCAAGTCGCCAACATACGGATGGCGCTCTGGCACGGGAAGACGGTTGCAGTATTCGGCATCGCGTCGCAATGCGTCGATGTCGGTGATATCCAGTTCGGGGTCGACGCCGTTGACGAACAGGTTCATTGCCAACGTGACGATGTCGACATTGCCCGTGCGCTCGCCGTTGCCGAACAGGGTTCCTTCAACGCGGTCGGCACCTGCCATCACGCCAAACTCCGCCGCTGCAACTGCACAGCCACGGTCGTTGTGGGGGTGAAGTGAAATGCACACGGTGTCGCGCTGTTTGATCTTGCGAATGAACCATTCGATGACGTCGCCATACACGTTGGGCGTGTAGCACTCGACGGTGGCAGGAAGATTCAAGATGAGTGGGTTGGAAGGTGTTGGCGCAATGACATCCATCACCGCTTCACATATCTCGATAGCAAATTCCGGTTCGGTGAGCGTGAAACTTTCTGGCGAATATTCGTAGCGAACTTCAGTACCTTTCAACGTTGGCTCGAGTTCTTTGCACAACTTCGCTGCCTTCACAGCAATATCGATAACGCCCTGTTTTTCTAAACCAAACACCACGCGTCGCTGCAACGGGTTGGTGGAGTTATAAAAGTGAACGATTGCTCGGGGTGCGCCTTGCAAACATTCGTAGGTGCGATTGATGAGGTCTGGGCGGCATTGCACCAACACTTGAATGGTGACGTCGTTGGGTATGAGATCTTTTTCGATCAGCAATCGAACGAAGTCGTAGTCGGGTTGGCTGGCTGATGGAAACCCAACTTCGATTTCTTTGAAGCCCATCTTGACGAGTGTGTTGAACATGCGCAGTTTGCGCTCTGGATCCATCGGGTCGATGAGTGCTTGGTTGCCGTCGCGCAAGTCGACCGAGCACCACAGTGGCGCCTTCTTTGTCATCTGGTCTGGCCATGTGCGGTCGGTGAGGACAACCGGAATAAACGGCGTGTACTTCTCGAACGGCATTTTCTTCGGAGTGACTGATTGTGGTGCCATGGTTTTTCTTTCGTGGTTTCGTGTTGGGAAATGAAAAAACCCCCTGGCCTTTTGGGCTCAGAGGGTTTCGGCGACAGCGATATGTGGCTGGCGCCGTTAAGTAAGTAGGAGGCTCTGGATCGCAATTATCATGAGATCCTCAGCATAGCGGGCTGTTTGGGCGTCGCTAATAGGGCGTAGGGGCCAAGAAATTAGCGAACTGCCACGGGTCTGACGCGTTGAGCTGGCTGGTGTCGTTGCCGTAACCAGGGAACAACTCGTTGCGGTGCTTGAGCGGCGTCCAGTCGGTTGGGGCCGAATGAATGGCACCAATGTATGGGCGAGTGGAGTCGAGCAACTTCTTCCATGGCAACTCGTCGGGCACGCGCACACCCTCGTTCGGGCAGTCGACCAACCATTGCATGGCCGCGCAAACAGAGCCGCCAACTTGCAGCGTTGTTGCGCTTTGGCCCGGAAGTATTTGGCGCGCCTCATGAATTGAAAGCAGCGAACCTGTCCACCAAGCGTTGTAGTCGTGGCCCATGAGCAACACACCGAGTTCGTCGCGACCATC
>CAMDJX010000078.1 GCA_945900735.1 Acidimicrobium ferrooxidans DSM 10331 | reverse complement strand
CGAGAGTGCCAAATTTCCACCTCTGCCAGCACTTGTTGAGACATGGCGGCTAAGCGTTATTCGTCGATGAAGTCGACACCGCGAGTGTCGATGGAGTCGAGGCACGAATCGACAACCGCTTCTACGCCGATCGGAACGAGCAATACGTTGCCGTCCCAGCGATATCCAATGTCGAGCGTGTCGAGCATTTCGCATAACTGCTTGCGCTCGCCGTCGGACCATTCATCAAGTTCGTATTCGGTCACTTGAGAGTCACCTTCATCGTCCTCGTCGTCGTCATCATCTTCTGCGCCGTCGAGGCGGTCTTCAATTTCGTCAAGCAGATCGTCCACCATTGCTTCGGTGTCTTGTGGAACGAGCAACTCGGTGCCGTCCCAGCCGTGCAATACGCCAGCCTCGGCCAAAGTGGCGGCCACGTCGGCCCGATCGTCTACCGACCAATCGGACAAGTCGTATCGAGTTGTTGGCGCCTCTGGATCGGTTGGGCTCCATTCACTCATACATCTGACGCTACTTGTTTTCTGCCGATATCGGTATTGCGACTAGATTATGGGTGATGCCAGCCAGAGAACTTCCCGACCGTAACCTCGCAATGGAATTGGTTCGGGTAACCGAATCGGCGGCACTCGCAGCATCGCGCTGGGTTGGGCGTGGCGACAAACTCGCCGCCGACGGCGCAGCAGTCGACGCAATGCGCAACGTGCTCGACACCGTCAGCATGGACGGCATTGTTGTTATTGGCGAAGGCGAAAAAGACGAAGCCCCCATGCTGTACAACGGCGAGCGGGTTGGAAACGGCTCGAACCCACTGGCCGACGTAGCTGTCGACCCAATC
Organism: Acidimicrobium ferrooxidans DSM 10331; assembly: GCA_945900735.1. Taxonomy (GTDB): domain Bacteria; phylum Actinomycetota; class Acidimicrobiia; order Acidimicrobiales; family Ilumatobacteraceae; genus UBA3006. The sequence goes on along the minus strand of CAMDJX010000078.1, from coordinate 4,917 downwards.
GACGGCACCACGCTGACGGCAATGGGCAGAGGAAACGCAATCTCCGTAATTGCGGTTTCGGAACGCGGCTCCATGTTTAACCCGGGGCCATGCGTGTACATGGAAAAAATCGCGGTAGGCCCAGAAGCGGCAACCGCGATCGACCTCAACGTCTCCCCCACAAAGAATCTCAAAGAAATAGCCAAAGCCATGAAGAAGTCGCTGAGCGAACTGACCGTCATGATTTTGGAACGCGATCGCCACAACGACCTCATCGCCGAAGTTCGCACCACCGGCGCGCGCATCCGGCTCATTAGCGACGGCGATATTTTCGGCGCAATCGCTGCAGCGTCCACCGACGTTGGCGTAGACGTGCTCATCGGCATTGGCGGCACCCCGGAAGGCGTAGTTGCTGCAGCGGCATTGAAGGCCATGGGCGGCGAAATTCTTGGCCGCTTATTGCCCCGCAACGACGAAGAGAAGAACGCCGCTATCGCTTTGGGCTACGACCTCAGCCAAGTACTGACCATGAACGATCTTGTTCGCGGTAACGACGTCTTCTTTGCCGCCACAGGCGTCACCGACGGCGAGCTACTGCGCGGCGTTCGTTACGACGCATACGGCGCTCGCAGCCACAGCCTGGTGATGCGAAGCAGGTCGGGAACCATTCGATACATCGATACGCACCATAGGCACGATCGCCTCAGTGCTTATTCCTCAGACGATTTCAACTAATTCGTCAACAGCGCTTATACGCGCTTTGTAATCAGCTGCGTGATCTTTCGCGAAACAGCGCGCGGAACTGAATTAGAAATGGCAACCAGCACCTTGTAGAGCACGCCTGGCACCACAATTACTTTGCCTTGAGCAACACCTTCTAGGCCTGCCTTCGCAACCATCGAAACCGATGTCCACGCAAATGCTGGAAATGAAGTTGCCGCACCAGTGGTGTTGGAGTTTTGCTGAAACTCGGTTTTTGTGAGACCGGGGCAAAGCGCAGTTACTTTGATGCCGGACGAGCGCAACTCCATTGCAACACCCTCGGTGAAGCTGGTGACGTATGCCTTCGTTGCCGAATAAACGGCCAAACCTGGGCTTGCCTGAAAACTTGCAGAGCTAGAGACATTGAGGATGTGGCCGTGCTTGCGAGTGCGCATTGCATTTGCGGCAGCGTGGGTTAACCGTGTCAGTGCAATGACATTGAGTTTCACCTCGTTGGCCAGACGGTCTACATCGATTCGATGCATCGAACCCGACGTGCCGAAGCCGGCATTGTTGACAACCAAGTCGATTTCGGGAAGCGAAGTGTCGGCTATGCGCGCGGCAACTTTGGCTACTTCTTCGTCGCGCAACAAGTCGGCGACAAGCACCTCTACGTTTTGATACTGCTGGGCAAGTGCCTGCAGGCGTTCGCCTCGACGAGCAACAAGCACCATCGGAATGCCCGCACGCCCAAGAATGTGCACCATTTCTTCACCGATTCCACTCGACGCACCAGTAATCAGTGCGCGTTTGAACGGGAAGTTGCTAATGCTTTGCCCCGAGTATTTCGTTCACGCCACCAGAAGCCGCGAGGCGTGCATGGGCACGACGCAGCGCCGATTCGACAGTTGCATCGTGTTCGCCACGCATTGCCTCTTCGGCGCGCTGTTTAGCGGCACGAGCACGAGCGATATCGATATCGGCTGCAAGTTCGGCAGAGTCGGAAAGAATTGTTACGTGGTCTGGTGCCACCTCGACGAACCCACCGTGAACGGCGAGGTCTTGCACCGCGCCGCCAGTGAGGTAGATCCGTGTGTGGTTTTCTACCAACGCACCAAGAAACGAGATATGTCCAGGCAAGAAAGCAATTTCGCCACCGTCGAGCGTGCGGGTGATGACCTGTGTGGCCTCACCAGAAAACAGCACACGCTCGGGCGAAACCACCTCTACGCGAAGAGAACCCGTTTCGGCCATGGTTACGCGTTTTCCTGCAGCGACTTAGCCTTGGCCAATACTTGGTCGACGCCGCCGACGTTCAAGAACGCCTGCTCTGGAATGTCGTCCAAGTCGCCGCGGATGATCGACTCGAAGCTCTCTACGGTGTCTTCCGTCTTGACGTACTCGCCCTTCAAGCCGGTGAACACTTCGGCAACGAAGAACGGCTGCGACAAGAAACGCTGCACTTTACGTGCACGCGAAACTGTGAGACGGTCCTCTTCGGAAAGTTCATCAAGACCCAAGATGGCGATGATGTCTTGCAGTTCCTTGTAGCGCTGCAAGATTTCCTGCACGCGACGAGCAACGTTGTAGTGACGATCTCCAACAACTTCTGGCGAAAGAATGGTTGAAGTTGATGCCAGTGGGTCCACCGCTGGGTAAATACCCAACGACGCAATTTGGCGCGACAACTCTGTGGTTGCATCCAAGAACGTAAAGGTGGTGAACGGTGCTGGGTCGGTGTAGTCGTCGGCAGGCACGTATACGGCTTGCAACGAGGTAATCGAACGGCCACGTGTGGAGGTAATGCGCTCCTGCAACTGACCCATTTCGTCGGCAAGCGTTGGCTGGTAACCCACGGCTGATGGCATGCGGCCAAGCAGCGTGGACACTTCCGAACCGGCCTGTACGAAACGGAAAATGTTGTCTACGAACAACAACACGTCCTGGTTCTTTACGTCGCGGAAGTACTCGGCCATGGTGAGAGCCGAAAGCGCAACGCGAAGGCGCACGCCTGGTGGCTCGTCCATTTGGCCGAACACGAGTGCTGCTTTTTCGAACACTCCAGACTCTTCCATTTCCATGCGCAAGTCGGTGCCCTCACGGGTTCGCTCGCCTACGCCGGCAAACACCGACACACCACCGTGGTTTGACGCCACGCGGTTAATCATTTCGGTGATGAGAACGGTCTTGCCTACACCTGCGCCGCCGAACAAGCCGATCTTTCCACCGGCGAGATATGGCGTGAGCAAGTCGATGACCTTGATGCCTGTTTCAAACATGCGGCGGCTTGGCTCGAGTGCTGCGAAGTCTGGTGCTGGGCGGTGGATTTCCCAGCGCTCGGCATCTTTGAAGTCGTCGTTGTTGCCGTCGAGGCAATCGCCCCACACGTTCCATACGTGGCCAAGAGTCTTGTCGCCTACTGGCACGGTGATGCCGTGGCCGGTGTTGCGCACTGGAGTACCGCGGCGCAAACCGTCGGTTGGCTTCAAGCACACTGCACGCACTCGGCTGTGGCCAAGCTGCTGTGCAACTTCGGCCAACACGTTGTTTGGCTTGCCGTCCACCATCACGGTGAACTCAAGTGCTTGGTTCAACTCTGGAAGGGCGCCACGTGGAAACTCCACGTCGATTACCGGACCGGCAATCGCGACTACGCGTCCTTCTTTCAAACCTGTGGTTGCTGTTGCTGTGCTCATAATGTGCTCCTATTTTCTACAACTGTTACGCGGACTTGCCAGAGCCGAGGGCCTCGGCACCGCCAACGATTTCCATGATTTCTGTGGTGATTGAGTCTTGACGTGCACGGTTCATAATGCGCGAGAGGTTCTTGATGATTTCTTCGGCGTTATCTGTTGCCGATTTCATTGCGCGCTGACGAAACGCGTGCTCGCTTGCTGCTGCATTGAGTAGCGCGGCATACACGCGGGCCTCGACATAACGCGGCAGCAGTGTTTCCAAAATGACGGATGGATCTGGCTCAAATTCGTAGCCGCCTCCACCACCTTCTGGTTTGCCGTCGCCGCCAGCAACTACATCGCGCTCGAGTGGAACCAACGGGCGTCGCACAACTTCTTGCGAACCAGCCGAAATAAAGCGTGTGTACACCAGCTCTACCCGATCAACTTTTCCGCTCGTGTACAAATCGACAACGTATTCGCCGATGCGCTTTGCATCTGCGTATGCAGGTGTGTCGGAAAAACCAGAGAAGCCTTGGCCCATCTTGTAACCGCGAAAGCGGAAATAGCCTTCCGACTTACGGCCAATGGGAACAACCAGGTAATCCTTGCTTGCAAGAACATCGGCTTTGATCTCGCCTTCAACGGCACGCATGACACCCGAGTTGTAACCGCCGCACAAACCGCGATCGGCGGTGATCGAGACGTAGCACGTTGTACGAATCTCGTCGCGCGACTTCAGGAAAGGCGAATCGTTTCCAGCACCACTAGCGGCCAAGTCCTTCACCACTTCGGTAATGCGCTCGGAATATGGAACGGCGGCAATCACACGCTGCTGGGCTTTGACGATGCGCGAAGCAGCGATCAATTCCATTGCGCGTGTAATTTTCTTTGTCGCTTGCACGGACCGAATTCGTCCGCGCAAAATGCGCTCTTGACCGCCAGCCATGGATTACTCCGTTGCGAGTGTCTTGGCGCTAGCGGCTTCACCAACTTCACCGGCATCGGTGAGAGTTGGATCGGCGCTAGCCGTTGTGGATGTGACCTTGAATGCTTCTTTGAATGCAGTCACGATCTGCGGAAGATCCTTTGGCACATCGGCCTTTGGATCTTGGCGGATGCCTGCAATCACTGATGCATGGCGTGTGCGCATGTGATCGAGCAATTCGTTTTCAAATCGACGAACATCGGCAACTGGAATGGAGTCGAGGTAACCCTTCGTTCCGGCGAAGATCGAAACAACCTGCTCTTCAATTGGCATCGGGCTGTTCAGTGGTTGCTTGAGCAATTCCACCAAGCGGTAACCGCGCTCCAACTGTGCCTTCGAGATTGGGTCGAGTTCGGAACCGAACGTGGCGAATGCTTCCAACTCACGGAACTGTGCAAGGTCGAGCTTCAGAGTTCCCGAAACGCTCTTCATTGCTTTGATCTGTGCAGCACCACCCACGCGAGATACCGAGATACCTACGTCGACGGCTGGACGAACACCCGACTTGAACAAGTTGTCTTGCAAGTACACCTGACCGTCGGTGATCGAGATCACGTTGGTTGGAATGTATGC
>CAMDJX010000077.1 GCA_945900735.1 Acidimicrobium ferrooxidans DSM 10331 | reverse complement strand
CTACTTGCTCTCGTAAGAATGCCAGAGCCCGAAAAGGCTGTACAAAAATACCCTCATCAACTCTCGGGCGGAATGCGCCAACGCGTCATGATTGCAATGGCGATTGCCTGCGATCCAGAGTTGTTATTCGCAGACGAACCAACCACCGCACTCGACGTAACCGTGCAGGCGCAGGTACTTGAACTGCTGAGCGAACTGCGCGAGCGCCTGGGCATGGCCATGGTCATTGTTACCCACGACCTTGGCGTAGTGGCCGGCCATACCGACAAGATTGCCGTGATGTACGGCGGCGAAATTGTTGAGATGGCTTCGACTCAAGACTTGTTTGCCAACACCAAGATGCCGTACACCGAGGCGCTGATGGAATCCATTCCTCGACTCGACCGGAAGCGCGGCGACCGCCTTCCAACAATCCCTGGAAGCCCTCCAGACCCAATCGCAGCGCGAACAGGCTGTGGCTTTGCGCCACGCTGCCGCTACGCAACCGACAAGTGCCGAACCGAGCACCCAGAACTGACCGATGCGGGTAACGGGCACATGTACCGCTGCTTCTTCCCAATTGGAGGCAAGTAATCATGGCTGGCACCGGCAAAGCACACATGCGCGCAGAAGGCACCGCGATCCTCCGCGTTGACGACCTGGTTGTTGAATACAAGTCGCAAGGTGGCGAAAAAGTTCAGGCAGTGTCGGGCGTCAGCCTCGACATCATCCCGGGCGAGACATTGTCGGTTGTGGGCGAATCTGGCTGTGGCAAATCCACATTGGCCAAGGGCATCCTGCAACTCATCGAGACAGCCTCTGGCAGTGTGCTTCTCAATGGAAGCGACATCACCAAACTGAAGGGTGAAGAACTTCGCAAAGTTCGCCCACAAGCGCAGATGATCTTCCAAGACTCCATCAGCTCGCTCGACCCACACATGAAAGTGAGCGCGCTCGTAGAGCAACCACTGAAAGTTTGGGGTCGCGGCACGCCAGCAGAACGCAAAGACAAAGTAAACGACCTACTTCGCTCCGTCGGCCTCGACCCAGAAGTAGTTGGCGATCGCAAGCCAACAGAGTTTTCGGGCGGCCAGTGTCAGCGCATCAGCATTGCGCGAGCACTCGCAATCGAACCCAAGCTGTTGGTGTGCGACGAGCCCGTCTCGTCGTTGGACGTCAGCATCCAGGCGCAAATTCTGAATATCTTGCAGGAAATGAAAGAGCGCTACGGCCTTTCACTCTTGTTCATCTCCCACGACCTTTCCGTGGTGCGCGCAATTAGCGATCGCATCGTGGTGATGTACTTGGGCAAGGTCTGCGAGGTTTCCACGCCGGACGAGTTGAGCGAAAAGCCTCGCCACCACTACACGCATGCTCTCGTTAGCTCTGTGCCTATTCCAGACCCAACGATCAAGAACCGTCGTGCCATCTTGCAAGGCGAGCCACCATCGCCGACCAACCCCCCATCGGGTTGTCGCTTCCGCACACGCTGCCCAGCCGCCACCGACTTGTGCGCGTCTGAAGAGCCACAGTTGCGTGAGGTTGCGCAAGGCCAGTTCGTGGCCTGTCACCACCCGCGCGACTAGCCGCGATACCGCAGTACAGCCCTTCGGTACCATCAGTTAATGGACTTCCTTCTCCCCCTGGCCCTTGGCTTAGCCATCGGTGCTGCAATTCTGTTTCTCGCGTTACGTAACAAAACCGTGCAGCAAGGTGCCGCGCCTGCATCCTCCACCGACCTCGCCTCATCCGTGCAAGGTGTTGTGCAGTCTGCGCTCAACGAAGCACTTTCGGCATTAAACGAACAGTCGCGTCGCGACCGCGAAGAGTCCATCAAGCTCGCCGCCGACCGTGTGGCCGAAGCATCCAGCGAGCGGCTGGGTAAAAGCGCCAAGGACATCGACACTTCGTTGCGCAGCGTGCAAGAAAGCCTCAGCCAGCGCATGCAGCAGATGGATATCGAAATTAAGCGCCTGCACGATCAGAACGCCGAGAAGTTTGGCAACGTCGACCGCGCCGTCAACGATTTGGTGAAGCGCACATCCGACCTCAACAACGTGCTGTCTAGTTCGCAAGCCCGCGGCCAGTGGGGCGAGCGAATGGCTGAAGACATGCTGCGCGCCGCAGGCTTCATCGAGGGCGCAAACTACAAAAAGCAAAACACCATCGAAGGTGGCGGCCGCCCCGACTACACCTTCATGATGCCGCCCGACCGCGTGCTGTACATGGACGTCAAGTTCCCCATGGATTCCTACACGGCGTTTGTTGCCGCCGTCGACCAAACATCCCGCGACTCACTAAAAAAAGATTTCATCACCGCCGTACGCGCCCGCGTGACCGAACTGCAAAAACGCGACTACGCAGTTGTCACCACCGAGCACTCGCTCGACTACGTGCTGCTGTTTGTGCCGAACGAAAGCATCACTGGCTTCATTCACGAGGCCGACCCAAACCTCATCGACTGGGCTCTGGCACAGAAGGTGGTGCTGTGTTCTCCACTCAACCTGTATGCCTTTCTTGTGGTTATTCGCCAAGCAACCGAAAGTTTCCACACCGAACAAGCCGCATCGCACATGATGCAACTGATGAACAAGTTCAAAGTGCAATGGGAGAAATACGTCAGGTCCTTGGACCAGGTGAAGAAGTCGTTCGACAAGATGCAGGGCGAACTCGATGTCCTTACCGTTGGTGCTCGCTACAAAAAACTTGCCGGCGAAGTCAAGAAGATTGACGACCTACGCAAGCAACAGAACGTACCCGAACTACCCGCAAGCGAACTTGCCGACGACGAGATCGAACTAGAAGACGAGTGATCCCCCGGTCAACGGGCTAGATAAAGGCAGGCTGCGGCAACTACAGCAGTAGCAAAGACTCAATCGAATAGCCGGCAAGTGCCTGTCGACCTGCGAGCGCCTCAAGTTCAATCAAGAACACCAAGCCCGCAACCGTTGCTCCGCAGCTCTCTACCAAACGAATGGTCGCAGCAGCCGTGCCGCCGGTTGCCAATACATCGTCCACAATGAGCACCCTGTCGTCTTGGCCCACAGCATCTTGATGCATCTCCAAACGATCAGTGCCGTATTCAAGCGAGTATGACTGGCCGACAACTTGCCAAGGAAGTTTGCCCGCCTTGCGCACAGGCACAAAGCCTGCACCCAATTGTTGAGCAACTGGCGCGGCAAGAATGAAACCGCGCGCTTCCACGCCAATCACTTTTGTTGGGCGTAAATTTTCGGAAACAGCAACCAGCTCCTGCACCGTCGCGGCGAAACCTTCAGGGCTTGCCAACAGCGGCGTGATGTCTCGAAACATAATCCCGGGCTTTGGCACATCGGGAATTGTGCGGATGAGCCGCAGCAAATGTTCGTTACGCATTAACCGAAGAGCGCGAAAACAACATTGCCCCATCGTCGACCGGCGAATGTTTGAACATCTTTTTGTCGCGCTTGTAGTTCTGTGGGTTGATCCATGGTTCGCGGTCGCCCTGTCGGGGGAACTTGTGCATCACGCGCTGCATGTAGCCCGACGAGAAACCGTCAATCCATGGGCGCTCGGGCATCGAATTGTCTTCGGCTCGAAGCGTGGGCATGCAAGTGTCTGTTTCCGTTTTTTTCATGTGGTTCAGCAAGCGACACACGTAACTGCTGGTCAAGTCTGATCGAAGCGTCCATGACGCATTGATGTAGCCGAACGACGAGGCCATGTTGGGAATACCTGAATAGGCAAAGCCCTTGTACGACCATGTCTTGGCAAAGTCAACCGGCTTGCCATCGACAACGAAGTCCATTTCTCCAAGCGTGACGAGCTCGAGCCCAGTGGCGGTGATGATGATGTCGGCCTCAAGATGTTGTCCGGACGACAACTGAATACCAGTTTCAGTAAATGTCTCAATGGTGTCGGTGACAACTGAGGCCTTTCCAGACCTGATTGCCATGAATAGATCGCCATTAGGAACCAAACACAAGCGCTGATCCCAAGGGTTGTACCTAGGGGTGAAATGTTTGTCTACGTCGTAATCGGGGCCAAGATATGCGCGAACGCCATCAAGCAACTTGGTCTTTATCTCCTCGGGCTTGGTTCGAGTTCGTTTGTACACCAATTGCTGCATCGTCGTGTTCTTCCAACGCGTCACGTTGTAGGCCATTTGAGCCGGCAGCACTTTACGTAGCTTGTCTGCGATTGGGTCGTGATCTGGGCGGGCTACAACATACGTTGGCGAACGCTGCACCATGGTCACATGCGATGCAGTGCTCGCCATCGACGGAACGATGGTGACGGCAGTTGCACCCGAACCGATGACCACCACACGCTTGTTGGCGTAGTCAAGATTGTCCGGCCATTGCTGAGGATGAATGATGGTTCCGGCAAACCGTTCGCGACCCGCAAATACAGGTTCATGTCCCTTTTTGTAGCTGTAGTACCCCGAACACATGAACAGGAAGTTGCACGTTGTCACGGTTTGCGCACCTGTCTCTTTGTGCGTTGACGTGATTGTCCATGTGGCTTCTGCGCCAGACCACTCCGCTTTCGCTACTAGTTGTCTGTAACGAATGTGCTTGTCGATCGAGTATTCCTTCGTAGTGTCTCGAAGGTACTGAAGGATCGACGGGCCGTCGGCGATGGATTTTGCCTCGGTCCATGGTTTGAAACTGAAACCAAGCGTGTGCATGTCGCTGTCGGAACGAACACCTGGGTACCTGAAGAGGTCCCATGTGCCGCCCAAGTCTTCGCGGCCCTCAAGAATCACATAGGAACGATCTGGGCACATGGTTTGCAGGTGATACCCAGCGCCAATGCCCGAGAGCCCAGCACCGACGATGACTACATCAACATGTTCTGTGCTCATCAACCAACCTCCACCGCCTGAAGCCTCCGTGGCCTTGCATTGCAACCCTAATATTTTGAGTCCCTTGACGCGCCACTGGGCTCAATGGACCAAGCAAGGCAGTCTCGATAACCGCATTCCATAGGATCTATCTGTGTCGAGCACCAAACGAGCAGCGGCCATCTATGCGCTCGTCGCAGGAACGGCGGTGTTTGTCTACGTCACTGGCGGTCGAATCATCAACCCCACTTACGACAACTGGCTCATGATCGGAGATTCGGCCCAGCATTACATCGGCTGGGAATTCTTTCGACACACACCACTGTTTCAGTGGCCAATAGCCGATAACCCAAAACTCGGGCTTGAGGTTGCTTCATCAATTGTGTTTACGGATTCCATCCCGATTGCGGCATTCATCTTCAAGCCACTCAACTATTTTCTGCCTGCAACATTTCAGTATTTTGGCCTCTGGATTTGGCTGTGTTTTGTGTTGCAAGCCTTTTTCGCTTGGAAGCTACTCAGTAAATTTGTGTCTGACCGACTGAGCATCGCGCTCGCATCCAGCTTCCTCGTCATCTCGCCGGTTCTCATCTATCGATTCATTCATCAGGGTTACGGGCACATAGCGCTTGGAAGTCAATTCCTTTTGCTTGCTGCGCTTTGCCTCTATTTCGACCAAACGAAAAACACCCGCAGATGGGCAGCGCTCATCGTTTCAACAATTCTGATTCATGCCTATTTCATACCCATGATCCTCGCAATTTGGTTTGCTTGGTTCCTTAAACATTCTGGATACATCACCAGCCGCATAAGACATGTGCTCGTCATTGGATTTTCCGTGATAACAACATTCGTCCTCGGTGGCTACATAGCTCTTGGCCCGGATCTGTTCCTCGGAAGCTCCAGCGTCACCCCAGATGATTTCCCTTACCGATTTCGCTGGCAGCCATTGGCGCTTATTGACAGCGGAACAGATTTCTCGGGTGGCTGGTCGCGTTTCCT
>CAMDJX010000076.1 GCA_945900735.1 Acidimicrobium ferrooxidans DSM 10331 | reverse complement strand
CATGACCACATCACCATCTGCCCCATTTTCAGGCGCGCCAATCGTTGCCGAAAACCTTGTGCGTCACTTTGGTGATGTCAAGGCAGTGAACGGCATCAATCTCACCGTTAATGCCGGAGAGATCTTTGGTTTTCTCGGGCCAAACGGCGCAGGAAAAAGCACGGTAGTGCGCATGCTGACAACTTTGCTTCGCCCCACTTCGGGCAAGGCAATGGTTGCTGGCTTCGACGTAGCAAAAAACCCCGACGACGTTCGCCGCCGAATTGGTGTTGCGCTGCAAGATGCGGCAATTGATCCGCTCATGACCGGAACCGAACTCCTGCGATTGCAGGCAGTGTTGTACGGAATACCTGCCAACAAGTTGAAAGCTCGTGCAAATGACTTGCTCGAGCGAGTTGGCCTTACCGCAGCCGCCGACCGTCGCGTTGGCACATACTCGGGCGGTATGCGCAGGCGTTTAGATCTGGCCCTTGCACTCATCCACCAACCAACCGTGTTGTTTCTAGACGAGCCAACGACAGGCCTCGACCCAATGAGCCGAATTTCGCTATGGGAAGAAGTGCGCCGTCTAAACAAAGAAGGCACCACTGTGATGTTGACCACCCAGTACTTGGAAGAAGCAGACCAACTTGCCGATCGCATTGCAATTATCGATCAGGGCAACATCGTTCGCGAAGGTAAGCCGCAAGAATTGAAAGCAAGCGTTGGCTTCCCCACCCTGCTTGTCACTGTCCCCAACGACCAACTAGACCGAGCCAAAGCAGTGCTCGCAGCATTTGGGGACATGCGCCCAACTGCAGAAGGAACACTTGGCGTTGGCTTGCGCGGTGGGGCCGAAGCAGTGACCGACGTAGTTCGCAAGATGGACGAGGCTTCGCTTCGCGTGCAACACCTCGAACTGAACGAGCCGAGCCTCGACGACGTATTCGCCGATGCAACCGGCCATCGTCTTGAAGGCGCTAAAGCATGAGTGTTCTCGCCATGAGCGGCCACACGGAAGTTACGCCGCACAGTTTTGGCTTGGCGGTAAGACAAACGGTGGCGATGGCCAAGCGTTCGACGCTCGAGATTTTTCGCCAGCCGGCTCTTGTCGCACCAAGCATGATCTTCCCAATCTTTTTTGCAGCGCTTGGCGCGTCTTCGTTCGAAAAAACCACCAACCTTCCCGGGTTCCCAAAGGTTGATTCGTTCTTGCAGTTCTCCATCGCAGCAACAGTTGTGCAAGGCGTGTTGTTCGGTTCGGTCACGGGCGCAGCCGCACTAGCCACCGACATTCAGAACGGTTTCTTCGATCGGTTGTTGCTGTCACCCACCACACGAACAGGAATCCTGATTGGACGTCTTGCGGGTAGCGCAATCTTTGGCGCACTACAAGCTGCATTTTTTATTGCGGTGCTGTGGCCATTTGGTGGAAAAATTGAATCAGGTTTCATCGGCATAGCAATCATGGTCGTGAGTGGCGGAATCGTTGCGCTTGCCATTGGCGCACTGATGTCGTCGGTTGCCATCCGCACGGGCTCGGCCGAAGCCGTGCAAGGCGCGTTTCCTCTTCTTTTCGTGTTGCTCTTTTTCTCGAGCGCATTTTTCCCGCGCGAAACAATGACCGGCGCATATCGCAAGATCGCCGACTTCAACCCCATCTCACATTTGGTTGAAGGCATGCGCGAACTTGTGCTCAGCGGTTACACCACTTCGGCGCTGATGAAGGCAATACTCATCCCAACCGCTGTGTGTATTGCCGCAATTTTGTTCGCGCAAACCGAACTTCGTCGCAGATTGGCAGCCAAATGAATCAAACTATTCGCAGCTCTCGCGCAATGATGATTCGTGGCTTGTTGACCATCCGTCGTCTTCCGTCCGCGTTTTTCCCAAGCCTTGCAATGCCCGTATTCACAATGATCGCGTTTGCGGGAACATACTTTGCAATCACAAAGATTCCCGGCTTCCCCACCGATCGTTCGGTCAACTGGTTCTTGCCACTTGGCATTTCCTTCGGCTCGGCCTTCAGCGGAATTGGCATGGGCTTTTCAACTATCCGCGACATCGAAACTGGCTTTTACGACCGCCTACGCATGTCGCCTACCTCGCGGCTCTCACTGATTACAGGGCCACTGTTCACCGCATGGATCCGTTCACTCATGCTCTGCGCGTTCGTCATTCCGTTTGGAATCGCACTTGGCGCACGCTTCACGGGTGGTCTGCTCGGAATCTTGGCTCTTGTGGCTGCATCGCTTGGTATCTCCACCATTTCACTTGGGTGGGGTTTGGGTCTTGCCTATCGATTCCGTGACATGCGCGGCGCTGCCGTCATGCAGTTAACGATGTTCATCGTGCTCTATCTCTCCACTGCGCAAATGCCGTTGCCTTTGTTGCAGGGCTGGTTGCATGCGGTTGCCCGAGTAAACCCAGTGACCAACATCTTGCGCCTTGCCCGCGAAGGGCTTGTCAATACCACGTCGCCTGATTACCTCAGCTGGAACAACACGTGGGGTGGCTTGCTTGCCATTGTGATCATGGCCACGCTTACTCTGATTTTTGCTGGTCGCGGATTACGTACACTTGATAAGTGAGATGACCCGATCAAAGTTTTTCGTTCGCAGTTTTATTGCTGCACTTCTTACGTTCTCCGTGTTACCACTGCACGGCACGTCTGCGGCCCCGCTTATTTCAGCGGAGCGCCCAGCAGTCGCCCTGAATGCAATTGTTCGCATTATTGATGGCAAGTTTGGGCGTGCCAACATCGTGGCTCTCGTCGGAGGCACCTTGACCATCGTGAATAAGGACTCCACCCCTTACGCCCTGAAAGTTGGCGCCACCAAAGTAACTGTTCCAGCCAATGGGTCGAGAACGATCCCCCTGCCGCAACGCGGCATATTTTCCATTATCTGCGCCAAAGTGCCTGCACTGCGAGCAACGCTTACCGTCAAGTAACTCATACCCAAAATCCGCTCTTTGGAAATTTTGCCAGAGTGGGTAAAGATATGCGGCGGGGCAAGCATGCAAGTCGTTGTTACATGCTTTTACTACGACAAATAGGGGGACTTGATGAAAGTCAGTATCACCGTCAATGGAACCACGACCGAAAGCGACGTGGAACCACGAACACTTCTTGTTCATTACCTGCGTGAGCATCTCGATCTCACCGGAACAAATGTTGGTTGTGACACCTCCAGTTGTGGGGCGTGCACTGTGCATCTCAATGGAGAGGCAGTCAAGAGCTGCACCATTCTTGCGGTGCAAGCCGATGGAACATCAGTGAAAACCATCGAAGGAATGAGCACAAATGGCGAAATGCACCCGATGCAACAAGCGTTCATGGAAAATCATGGACTGCAATGCGGCTACTGCACACCAGGAATGGTGATGGCGGCAGTTGGATTGCTCAACGAAAACCCAAACCCAACCGAAGATGAAGTTCGGTTTGGTCTTGAAGGCAACTTGTGCCGCTGCACCGGTTACCACAACATTGTGAAGTCTGTTCTTGCAGCCGCGAAGAAATAGGAGACGATCATGACAATGACCGAGAACCGCACCAACACCGTCATCGGTACACGCATGTTGCGCCGAGAAGACCCAGCACTACTCACTGGCGAAGGTAAGTACACCAACGATCTCAACATTCCTGGTTCGTTACACCTTGCAGTACTTCGCTCCCCTTACGCGCACGCAAAAATCATCAGCATCGACACCTCCGCTGCAAAAGCGTTGCCAGGCGTTATTGCGGTGTACACAGGCGCCGAGCTTGCCTCCGAATGGGCTGGCCCTATGCCGTGCGCGTGGCCAGTAACGCCCGATATGAAAAACCCTGCGCACTACCCACTTGCAGTGAGCAAAGTGTGTTACGTGGGTGACGGCGTCGTTGCAATTTTGGCAACCAACGAAACCGCTTCGCGCGACGCGCTGGATTTGGTTGACGTTCAGTACGAGCCACTCAAGGCTGTTGTCGATGTAGAAGAAGCGCTAAAAGACAACATCATCATTCACGACGAGTTGGGTACAAACAAGAGTTACACCTGGCCGCTTCTGGTTGAAGAGACTCCAGGTTGCGTAGAAGAGGCTTTCAAGAAAGCCAAATACACCGTGAGCGAACGCTACGTTCAGCAACGACTGCTGCCGATGGCGATGGAGCCACGAGCCGTTGCCGCTGTGCCACAACCATTCGGTGGAGACATCACGCTGTACTCATCCACTCAAGTGCCACACATTTTGAAAGTCATGACCGCACTTACTTTGGGAATACCCGAGCACCAAGTTCGTGTCATCGCGCCGAGCGTGGGTGGTGGGTTTGGCTCAAAGCTCAATGTGTACGCCGAAGAACTGCTCTGCGTTGCGCTATCGCGCAAGCACAAACTGCCCGTTCGCTGGGTTGAGGAGCGCACCGAAAACTCGCAGGCAACAATTCACGGCCGTGGCCAGGTGCAATATGTAGAACTGGCGGCCGACGAGCAGGGCAAGCTCACCGCAGTACGTGTTCGCATTATTGGAGACATGGGTGCCTACCTGCAATTGGTAACACCAGGCGTTCCAATTCTTGGTGCATTCCTCTATGCGGGCGTCTACGACATTCCGAAGGCGTACGACTTCATTTGCACAGGCGTGTTCACAACGCTGACGCCAACTGACGCATACCGTGGTGCAGGTAGGCCAGAAGCAACTTACGCAATCGAATGCGCAATGGATGCTCTTGCACGCGAGATGAAGATTGATCCGTTCGAATTGCGCAAACGCAACTTCATTCAAAAAGAACAATTCCCATACACCGCATTTAGCGGGCTCACGTACGACTCTGGTGACCACCTCCTTGCAGCAGACAAGGCTGCGGGCATTGCCGATTACACGGGCATTCGGGCAAAACAAGCCAAACAGAACGTGCCGGGTGCCAAGAAACTGCTGGGAATTGGCATGAGTTCGTACTTCGAGATGTGCGGGCTTGCACCATCCCGCGTCTTGGCATCGCTCAACTACGGAGCAGGCGGATGGGAAGCTGCAACTGTTCGGGTATTGCCAACCGCAAAAGTACAAGTGGTTACTGGCACCTCGCCTCACGGGCAAGGCCACGAAACTTCGTGGGCAATGATCGCTTCAGAAAAGTTGGGCATTCCACCAGAAGATATCGACGTACTGCATAGCGACACGGCAATTGCTCCACTCGGCCTGGACACCTACGGTTCGCGTTCGCTTCCAGTTGGCGGTGTGGCGGTTGCAGGCGCATGCGACAAAGTGATTGATAAGGCAAAACTGATTGCCGCTCATCAATTGGAATGCTCCGCGGACGATTTGGAATTTGCCGGCGGCATTTTCAGCGTCAAGGGCTCGCCAGACCGAGCAGTGCCAATCGCCGCTTTGGCATTTGCCGCCTTCACGGCGCATAACTTGCCCGACGGCTTAGAGCCAAACCTCGAAGCGCAATACACCTACGACCCGCCAAACTTCTCGTGGCCGTTCGGCACGCACATGGCAATCGTCGAAATAGACGTCGAGACGGGAAAGATTGAAGTGCTGAAGTATGTGGCAGTTGATGATTGCGGAGTGCAGATCAACCCACTGATCGTTGAAGGCCAAGTGCACGGTGGAGTCATTCAAGGGCTCGCACAAGCACTCTTCGAAGAAGCGGTGTACGACAAGGATGGAAACTTGAAAACCACCACTTTGGCCGAGTACTTAGTGCCGGCAGCATGCGATGTGCCTTCAATTACTACTGCGCACACGGTCACGCCTTCACCAACCAACCAACTTGGTGTGAAGGGAATCGGTGAAGCAGGAACGATCGGTGCGGCGCCGACCATCATCAACGCCATTATCGATGCACTATCCAGCCTTGGCGTCAAAAACATGCCAATGCCAGCCTCGCCACAAACCGTGTGGCGCGCAATCCAATCGGCAAAGAAGTAAGGGAGCAACCGTGATACCTGCAGCATTTGACTACAAACGAGCATC
>CAMDJX010000075.1 GCA_945900735.1 Acidimicrobium ferrooxidans DSM 10331 | reverse complement strand
CGCCAAAGTATCGCGTCAAGCAATTGTGGTTGAAAGGGCATCTCACGATTTCTGTGAATGCCCGTGAAAGCAGGACCTGTGGCTAATGGAGCCCTAGAACAATCCGCATTAGAAGCAAAAGACCGCGAGCAGTTGGTGGCGATCGCCGCTGCGCTTGGTGTCAAATCTGCATCGCGTGCGAAAAAGGCTGAACTCATCGACATGATCCTTGAGCAGACCAAACCAGCAGCACCAGTTGCTGCAAAAGCATCGGCCAAATCTGCCGCTGCACCGAAAGAAGCCGCACCAGCAGCGGAGAAGGGCCCAATGTTGGGCGCCGATGGGGAGGCGCTTGCCGACTGGGAAATCGAATTGGCCGAGCACGAAGGCACGCCAGTCGCTCCGGAAGCACGTCGTCACAACAACGAGCGAGCAAACGAACGCAACCCGAACTACAACCCAAATCGCAACAACGATCGCAACCGCAACAACAATCGCAACGACCGCCAAGGTGGGAACGATCGCCAAGGTGGAAACGACCGCGAGCCATTCGATCCAAACCGCAACCGCAACCGAAATCGTCGACGCCGCGGTAAAGGCCCGCGTGACGAAGGCCCACAGGGCAATGACCGTTACGAATTGAACGAGCCCGAAGTAAGCAACGAACCAATTTCAACCGAGCCAGTATCGGTTTCCGGCTACCTCGACTTGCGCGACGAGGGCTACGGCTTCTTGCGTGTTAACGGCTATTTGCCAAACCGCGAAGACTCGTATGTTTCTGTTCGACTTACGCGTCAATTTGGTTTGCGCAAAGGCGACTTCGTATCTGGCATGTCGAAGCCTGCAGGACGCAATGAAAAGAATCCTGCGATGTTGGACATTGCAACCATCAACGGTGTTGATGCCGAGAAGGTAAAGAATCGTCCACGGTTTGAAGATCTCACACCGTTGTTCCCAGATTCGCGCCTTGTTTTAGAAAATGCGGCCGATCCAAACAACATGACGGCTCGAATCATCGACCTCATCGCGCCAATCGGAAAGGGCCAACGCGGCATCATCGTTTCGCCACCGAAGGCAGGTAAGACGACGGTGATGAAGACGATTGCAACCAGCATCGAGCGCAATCACCCCGAAGTGAAGTTGATTGTGTTGTTGATTGACGAGCGTCCGGAAGAAGTAACCGACATGCGCCGCACGGTTAAGGGCGAAGTCATTGCGTCAACATTCGACCGTCCTTCGGAAGAACACACGCACGTAGCCGAACTCACCATCGAGAAAGCAAAGCGAATGGTGGAATTGGGTAACGACGTGGTCATCATTCTCGACGGAATCACTCGTTTGTCGCGTGCATACAACTTGGCAGCGCCGGCAACAGGCCGAATCATGTCCGGTGGTATCGACGCCGGTGCGTTGTACCCACCAAAGAAATTCTTCGGTGCGGCACGAAACGTGGAAGAGGGCGGCAGTTTGACCATCCTTGCCACCGCGCTTGTCGAGACCAACAGCCGCATGGACGATGCAATCTTCGAAGAGTTCAAAGGAACTGGAAACATGGAGCTTCGTCTGGACCGCAAGGTTGCAGAGCGTCGTATCTATCCGGCCATTGACGTTGATGCATCCAGCACCCGTCACGAAGAACTGCTGTTTGACCGCAAGGAACTGCAGCAAGTTTGGAAGCTTCGCCGTGTGCTCAGTGGCCTTGCCGCCGACGGCAACGCAGCACCTGGGCTCGAGTTGTTGATCGATCGTTTGAAGACGTTCAAGAACAACGCCGACTTCCTAACCGAAATCGCTAAACAGCCAACTTCCTAAGTGTCTGACGCTCGCCTGCGCATGGCCGCATTGCAGTGCGGCGTAGATACTGCTTCATTCGTTCCTGTCGAGTTTGCATTTGGTGATGCAGCGCGAGATGGTTTGACAGGTTGGATATTCGTAACCGAACAGCACGACCGAGCCCTCGGGCCGGCATTGTTGTGGGCACAAAAACAACAGGTGCAGGTTGTAAACATCCTGAGCGAGAAAAATGCTGGCATTCTTGCGCGGCGCGCATCGCTTTTTTCACATCAGATCAATGTGTGGTCTGTGCTTGATGGAAAAGTTGTTGCGGCCCAAGCCGAGGCAGTGCTGGGCGAAGCAACAGTTTCGGAAGCACACGAGAAGTTTGCGGTCATGATTGCAGAATCTGGTGCGGAAGTCGTTCGTGAGCACGGGGTGTTGAGCGGCGAGGTTATGGGCTTAGAGGTCTGTCGTGTTATCGATGACAACGGGGAAGCACGCCTAGAAATTGGTGTTGGCGTGCACGACAGAGAGACGTTTCAGTTGTTGCATGGCAAAGAGGCAACGTTGCAATCGTTGCGCAATGTTGTGGAAATTGTGGGCAAGCACCGAGCCGATGGCGCCGAACATCACCCGCTCAATCGTCTGGGTGCAGAACGACTATTGCGTCACCGCATCGTGTCGAGCCCCCAACTTGTTGGGCTTTCGACGGCATACACAACCGAACCGCCGGTGAAGCGAATGAACGTGAAAGATGCAGTGCCATGCGTTGCGGTTGGAAAGAATGATTTGGGTGACGAGGTTGTTGTGGTGTGCACCGCATCCGTGGATGTGGACGTGGTGGCATTTGCTGCCGACGCCAGATTGCGTATTTCACCCAAAGCCAAATTGTTGATAGCTACTCATGTCAACAACGTGGTCCCGGCATTGCAGAAATTGGCAGATTCACTAGTAGAGCCAGCGGCATTTACCGAAGTCGCACCTGTTCGTCGATAGAAACGCCGTAGCCTAAACACCGTGTTAGATCGCTTGCTGGAAATTGAGGCCGAGTACCAGGCGCTGGAAGAAAGCCTTGGCAGCCAAGAAGTGCTGAGCGATCAGGCCAAGTTGCGCGATGCCTCCCGTCGATACAAGCAGCAGACGCCGTTGGTCACGTGCATTCGCGAATATCAAGATGTTTCGGGCAACGCGGAAGCAGCACGCGAATTGATGGCCGACGCCAAAGGAGCAGAGCGCGAGCAATTACAAGCCGAGTTGGAAACCGCCCAGTCGCGCATGGCCGAGTTGGAAGAGCGCCTGAAAATCTTGCTCTTGCCAACCGACCCCAACGATGGCAAAAACTTGATCGTTGAAATTCGTGGCGCTGAAGGCGGCGAAGAGGCAAACCTTTTTGCTCACGACCTATTCGATATGTACAGCGCTTGGGCGGTACGAAACAGTTGGTCGATAGAGGTGCTGTCACTAGACAAGTCGCCAATGGGTGGCATCAATCAAGTGACCATGCTCGTCAAGGGCGACAGCGCGTGGACACGCCTGCGTTTTGAAGGCGGGCCGCATCGCGTGCAACGTGTTCCGGTTACGGAAGCGCAAGGCCGAATTCATACGTCGTCTGCAACCGTGATGGTGATGCCGGAAGCAGAAGAAGTTGAAGTTGATATTGATGAAAAGGATTTGAACATAGACGTATACCGCGCCAGCGGCCCAGGTGGGCAGGGTGTAAACACCACCGACTCCGCCGTTCGTATTACGCACATTCCAAGTGGTTTGGTCGTGGCAATGCAGGATGAGCGCAGTCAGTTGCAAAACCGATTGCGTGCAATGACCGTATTGCGTTCTCGCTTGCTGAAACTTCGCGAAGATGAGCAGGCCGAGAAAATGTCGGCCGAGCGCAAGGCGCAGGTGGGCAAGGGTGGTCGTGGCGAAAAGATTCGCACCTACAACTTCAAAGAAAACCGTGTTACCGATCACCGAATCGGATTTACTCTGTATCAACTACAAGACGTATTGGCCGGCAACGTCGACCCAGTGGTTGATGCACTGACAGCCCAATTTGAAATCGAGCAGTTGGCCGGCGCCAAGAACGATTAAGTACGACAATGTCTGAACTGGATGTTGTGACGTGGCGAGAAATGCTCGCTCAAACTGTTGAGTCGGTTGGAAACGCTCAGGAGGCGCGATGGTTGTGCGAGCATGCAGCCGGCTTAGACGGGCCAGATTTTTTGGCCGCCCAAGACGAGCACGTAACTGTGTCAATGGCCAATTCGCTGCACGACATGGTGAGGCGTCGACTAATGGGCGAGCCACTGCAATATGTGATGAAGCGATGGGCGTTTAGGCATCTTGATGTATTCGTCGATCAACGCGTGCTCATTCCTCGCCCCGAAACAGAGACAGTTGTAGACATTGCGCTTTCCTTGGCAACTAGACGCCTGCAAGAGTCGTCACCAATTTGTGTAGTCGACTTGGGAACGGGCAGCGGCGTCATTGGCCTTTCTATGGCGTACGAGTTGCCTCGCGAAAGTGCTGCGGTGTGGTTAACCGATGCGTCATCTGATGCGCTTGATGTGGCGCGCGCGAACATTGTCGGCGTTGGCCGTAAAGGCGAATGCGTTCGTGTTGCGGAAGGAAATTGGTGGAGCGCACTACCAACTAGGTTGCGCGGACATGTAGATATAGCGGTGTGCAACCCGCCGTACATTGCCGAACACGACAACGAAGTGGGAGATGACGTACGCAAGTGGGAGCCACACTCGGCGTTGTTCGCGCCGAACAATGGCATGGCAGATATTGAAGCAGTTGTACTCGGCGCATCCGAATGGCTTTCGGTGGGTGGATGGTTGATCCTCGAGATTGGATATCAACAAGGTGAAGCCGTAAGCGAAGTGCTTAGTGCGGCGCATCTGGTTGATATTGAAATCAGAAAAGATTTAGCGGGACGCGACCGCGTTGCTCTTGCGCGCAAAAGTTAGGCGTTAAGCGAACGCTGCAGAAATTGAAGTTGGTGCAGCAATAAGTTTTCGGCAACTACCTCTTGGGGCGTCATGTGTGTAACGCCCGCCAGTGGCAAAAACTCGTGCGGCTTTCCAGCATGCAGCAGCGCGGTACTGAACTGCAATGAATGTGCTGCAAGCACGTTGTCGTCGGCAAGACCATGGATGATGAGCATCGGGCGCTCGAGCCTCGCAGCGTCGTGGAGTAGGGATGAAACGTCGTATGGCTTCGAATCCTGCGTGGGGTTTCCTAAATAGCGTTCGGTATAGAAGGTGTCGTACAGGGCCCAGTCGGTAACGGGAGCACCGGCAATTGCGCAGTGAAATTGTTTTGGCGCGCGAAGCACTGCCAGGGCTGCCAAGTATCCGCCAAAACTCCAACCCCTGATTGCAACGCGCGAAGTGTCTGCACATGGTGCAATTTCGGGAAGGTGTCGAAGCACGGTCAGTTGATCGGCAAGCACGGAGGAAGCGAGATCGCGATGAATTTCGCGCTCCCAAGTGCTTCCGCGTCCAGGTGTGCCGCTGCCGTCGGCAATGACAACACAAAACCCTTGATTAGCGAACCACTGAGATGCGAGATACGCGCCGCTGGCGCACAGCACGCGTTGTGCATGCGGGCCACCATAGGGATCAAACAACACAGGAAGCATCGAGCCATCGTGATTCTCGGGCAGAACTACTGCGGTTGCAATGCCTCGCGGCCCAACACTATGAAGCGAGACGTTGGTTCCGATGAGCGGCTCTTCAGCATGATTGGCCAGTTGGTGGTGATTGTTTACGAGTGTTCGCGAACGGCGTGTTTCTAGCGTCGCAGATCGAAGGACCGTGGTTTCTCCGCCAACAGTTGCCGAATGAATGCCGATGCCGTCCGAGAGCTGCGTTACTTCGCCACCGGACACATGTACCGAGAACACGTGCAACTCTTGGGGGCGCTGAATATTGTTTGCCGAAAAAATAATGTTGTCGTGTGAGGCACGAACGACGGAGCGAACTTGTAAATGGGGTGGCGTAATGACGTCGTTGTTCACGACGATCGCGCGCACGCCGTTGCGTTCGCCACACCACATCAATAGGCCTTTTTCAAGCAAACTTGGCCCGCCAACAACGAGTTCGACCCAACACTCGTCGTGTTCGGTGTGCAGCGGATTGGTTCCGCCGTTCGAGATATCAACAGATCTGATGTCGAGGGAGCGTTGATCTCGCGACATCACTGAGATGACGAGCCCATG
>CAMDJX010000074.1 GCA_945900735.1 Acidimicrobium ferrooxidans DSM 10331 | reverse complement strand
TTCTATAAAGACTTCCGCACCACCCCGCCAGCAGGCCCAATTGTTCATGTTTGCCGTGCTGAAGCATGCCAGGCCCGCGGAGGCCGCGAGGTGTGGGAACGCGCTCAGGCAAAGGGCGAAGGCAAAGCCGTTGTCGTGGAAGAAGTGTTCTGTTTAGGTCACTGCGCCCTTGGGCCAGCCGTTGCAGTAGACGGACACCTGATGGGTGGCGTCACAATCAAAACGATCGACACCATCATCGGCAATGCAATTGCTCGCAAGCCCTTGCCCGAGTCGATCGATTCGTGTGGCGATGGCGTGACTGTTTATGTACCTCGTGACGCAGCACCGCGTGCGGCAGGCAGCGACGAAGTAGCAAGTGTGCTCGCACAAACGCCAGGCGTGCGCGTGGTGCGCAACGGTTCATGGGGCATGTTGTGGCTCGAGCCAATGATTGAGGTTGTTGTTGATGGCACCCGAATTGCATATGGTCCGGTGCAAGCAAGCGACGTTCCGAAACTGCTGAAGGCCGGCTTGCTAACGGGCGGCGATCACAAGTTGCGGCTTGGACCAACAATGCAATTGCCATGGATGCAACGCCAACAGCGCGTCACGTTTCAACGTGTTGGTTTAGTCGACCCTCGCTCGGCTGCCGACTACGAGGCCAACGGCGGAATTGCAGGGCTGCGACGAGCCATTGGCATGACTCCAAGCGCAGTAGTCCAAGAAGTAACCGATAGCGGTTTGCGCGGCCGCGGTGGTGCAGCGTTTCCTACTGGCATCAAATGGAAAACCGTGCTCGAGACAACCGACGCCACGAAGTACATCGTGTGCAATGCCGACGAAGGCGACAGCGGAACCTTTGCCGACCGCATGTTGATGGAAGGCGACCCGTTCATGCTGCTTGAAGGCATGACCATTGCAGGCTTTGCAGTTGGTGCAAGCGTTGGCTACATCTATGTTCGCAGCGAATACCCAGAGGCAATTGAAGCCCTGAACGAAGCCGTTAAGGCTGCAAATGCGCAGGGTTGGCTCGGAGAAAGCGTCCTAGGCACCGACTTCTCCTTCTCCATTCATGTGCGTGTTGGCGCGGGCTCTTACGTCTGTGGCGAAGAAACCGCACTGCTCGAAAGCCTCGAAGGGAAACGTGGCGTCGTACGTGCAAAGCCGCCACTTCCCGCACATGTTGGATTGTTCGGCAAACCAACAGTGATCAACAACGTCTTAAGCCTTGGCACAGTGCCAGCAATCCTCGCCGACGGTGCGGCAGCATACGCAGCGCTTGGCGTTGGGCGAAGCCGCGGCACGCAAGTGCTGCAGTTGGCCGGCAACATTGCGCGTGGCGGAATTTTTGAAACTGCTTTTGGAACAACACTTGGCGAAGTGGTCAATGATCTGGGCGGCGGCACGGCCAACGGTCGTCCAATTCGTGCAGTTCAAGTTGGCGGCCCGCTCGGTGCATACATCCCCACAGACCGTTTTGATTTGCAGTTCGACTATGAAGCCTTCGCAGCAGCAGACGCCATTGTTGGGCACGGCGGCATCGTGGTGTTCGACGACACGGTGGATATGGCCGCCCAGGCCCGCTTCGCTATGGAGTTCTGTGCGGTCGAAAGCTGCGGCAAATGCACGCCATGTCGCATCGGCAGCACCCGCGGCGTTGAACTCATCGACAAAATCACCGCAGGCATAGACCGCAGTGCCAATATTGATGTGTTGGTCGATCTCTGCGAAGTAATGGCAGACGGTTCGCTCTGCGCAATGGGTGGGCTCACGCCGCTACCCGTGCGCAGCGCACTCAACAATTTCACAGAAGATTTTCACCGTACGGTTGGAGCCAAGAAATGACATTGATGGATCACGATCTCGGCACGCCTCGCCCACGCACAACTTCGCGTGACCAAGTTTTGCAAACGGTCGAACTCACGATCGACGGCCAAACCATTTCAGTAGAAGAAGGCACCAGCGTGATGCGCGCGGCGGCACTGTGCGGCGTGGACGTGCCAAAACTGTGCGCAACCGAAAGCCTCGACCCATTCGGCTCGTGCCGTTTGTGCTTGGTCGAAATCGACGGACGCAAGGGCACACCAGCCTCGTGCACCACGCCTGTTACGCCTGGCATGTCGGTTAAAACACAATCGCCAAAACTGGAGCGCCTGCGTCGCGGTGTGATGGAGCTGTATATCAGCGACCACCCACTCGACTGCCTCACCTGTGCAGCCAACGGCGATTGCGAATTGCAAGACATGGCCGGCGCTGTGGGCCTTCGCGACGTTCGTTACGGCTACGAGGGCGACAACCATCTCGATCTAGAAAAAGACACCTCCAACCCGTACTTCACTTTTGAATCCTCAAAGTGCATTGCCTGCTCACGTTGCGTGCGTGCGTGCGAAGAAGTGCAGGGAACATTTGCCCTCACCATCGAGGGACGCGGCTTCGGCTCGCGCGTTGCTGCCGGAGCCAATGGCAACTTCTTCGATTCGCCATGCGTTTCGTGTGGCGCCTGCGTGCAAGTGTGCCCAACAGCCACACTTACCGAAAACACCGTGATCGAATTGGGCCAGCCGCGCCGAACAGTGCTCACCACCTGCGCATACTGCGGTGTTGGCTGCTCGTTCAAGGCCGAAATGCAGGGCGACCAAGTCGTGCGCATGACGCCATACAAAGACGGTGGAGCAAACGAAGGCCACTCGTGTGTGAAGGGTCGTTTTGCTTGGGGCTATGCAACCCACCCAGACCGACAACTAGAGCCAATGATTCGTGAATCCATCTCGGACGAATGGAATAAGGTTTCCTTCGAAGAAGCCATTTCGTTTGCCGCAACACGCCTGAAGGCAATTCAGGCCAAGCACGGCTTCGACTCGATCGGCGCAATTAGTTCGTCGCGTTGCACCAACGAAGAAGTGTTTGTAGTGCAGAAGATGGTGCGCGCAGCATTCGGAAACAACAACGTGGACACGTGCGCACGTGTGTGCCACTCGCCCACCGGTTTCGGATTGAGCAATGCCTTTGGTACTTCTGCCGGCACCCAGGACTTCAAGTCGGTCGAATACTCCGACGTGATTTTGCTGATTGGCGCAAACCCAACCGACGCCCACCCTGTGTTCGCATCGCGCATGAAGAAGCGCCTGCGTGAAGGCGCAAAGCTTATTGTGGTCGACCCGCGCCAAATCGATTTGGTCCGCACCCCGCACGTTGAGGCTTCGCACTTCTTGCAATTGCAACCAGGCACCAACGTTGCAGTGATCAACTCACTCGCCCACGTCATCGTCACCGAGGATCTTGCGGATGACGCATTCATCGCCACTCGCTGCGAGCCTTCGGAATACCGAATTTGGGCCGAATTCATCTCGCGTACCGAGAACAGCCCAGAGGCCATGGAAGCCCACACTGGCGTTCCTGCAGCCGAGCTTCGCGCAGCGGCGCGCCTGTACGCAAAGGGCGGCAACGGCGCCATCTATTACGGCCTCGGCGTCACCGAGCACAGCCAGGGTTCAACCATGGTGATGGGCATGGCCAACTTGGCTATGTGCACCGGCAACTTGGGCTTCGACGGCGTTGGTGTCAACCCACTTCGCGGACAGAACAACGTGCAGGGTGCTTGCGACATGGGTTCATTCCCTCACGAGTTGTCGGGTTACCGCCACGTGAGCGACGACGCCACTCGCGCCATGTTCGAAACGTTGTGGGGTTCGGTTATCCGTAAAGAACCGGGCCTACGAATCCCCAACATGTTCGACGGCGCAATTGACGGTCACTTCAAGGGCTTGTTCGTGCACGGCGAGGACATTGCACAGTCCGACCCAAACACCGCCCACGTCGAATCAGCACTCAGCTCGATGGAGTTGGTCGTCGTTCAGGACTTGTTCCTCAATGAGACAGCAAAATTCGCTCACGTCTTTTTCCCTGGAACATCGTTCCTCGAAAAAGATGGAACCTTCACCAACGCCGAGCGCCGCATCAATCGCGTTCGCCCAACCGGTGCGCCACGAACTGGCAAGCACGAGTGGCAGATTGTGTGCGAGTTGGCTAATGCAATGGGCCACCCAATGCATTACGACGATGCTTCCCAGATCATGGACGAGATTGCAACGCTGACGCCAACGTTTGCCGGTGTCTCGTTTGCCCGACTAGACGAACTGGGCAGCGTGCAATGGCCATGTAACGAAGCGAAGCCAACAGGCACCCCAATCATGCACGAGGGCAAGTTTGTGCGCGGGCTTGGCAAGTTCACACCCACCCCATACGTGCCAACCGAAGAGAAATCCAATCGCAAGTTCCCGCTTCTTCTCACCACTGGCCGAATTCTCAGCCAGTACAACGTTGGTGCACAAACACGTCGTACCAAGAACGTGCAGTGGCACCCCGAGGACATCCTGGAAATTCATCCGTCCGATGCTCTCGAACGCGGAATCAAGCACGGCGAGGAAGTAAGCGTTGCGAGCCGCGTAGGAAACACCGTGCTTCGTGCCGACGTAACCGATCGCGTTGCGCCTGGCGTTGTGTACACCACGTTCCACTACCCAGAAAGCGGCGCCAACGTCATCACCACCGACAACTCGGACTGGGCCACCAACTGCCCCGAGTACAAAGTGACTGCAGTGCAGGTTTCCCCTGGCCGCAGCGCGGCAACTGCCGAGCTTGGTCACCCAGCCCACCGTCTCAGCGCACTGGTAAAAATGGCGAACCAAATCGGTCGTCAATTTGCGGCCGACACCAGCGCCGATCCGATCGTGGCAACAGTTCGCCACCTCGAGCGTTTCTGGGAACATGAAATGCGCGTGGATTTGGCTCGTGCAGTTGAAGCGGGAACAGTGACCGTGGACGACCTGGTTATCGAGGCAGTTAAGCGCCTCACCGTTCACGCCTAAGCCCGCTTCGGCGGTACAATTTCACTGCTATACGCGGGTGTAGCTCAATGGCTAGAGTTCCAG
Source organism: Acidimicrobium ferrooxidans DSM 10331 (assembly GCA_945900735.1). Classification (GTDB taxonomy): domain Bacteria; phylum Actinomycetota; class Acidimicrobiia; order Acidimicrobiales; family Ilumatobacteraceae; genus UBA3006. The sequence goes on along the minus strand of CAMDJX010000074.1, from coordinate 1,241 downwards.
CCTTCCAAGCTGGCTATGCGGGTTCGATTCCCGTCACCCGCTCCAATTTCCTGAGGAATGTATTTGCATCTACACTGCAAATTCATGAGCACACCTCGTTACGGCACCGCCAACACCGAATACATCAAGACGTGGTTTCAACGCACGGAAGATGGCCCAATGTGGGCGCTCAACCTGATGAGCTACCGCGAATTCGCCGACTATCAGGACGGCCGCGTATCGAACATCAGCGGCGCCGATGCAGATGTGCAATACACGCCCATTCAGTCGCTGACTCAAGTTGGCGCCAGAATTCTGTTCGTTGCCGACGTTGCGCACCAACTAACCGGCGACGACATTGCATGGGATCGCGTAGCCATTGCGCAATACCCACGTCGCATGGCAATTATCGAAATGCAGAACTTGGAGAGCTTCAAAGAGGCGCACCACCATAAAGAAGCCGGCATGAAGTTCACCATCGTGATGGCAACGTTTCCAAACCCTTCTTCAATTACCGCAGCACAGAAAGACCCATCGGATTTGGTACTGCTCCAGGTTTCTAACTCCACATCGACTCCAAAGATTTCCGACCGCGTTGATGCACAGCCCATTGGAACTTTCGATGTAGAGGGCGTCATCATGGGCGACCACCGCACATTTGCCGTGGCCCACTGGCACACCATTTCAACTGCCGACGCCGATCAGTTAGTGGCTTCAAAGGGTTCGCTGAATGAATACCCCGAAAGCTATTCGTTCATTTTGCGGCCAATGATCAACATGATTCCTCAATCGATTGAGGAGCACTTCGCCTAATTCGGACGCACCGAAAACAACACGCGATTGATCACAGCAATACCCGCAGTCGTTGCTGCCGCGATGAGCAATGCGTCATTGACCCCTAGTTTTGTTGCGACATAACCCCACAACGTTGCGCCCACCGATGCGCCGAACCACACCACCAACATGGCCAGCGACGATCCACGGCCACGCACCCAGTCGGGCAGTTGAACGATGAATATTGAAAACATGGTGTTCATCAAGGCCATCGTGGCCAAGCCAACGATCAAAAGAGCAACGATCGCCGGCACGATGTGTTGAGATAATGCCAACATCACCACCCCGCCCGCCCAGATGACAGAAGAGCCAAACATCAGCATTTCAATACTCAAGCGGGCCCGCACGCTGGGAAGCAGCCACACCGCAAGCACCGAACCAACACCAAGCGCCCCCGAGAGCAGGCCGAAACCACTTGCACCAAGCCC
>CAMDJX010000073.1 GCA_945900735.1 Acidimicrobium ferrooxidans DSM 10331 | reverse complement strand
GCCATCGACCCAGTCGGAATAGTTGCGACGGTATCCATGAATGCAACCATGTACAAAAAGAAGCCGATTGCAGCCGGTGTCACTGCATCTCCGGTTAACGCCCAGCCACCCTTCCACAAGAAGATCCAGTCGCCACTGCCAATGAGCGGACTACCGACTGCAGTATCCATTCCAAAAGCGGAATAGGAAAACCCGCCGAAAGAAAAGGCAAACCCCACGAGATAGAACCCGATGAACCCCAAGCCAAAAATGGCAAAGTTTGTGCTCACCACATGCGCCGCATTTTTTGCCTGAGTAAAGCCAGTCTCAACAAGTGCGAAACCGGCCTGCATAAATACCACCAGCGCCGCGCCAATCACTATCCACAGCAAACTGACTTGCTGCCCCAGCACCGTCACCGGGTCTGGTGTGTCAATAAGAAACTTCATGCTTACCTCCATGTGGTCGTTGTTGGCGGCAATAATAGAAATCTCATATTTCCAAAGCGTCTACACAATGTTTCGGCAGCGTTATTGTTTGGGAACGACCATGGCTACGAAACGCAAGCAGTTGAAACACTCTGTTAACAAGTTGGAGCCACCGCCACTAGTTGCCGAGCGGATTTCATGCACGCTGTCGAAGTGGGCTGGTGAAATGGGACGCTGCCATTGGTGCAACGAACAGATCACAGGCAAACGCCGGCGAACGTGGTGCTCCGATAAATGCGGCCGGGCCTGGCAGCGCGAACACATCTGGCGCTTTGCTCGATCGGCGGCGAAACGTCGCGCCAAATACCACTGCGTTCGCGCCGGCTGCACCGCACCCAGACGCGACTGCGAAGTGAACCACCTTGAGGCCCGCGAAGGCAAGGGGTACGGTCCGGGTTGCCATCATCACCTACTGCCCGACGCAAATGGTCAAGGCGGATTAGAGGTGTTATGCCGCGCCCACCACGCAGAGGTGACCGCAGCGCAGGCCTCGGCGCGCGCAGCTGCAAGGCGCGCGGCCAAAGAACTCGCAGCAGAAACTACGCTCTGAGTCGTGGCATTCCGTGACGGTGATGGATGGGTGATGTGCTCGTGCGGGCATCGGCACTGGGGCCTACATGGCGCTGCCGGTTTGCTGCTTGTTCGCCGCGATCAAGAGCAGCCGCTAGTGCTGCTGCAATTGCGCGCCGCATGGACTCATGGCGGCGGAACATGGGCACTACCTGGCGGAGCACTCGATAGCCACGAAGATTCGGTTACCGCCGCAGGCCGCGAAGCTGCCGAAGAAGCGGGCATCAGCGTGGACGACTTTGAGGTACGCGATGTGTTTAGTGACGACCACGGCCCTTGGCGTTATGACACCGTTATTGCACATACACAAAGCGACGCCGGGGCGTACGCGGCTAACGCCGAATCGGAAGACTTGCAGTGGGTGGCAATCGACGAAGTGGAAAACTTTCCATTGCACAAGGGGCTTGCGCTTGCGTGGCCCCAGTTGCGCGTACGCGTATTAGCGACGCTTGCTTAATTGCGCCATTGCGGCAGTACCGATGCGTCGGCCCAATACGAGTGCGTGCCGCTAGAGATGCGTTCCGGCAATTGAATTGAACAGATCGGCCCACTAGCTACATCTTGCGCGCTAAACACCACGCATTCTGAAATATCGCGGTTGATATCTGTTGTAAACGTAATCAAGTAACCATCATCTTCTGACGTTGCCCCAACTCGCGGTGCCATCACAGTTTCGCTACAAAAAATGCCCTCGCCGAACACGAACTGCTCCTCAGTTGCACGAACCACATCGTGCTTGATGATTCCCTCGAAGGTAAACCAGCCCTTTGTTGGCACAGCGCTGTACACGTATTGATACGGGTTGCCAATGTTGGCGTTATTGATCATGCCAAATTCGGTGATGGTGTCCGACAAATGCCCTTCAATGACCTTGCCCGTCTTCATATTTAATCGCCATCGATACGGGCGCGACTCCATCGAATGCAAGTCAAGAAAGCGAAACATCTTTGCATTCATGTCGGTATCGGTTGCAACGTTCGGCGACGGATTCGATTCGAAATAACCGTCCAGAACAATTTCGTCGCCGTCTTCAAACGCATTGATCCAATGCAAGACAAAGGTGGATTTGCACTCGAACCACTTCATGTCAGAGGCCGACCCATGACGGGGAATAACGCCGAGACGCATCGGCATCTCTTTGTGATATCGCGTGGCATACACGCCTCGCTGCATCAACTCTTGGTCCCAGAACAATGGACAGTCATTCAAAATGGAATAGTTGTTGGTGATAGCCATGTCGTGCGGCAGCCGCGCACCCGGCAACGGCACCTCGACATAGTGCGCCAACTGGCGTTCGGCATTGACAACGCCGTAATGCATGAATGGCGCCGAGGTCTGATAGTTGAAGAACATCAAATCCCCCGTGCGCTCGTCAACCTTGGTGTGCGCCGAAACACCCGCCGTAGGAAACTTGCCCGACCACGACTCTCTGCCCAAATCATCCAACGTCAGTGGATCCAGCCGATACAAATCACCGCACTGATAAAAACTGGTGAGGGCAATACCGTTATGCACAACAACATCAGTGCTTGATGCATCTTTCATTCGCGTTCGTGCGCCCCAGCCGTCTTCCCTTATTGCAATTTTTGGCAACTCGGCAAGCCCCGCCCACAGTGGGCCTCCATGTTCAATCTCGGCAGCCAAACCTTCGGTGCGAATGAAACGATTTCGATACTCTGCGCGACCGTCCCGAAACGACATCATGTGCAACATTCCATCGCCATCAAATGGGTGATATCGCTCGAGCGACGGCATCAGCGGGTTCTCGGTATTGCGCAAATACACGCCTTGCAAGTCGCTCGGAATAGTGCCCTTCACCACCATCTCTGTGGCATCGAACTCGCGCGACTGTGGGCGCCACGCGCCAGTTCGGTATGGGTGGCTGTCGTCTGGGGGCAGCAGCGATTCGAATTCTCGGTGAGTCGTTGTCACTGACCCTCAGATTATGCTGGCGAGATGACAATTGAAGCAACCAAGACACAGGCCTACCTCGACGACCGAGCCCACGTTTTTCACTCGTGGTCTGCGCAGGGAACACTTAACCCTGTTGAAATAACGGGCGGAGAAGGCTCGTACTTCTGGGACTCGACCGGCAAAAAGTACCTCGACTTTTCGAGTCAATTGGTCAACCTCAACATTGGTCATCAGCACCCCAAGCTGATTGCAGCGATTCAAGAGCAGGCAGGAAAGCTGTGCACCGTTGCGCCAGCATTTGCGAACGACGCGCGCAGCGAGGCAGCACGCTTGATCACCGAACTAGCCCCTGGCGACTTGAACATGGTGTTCTTCACCAACGGCGGTGCTGAAGCAGCAGAAAACGCCGTGCGAATGAGCAAGCTTCACACCGGTCGACACAAAATATTGACGATGTACCGCTCGTACCACGGTTCGACCGCAGGAGCGATTGCACTTACTGGCGACCCACGTCGTTGGCCAAACGAAACCGGCGCTTCCGGCGCAGTGAAGTTTTGGGGACCATACCCCTACCGTTCGGCATTCCATTCGTCCAACGCACAAGAAGAATGCCAGCGCGCGCTGCAACATCTTGAAGAAGTATTAATGGTTGAAGGCCCACACACTGTTGCCATGATCGGCCTCGAATCTGTTGTCGGCACAAACGGTATTTTGGTTCCACCAGACGGCTACCTCAAGGGCGTTCGCGAAATTTGCGATCGCTACGGCATCGTCATGATGTGCGACGAAGTGATGGCCGGCTTCGGCCGTTGCGGCGAGTGGTTTGCCGTCAACAAGTGGGACGTAACCCCCGACTTGATCTGCTTCGCAAAAGGCGTCAACTCCGGATACGTACCTCTTGGCGGCGTGGTCATCAGCCAGAAGATTGCCGACTCGTTCAAAGACCGTGTGTACCCTGGCGGCCTCACATACAGCGGACACCCGCTTGCATGTGCTGCAGCAGTTGCGTCAATCAACATTTTCAAGGAAGAAAAGATTGTTGAAAATGCACGCAGCCTAGGCACCGACGTCATTGGCCCCGAGCTTGAAAAACTGAAGGCGAAGCATCCATCAATTGGTGACGTTCGCGGCCTCGGCGTGTTCTGGGCAATCGAGCTGGTTCGCAACCGCGAAACTCGCAAGCCACTCGTGCCATTTAACGCTGGCGGAGCAGATGCGAAGCCAATGGTTGATTTTGCAAATGCTTGCAAAGCCAAGGGTCTTTGGCCATTCGTGCACTTCAACCGTACGCACGTTGCACCACCGTGCAACGCGTCGGCCGACGAACTGCGCGAAGGTATTGCCATTCTCGACGAGGCTCTCAGCGTCGCCGACTCGTACTACGAGGGCTAAATAACTACAGCGTCGCGGTAACGCGCACGCTGCCAACTGGCTTACCGTGGCCGAAAATTACAGAGTCGAATGCGCGCGGATCAACTGCGCTCACGTCTACCCCGAGTGCTTGTAACGCAAACTTCATTACTGGCGGACGTGCACGGTTAGCGCCATCAGAAATCTTTAATGCGATCGCCCGCCCGTCTGGCAACGCAATGGCAAAAACTCCCTCAGCGCCATCCTTGCCCATCAACCCAGGTACACCCTGAATCAGCAGCGTGATGTCGCGCGTTGGGCCGCCAAGCATTTCGGGGTGTTGCCTAATGGCCGTTGCCACTTGGCCCGCGGCGCTCGAGGATGGCGCAAGAGCCACACTGCGGAATGCGCGGGCCAAACCCAAAAGCGACAGCGCATGCGCGGGGGCGCCGCAGCCATCCACGCCGATGAAGGATGCCTCCTCGCCCGCAAGCTGCGGAACCATTTCGGTAATTCGCTGCTGCAACGGATGGTCCACGTGCAGATAACTCTCTAGTTCCCAACCATTGTGCACGCACGTTGCCAACATTCCCGAGTGCTTACCAGAGCAATTCATTTGCAGCGCAGTCTTTACCCCACCGGCCCGAATAGCTGCATCCTGCGCATCTGGGTCGAGCGGATAGTCGGCAGTGTTGCCAAGTGCATCTTCGGTCAGGCCAGCCGTTGCCAAAATTTCCTTGGCGGTGGAAAGGTGCTCGGCCCTGCCGTCGTGGCTTGCACACACAAGCGCCAGCAATCTGGGCGGCAACGACAGCCCGCTTGCAACCATTGCGGTTGCCTGAATTGGTTTTGTCGACGAACGCGGAAACACCACGGCCCCCGCATCGCCTAACGCAAATGCAACCGAACCATCTGACTCAAGCGCCACAACCGCGCCGTAATGCACCGACTCGTCGTGTCCATTACGCGTAGTTACTGCAAGTTCGACGAATGCGTCGCTCAATGGAGACGCGCTCATGAGCCCAGTGCTTCCATCAACATGGTCATGAAAACTTCGTGGCTGGCTTTGGTCACAACGCGCGCGTTAGCTGCCTCATGCATCACGCCGAGCGTATCCATCACCACCATCCCTCGAGTGAGGTGCGACTGAGTCTCTACTGCAAGAAACCACTCTTGTGTTTCGGTAGCAACCTTTTCATTAATGGCATATGCAATTGCTATTGGGTCGGGCAAGTCGAAACCCGCAAGGTGCGTCTCTTCGGCGCAAAAACGTTCGAGTACACGCTGAATGTCGACAGCAAATTGTGCGCGATCGGTACCGAGAGCGCGAATTGCATCGGCCTCTTTCGGAGTGATGACCGCCTCTGTTCTTGAGATGTCCCATCCCACAAACTCCAATTTCATTCCCGATTGCAAGACAATTTCGACCGACTCTGGATCGACCCACATGTTGAACTCGGCAACCTGTGTGACGTTGCCAATGTGGTCGGCAACAGCACCCATCACCACACAGCGCTTGATGAGCGATGCAATGGTCGGGTCTTTGCGCAGCGCTAGTGCAATGTTGGTAAGCGGCCCAAGCGTGACAAGCTCTAGCTCGTGTGCATGCCGATGTGCTGCTGAAATAATTTCATCAATGGCGTCGCCCGGCGTTGGCATCCTGCCAAATAGTGGCAAGCCAATGTCGCCCATGCCGTCTACCCCGTGCACAAACTGCGCCGTGTCTAACGTGCGCACCAATGGTTGGGCCGCGCCAACGTAGATGGGCACTGTGCTGGCGCACAGTTCGGCCGTGTACAGGGCGTTTTGTACGCCCATTTCTAAGGGGACATTGCCCGCAACCACGCTGATACCCCTCACCT
>CAMDJX010000072.1 GCA_945900735.1 Acidimicrobium ferrooxidans DSM 10331 | reverse complement strand
CGGCAACGATGTGTTGTCCTCGGTGGTTGCCACGCAAATAGAACAACACGCCCGATTTGGTGGGGTGGTGCCCGAAATTGCCAGCCGTGCACACGTGGAGGCAATGACGCCCGTTGTGCGCAAGGCAATGTCGGATTCTGGCGTCGCGTTCGAACGCATCGATGCCGTTGCTGCAACTGTTGGGCCTGGTCTTGTAGGCGCGCTGCTGGTTGGTGTTGCTGCCGCAAAGTCGATTGCGCTTGTGCTCGATAAACCATTTGTTGGTGTTAATCACTTGGAGGCGCACCTGTATGCGGCGCTCCTGGACGACCCGCTGGTGGAGTTTCCGATGTTGGTGGTGTTGGTGTCGGGCGGCAACACATTGTTCGTCAACATGGTTTCGCACGGCGAGTACACCATTGTTGGCCAGACCATCGACGACGCTGCCGGCGAAGCGTTCGACAAAGTTGCTCGCTTTCTCGACCTCGGTCATCCGGGCGGCCCGGCAATCGATCGCATTGCGCGCGAAGGCAATGCAGCAGCGATTGATTTTCCGCGCGCCATGTTGCACGACGGGTTCGACGTTTCGTTCAGCGGTCTTAAAACAAGCGTGGTTAATTACGTTCGTAAAAACCCTTCGGTTGCCACGGCCGACGTCGCGGCGTCGTTTCAAACTGCAGTGGTTGATGTGTTGGTAGCAAAGGCAACAAAAGCCGCTCGCCATATCGGCGCAAAAACGATTGCGCTTGGCGGCGGTGTTGCGGCAAACACGTTGCTCCGAACACAGATGAGCGCCGCATGCGCAACCGCTGGTTGGCGCTTGGTGCTGCCCAGCATGGCTATGTGCACAGACAACGCGGCGATGATTGCCTCGGCTGGTTGGTACCGTTTGCGCAGCAGCGGAAGCACGTCGCTCGGTGCGGGCGCGCTGCCAAACCTCAAACTCACAGACACGGCCAACTAAATGACGTCACCAACAACTTCACTGAAACCGCTGCAACTGGGCGAGCACAGCGTGTGGCCGCCAGTGGTATTGGCGCCAATGGCCGGCGTTACCAATGCGCCGTTTCGCAGCCTGTGCCGCAAATTTGGGCCGGGGCTTGTGTACGTGAACGAAATGATTATGGCCACGGGCCTAGTGCACGGAAACAAAAAGACCGACACGATGATGAAGTTTGGTGCCGACGAAACATTTCGTTCATTGCAGCTGTACGGAAGCGACCCGGCAATGCTCACTCGAGCTATCGAAAAATTGGGACGAGCCAACGCCGTCGACCACATCGACCTCAATTTCGGTTGCCCCGCACCAAAAGTGACGCGACGCGGTGGTGGCGCTGCGGTGCCAGTAAAGCGACAACTCCTTCGCGCCATCGTTACTGCAGCAGTGAAAGCCGGCGAGCCATTCGGCATTCCCATTACGTGCAAATTCAGAATGGGTATTAACGAAGAAGTCATTACCTATGTCGAAACCGGACAGATCTGCGAAGAGTCGGGCGCTGCAGCAATTGCATTGCATGCGCGCACCGCCCAGCAGCACTATGCACCAAGCGCACGGTGGGAAGCAATTGCCGAATTGAAGCAAGCAGTGCACACCATTCCCGTATTGGGCAACGGCGACATTTGGGAAGCAGCCGACGCCTTGCGCATGGTGGAACAAACGCAGTGCGACGGTGTGGTGATTGGCCGAGGTTGCTTAGGGCGCCCGTGGCTCTTTCGCGACTTGATCGATGCATTTAGCGGCAAACCAATTTCGGCCACGCCAACTCTTGGCGAAGTGCTGCCAGTGATGGTGGAGCACGCCGAAGCGTTAATGGAACATCTGCAAGACGAACGCGGCATTCGCGACTTTCGCAAGCACACCGGTTGGTATTTAACGGGCTATCCCGTTGGCGGCGAAGTGCGTCGCAAGTTCAGCGAAATTACCTCGCTCGACGACTTGCGTCGACTTGCCGACAGCCTCGACCCAAGCATCGTGATTGTGGAAGGCGGCGAGCGAATTGCGCGCGGACACACCAATGGCCCAATCAAAGTTGCGCTGCCCGACGGCTATTTGGATGATCGCGACGACATGACCATTCCTAACGATGGTGATGTGATGGCGCTCAGCGGTGGCTGATGGAGCCACACGCGTTACCAAAGATTGTTCTCGCATCTAGTTCACCTCGCCGAGTTGACTTGCTCACGCAATATCTCGATGACATTTTTGGCGAAGCGGTTGTTGGGTTTGTTATCGATCCAGCCGATCTGGATGAGACACCGTTGCAGGGCGAAACTCCACTTGCGCACGTGCAACGATTGGCTAACACAAAAGCGCAACTCGTTGCTCAACGCCACGTAGGTGCAGACACCGTGGTGATTGCTGGCGACACCACCGTCGATGTTGCCGGCGCAATTTTTGGCAAACCCGTTGACGACGCCGAGGCGCGTTCGATGTTGCAGCAATTGTCGGGGCGCACACACCACGTGCACACGGCACTTGCCGTTATCCGCGGCGAACGCATGGCCCATGTGGTCGACTCGGCCGCCGTAACCATGACCCACATCACCGAGGAACAGCTGAATTGGTACCTAGCCACGGGTGAGCACGCCGATAAGGCCGGCGCCTACGCCCTCCAAGGGCAGGGCGGGGCCCTGGTCGACAAGGTTGTTGGCAGCCTGACCACGGTCATTGGGCTGCCCCTAGACGCCCTTGCTGAAGCCCTTTCGGCCTGCGGATGCGGTTGGAAAATCGGGCAGTAAGCCCGTATCATTAGCACTCGCACCTATCGAGTGCTAAAGCAAAATAAGCCAGAACAACCGCGTGGTTCCGCAAGAATCACGCCTCACGGAGGACCTCACCATATGAACCTGAAGCCCCTAGACGACCGCATCGTTGTCAAGCCAAGCGAAGCCGAGATGCAAACAGCATCTGGTTTGGTTATCCCAGACACTGCTCAAGAGAAGCCACAGCAGGGCACCGTTCTTGCAGTTGGCCCAGGCCGCTGGAGTGACGACGAAGGCAAGCATTTCGCGCTCGACGTAAAAGTTGGCGACACCGTTTTGTACAGCAAGTACGGCGGCACCGAAATTTCGCACGGTGGAGAAGATCTCTTGATCCTCACCAGCCGCGACGTTCTCGCAATCGTTACCAAATAACCCTCTTCGACCACACAAAGGAACCATTTCATGGCCAAGCAATTGAAATTCAATGAAGAAGCGCGCCGCGCACTCGAAGCCGGCGTCAACAAACTTGCCGATGCTGTCAAAGTCACGTTGGGACCAAAAGGTCGCAACGTTGTCCTCGACAAGAAGTTCGGCGCTCCAACCATCACCAACGACGGTGTATCTATTGCCAAAGAAGTCGAACTCGAAGATCCATTCGAGAACATGGGCGCGCAGCTTGTAAAAGAAGTTGCCACCAAGACAAACGACGTCGCAGGTGACGGAACCACCACCGCAACTGTGCTCGCACAGGCAATGGTGCAACACGGCATGCGCAACGTTGCTGCCGGCGCAAACCCAATGGGTTTGAAGCGTGGCATCGAAAAGGCTGTTGCAGCCGCTGTCGAGTCCATCAAGAGCCAGGCCAAAGAAGTTGACGACAAGGGCGACATCGCCAGCGTTGCAACCATCTCGGCCGCAGACGCATCCATCGGCAAAGTTATTGCCGACGCGATCGACAAGGTTGGCAAAGACGGCGTTGTAACCGTTGAAGAGAGCAACACATTTGGTACCGAGCTCGAGTTCACCGAAGGTATGCAGTTCGACAAGGGCTACTTGTCGCCATACTTCGTCACCGACGCCGACCGCCAAGAGGCTGTTCTTGAAGAGCCGTACATCTTGTTTAACTCGGGCAAAATCGCAACTGTTCAGTCGATGTTGCCAGTTCTTGAAGGCGTGATGAAGACGGGTCGTCCGTTGTTGATCATCGCCGAAGACGTAGAAGGCGAAGCACTCGCAACTCTCGTCGTCAACAAGATCCGCGGCACCTTCAACTCCACCGCAGTCAAGGCCCCAGGCTTTGGCGATCGTCGCAAGGCAATGTTGCAAGACATGGCAGTGCTCACCGGCGGCCAGGTCATCAGCGAGGAAGTCGGTCTCAAGCTTGAGAACGTCAGCCTCGACTTGTTGGGCCGTGCCAAGCGCGTGATCATCACCAAGGACAACACCACCATCGTGGATGGCGCAGGCGCAAAGGAAGAAGTGACCGGCCGCATCAGCCAGATCAAAGCCGAAATCGATAACACCGATTCCGACTGGGACCGCGAAAAACTACAAGAGCGTCTCGCCAAGTTGGCAGGCGGCGTTGCAGTCATCAAGGTGGGCGCAGCAACCGAAGTGGAGCTAAAGGAAAAGAAGCACCGCATCGAGGACGCAGTGTCCGCAACCCGCGCAGCAATCGAGGAAGGCGTGGTCGCCGGTGGCGGCACCGCACTTATCCGCGCACGTCCCGCAGTGTTGAAGGTTGTCGAGTCGCTGAAGGGCGACGAAGCAACTGGCGCACGCAGCGTGTACGACTCGCTCACCGCACCTGCTCGTCACATTGCTGACAACGCAGGCATGGAAGGCGCAGTTGCCATCCAGCGCGTCGAGTCCGAGAAGGGCTCTGTTGGCCTCAACGCAGCAACTGGCGAATACGTCGACCTCGTGAAGGCCGGCATCATCGACCCAGCCAAAGTGACCCGCGCAGCGTTGCAAAACGCAGCGTCGATCGCAGCGTTGGTCATCACCACAGAGTGCCTCGTTGCCGACAAGCCAGAAAAGAACGGCGCATCAGCAGGTGGCGGCGGAATGCCTGGCGGCGGAATGGGAATGATGTAAGTCGTTTCCCAAACGAAAAACAAGCAGTCGAAAATGCCTCGGGTGAAAACCCGAGGCATTTTCATTTCTCTCCTAGTGTGTTAGCCCATGGCAGCAAATGGTCGCGGTTTCTGGATGCACCAATTGGTGGAATACGGCATCGCGGGTGGCCTGATCATGATGTCGGCCCAATCGGCAACTCCGATAGCCCCGGCATCCATGGGCCTTGCAATCTTGTTCAACGTTGCAGTTGCCGACGGCCCAATAAGCGCTTTCAAATGGTTCAGCAGGCGAGTGCATAAATACATCGACTGGGCAATCATCGTGTGCGCTCTTGGTGCATCCGCGTTACTCGACTTAGACGTGCAGGCACGCTTGGTGCTGTTAGCTGTGGGCCTTGTCATGGCGATCATTGTGCTTGGCACCAATTTCGTGAAAAAGGGCGCCCAGCAACCTCGGGGTAAGTGAAACCCTCATCGTTAGGCTGAACGCATGTCATTTACCATTCCAGCACCAGACCTTGAAAAGATTCGTCTCGCATGGGAAGCATGGGACAAGGGTGAAGAGCAACCAGGCAAGACACTGTCCAACTTGAAGACAGCAGGGCTCGACGAAGTGGTGCGCCAACTGATTGCCCAAGGCTGGAAGCCGCAAGCCTAAGTAGTAATGCCATGCGCGCAGGCGGAAACCAAATCATTCCGCGCCCTGCCGCAGTGTGGGTTCGCCCCAACAATCCCTTTCGTTCCCTCGATCACTCTGTTCTTCGCTCTACCGAGCAACTGATTGCGCGCATCGAAAGCGCAGCAGGCAACGTTTTGGAAGTGGATGTACCTCAAGGCGCCAAAGCATCGGCCGTACTCGTACCCATTTTCGACGGCGAGCACGGCCCCGAAGTGGTGCTCACACGAAGGTCGCAACAATTAACAAATCATAAAGGCGAAGTCTCGTTTCCAGGCGGACGAATTGATGCAAATGAAACCGCAGTAGATGCAGCGCTGCGCGAATCGCGCGAAGAGATCAATCTCGACACCAGCAAACTTCGAATAGTTGGTCAACTAGGCGCAATTTCAACGTATGTCAGCAGCAGCCACATTGTTCCCGTGGTAGCTCACCTACACAACATGCCCGAGTTCGATATCAGCAATGCAGAAGTGGAAAGAGTTTTTTCTGTTCCACTGATCGATTTAGTTCGCGACGACACGTACGCAGAAGAGCACTGGGGGACCGCTCCAAACACGTATCAACTACATTTCTTCCACCTCGACGACGAAACCATCTGGGGTGCAACAGGAAAAATGTTGCACCAACTCATCAACATTGCGCTGCTTAAGCATTAACCACTTGCGCGCACCGCAACAAAGAACACCTCGGCCCACGCAAAACACCGAAACCTCGCGGTGCGCACTCTTGGCGCGCATGTCGTTTCGGTATCAAGTCGAAACTGTTCATCTATCTGCAGGCGCACAAATTCGTTAAAGGCGCCTAGCCGTTTGAAGTTTCG
>CAMDJX010000071.1 GCA_945900735.1 Acidimicrobium ferrooxidans DSM 10331 | reverse complement strand
CGGATTGAATCCCATCCACTCAGTATCGTCTGTGTGATGGAGACACTCGAGGTTTTGCGCCAAGACGGCATTGTGACCGTGACCATGAATCGCCCTTCCAAAAAGAATGCGGCCAACGGCACCATGTGGGCCGAACTGAAACAGACATTCTTGGAAATCGGATCAAACCCCAACGACCGCGTGATGGTGCTCACAGGCGCAGGTGGCGAGTTTTGCAGCGGCGCCGACTTGAGCGGTGGTTCGGCCCGGCCCGACTCTTTGCATCCGTTGTCGTCTATGCGCAACATCACCGAGGTGTGCATGGCGCTTGCCCGCATTCCGCAACCCACCATTGCCAAGGTTCGTGGCGTTGCCGTTGGCGCTGGCTGCAACATGGCCCTCATTTGCGACTTGGTGGTTGCCTCCGACACCGCACGCTTCTCCGAGATCTTTGCCAAGCGCGGCCTATCGCTGGACTTTGGCGGCAGCTGGGTACTTCCACGCCGCGTTGGCATGCATCGCGCAAAAGAGTTGGCGCTGCTTGCCGAGATCATTGGCGCGCAGGAAGCCGAGCGCATTGGGCTTGTCAATCGCGTAGTGGCCGACGCCGACATCGACGCGTTCGTTGCCGACTGGGCCAAGCGCCTTGCCGCAGGCCCACCCATTGCGCTTGCGCAATCGAAGCGCATGCTCAACAATTCGTCCAACGTCACGCTCGAGCAGGCACTTGAAGACGAAGGGCAAGCACAAGCACTCAACTTCGGTACCAAAGACACGGCCGAGGCAATGGCTGCATTTCTCGAAAAGCGAGATCCACGTTTCATTGGTAAGTAAACCCGTGGTTCGTTTTGCAATTCGTGCATGCATCGCCGCATGCACCGCACTGTTTGTTTTGGCAGCGCCAACCGTTGTTGATGCAACGGTGCCGCCACCAACAGACACCATCCCGTTAACCGACGAGGTGCCCGACGAGCAGGGCATTGTTGTCGACGCACCACTCGTTACGTTGCCCAACACGCTGTCGGCTGTCACCACTATCCCTACGGGTTGCGCAATACCGCCCGTGCCGCAAATGGTGTTCGCTGGCGAAATCACCAAGATTGAAGATGCAACCGCAACGTTTCGTGTCGACAAATTGTTGGCCGGCACGCCAGCCGGTTACATCACCGAAAACCTTGTGGATGTTCGGTACGGGCAAGACACCAAGTTTTTAGATGTTGGCACCCGCTACATCGTGGGCGCCGCAAGCGACCCATTCTCGCCACTGCTTGTTTCTCGCGTGCGGCAAGATTCGCCCCTGTTCGGCGGCAACGCCGTGGTTGGCGTAAACGATTCGGCCGCCGTGTGCCCAAACTTCGAAGACCCAATTCGCACCCTGCGCGAAGACGGGGAACCCATCGATACGGGGGTGTTGTCACCGCTGCTCAATAACAAACTGCTCATTGTTTTCGTGTTGTTGTTTTCTGTTGCATTCGTGGTCGCCGGCCTGTTCGGCGTGGTGCTCTACCGCAAATCACTTATTGGCGCCCAGCGGGGGATAAGCCGCACCAAAAAGTTAACGAAACGGCGTTAGGACAAAAAGAACAGTTTTTGTTTCCTAAAGTTCACCTAAAAATCGCATCTTTTTTGCTCTAGCGAAAATCGCCATTCACTTGGCTCGTTTACCTTGCGTGCAACAACCACATCAGGGGAGAACAACAATGAGCGAAGAATTCAGCAATCATTCAGATAACCGCGAGTTCGAAGATGTTTTGAACACGTACATGTCGCGCCGCAAACTTATTGTTGGCAGCCTCGCAGGCGCAGCACTCACATTTATGGGCGGCTCGGCCGCATCGGCATCGGCAGGTAAGGGAGCAGCTACTGGCGCAAAGGTTGCAGCCAAGGCACCAAAGATCGGCTTCACCTCCATCCCGCTACAGAACAGCGCGATGCCAACAATCGCTCCCGAGTACGCCTACAGCGTGCTCATCCCATGGCGTGAGAAGCTTGATGGCAGCGGAACCTCGTTTGACTACATCGGTTTCACCGCCGAGCAGCAGGAAAAGAGCATCGGTATCGGCCACGACGGCATGTGGTATTTCGGCGATGATAAGAAGGGCTTGCTCTGCATCAACCACGAATACGGCACAACGCCGCACATTATGGGTAAGCGAGTGCCAACCAACCTCGAAGAGGTTCGTCTGTCGCAGGCCGCGCACGGCATGTCCGTTGTTGCCATCGAGAGGTCTGGCAGCAAATGGAAAGTTGCGAAGAGCGCAAAGAACCGTCGCATCCACGGCAACACGGTTGCCAAGATGAGCGGCCCTGCAGCAAAGAGCGCATTGCTTGTCAATGCCGCAGGCAACAAAGTGCAAGGAACGCTGAACAACTGTGCAAATGGAAAAACACCTTGGGGCACGTACCTCACCTGCGAGGAAAACTTCAACGGATATTTCGGTACGACATCAACAACGTGGAAGCCAAGCGCAGAGCACACTCGTTACGGCATCGTTGCCGCAGGGTTTGGTTACGACTGGCACAAGTTTGATCCACGATTCGACTTGGCTGATGCGTCGTACGCAAACGAAGTCAACCGTTTCGGCTGGGTAGTAGAAGTTGACCCCAACGATCCGAAGTCAGCACCGATCAAGCGCACCGCATTGGGCCGCGTTAAGCACGAAGGCGCCGAACTGGTTGTTGGTAAAGGTGGCCGCGCAGTGGTGTACATGGGCGACGACGAGCGCTTCGACTACGTGTACAAGTTTGTTTCGCGCGCCAACTGGAAGACGATGATCAAAGAAGGCGTGAGCCCACTGGACGAAGGAACGCTGTACGTTGCTCGCTTCGACGACAACGGCACCGGTGTCTGGATCGAACTGAGCCCAAAGACCGCACAGCTTTCTTCATGGACGCTGGACAAGATCCTCGTGCACACCCGCTTGGCAGCTGACGCTGTTGGCGCAACGAAGATGGACAGGCCAGAGTGGATTGCTGGCGCGCCAACAGGCGAAATGTACGTCACCCTCACCAACAACACGCAACGTGGAACCACAGGTAAGGCCGGTATCGACAAGGCAAACCCAACCGCGGTGAACACATACGGTCACATCGTTCGCTTCAAAGATGCCAACGATCACTTGGGTGGAACGTTCAACTGGGAAGTGTTTGCACTTGCCAAGGACGTCACCGATGCAGGCGGCCAAATGTTCGGTTCACCAGACGGCATCTGGGTAGACCCAGACAACCGCGTCTTCGTTCAGACCGACGGCGAGCAGCCAGGCAAGCAAAACGACCAGCTGTTGGTTGCTAGCGGCGTAACGAAAGAATTCAAGCGTCTGTTCACCGGTGTTAAGGGAAGCGAAGTAACCGGTGTGACGGTGACCCCCGATCGTCGCACGATGTTCGTCAACTTGCAGCACCCTGGCGATGGCGATCCATCGATCAGCAACTTTCCTGCTGAATTCCAAGGCTTGGGCGGCCCAGTTCCACGCGACTGCACCATTGTGATCACCCGCAAAAATGGTGGAGTAATCGGAAGCTAGCCAACAAATGCGGCTGTAGCAGCCGCACGCAATTCGCTGACAGCGTGCTTCAAACCTTTTGGTTCTTTGAACAACGCGCTGCCGGCGATGAGCACGTTGGCACCAGCCTTGGCTGCGCCTGAGATGGTCTTGTTTGAGATGCCGCCGTCAACTTCAACGTTGACGGCGTCGTCCAAACCTGCGTCACGAATCATGTTGCGCACTTCACGAATCTTGGGTTCCATCGTTTGGATGTAGCTCTGGCCACCGAAGCCCGGGTTCACCGTCATCACCAACACCATGTCGATCAAGTCGAGCACGTTGGCAATTTCACTTGCTGGTGTCGACGGGTTGAGGGCCACTGCAGCAGTTGCGCCAAGTTCGCGAATGTTGCCAAGTGTGCGATGCAGGTGAGTGCAGGCTTCAACGTGCACGATGAGGCGTTGGCAGCCGGCCTCTACATATCGCTTTGCCATCACATCGGGCGTCAGCACCATCAGGTGCGCCTCGAAAGGCAACTTGGTAAGCGAACGGGTTGAGGCAATGACGTCGGGGCCAAACGTGAGGTTGGGGACAAACTGTCCGTCCATCACATCCCACTGAATGAGGTCGACACCTGCTTCGTCGAGCGCAACAACGGCTTCACCCAATTTGGAGAAATCGACGGGAAGCACCGAGGGCGCAATCTGAATTGGCAGCGTCACGCCAATCATCCTAGTTGCCCAACATTTGGCTCGTAGAGTGAGATGCAGTGAATAACGAGCAGGTGCGTTTCGAGCGGTTGGTTGCTGGCGGAGACGCACTTGGGCACCTGGCCGATGGCCGTGTGGTGTTTGTGCCGGGCGCACTTCCGGGCGAGTTGGTCGACGTACAGATCACCCAAGCCAAGAAAGACTTCGCACGTGGCGAAGTGGCCGCCATCATCGAACCTTCTGCCCACCGTGTGACGCCCCCATGCCCAAACGTCGAGCGCGGTTGCGGCGGTTGTTCGTGGCAGCACCTAGACGTTTCGCAACACATGGATGCAAAGGTGCAAATTGTTCGTGAAGCACTGAAGCGCACCGCAAAGATCGACGACGCCGACATCATCGTTGGCGGGCAAGTTGCATCGGCCGGCACCCGCACCACCGTGCGCATGGCCGTAAACGCAGAAGGCAAATTGGGCTTCCGCCGCGCCAACTCGCACGACGTAATCGACACTCCCACATGCCTCATTGCACACCCAATGCTCAACAGCTTCATTGCCGACGTTCGCGTGAAGGGCGCAACCGAAGTAACGCTTCGTTGCGGCGTTGCCACGGGCGAAGTTGGCGCATGGCTGCATAACGAAGACGGCGAAGAAGCACCCGGCGCCAGCATCACTGGCCTGCCCAAAAACGCCGAGGTTAGCCGCATGGCAGTGGTGCACGAACACGTGCACGACGTTGCACTGCAAGTTTCAATGTCCGCATTTTTTCAGGCATCGCCCGAAGCCGCCGAAATGTTGGTGTCGGCGGTTAACGATGCAGCGGGCGAAGACGCGCTCACTGGTCAACTTGGCTTAGTCGTCGATGCATACGGCGGCGGCGGGCTATTCACCGCAACACTCGTCGACAACGACGTACCCGTCACCATCGTCGAATCAAGCCCGTCGGCTTGTGCAGATGCACGGCGCAACTTGCATGAGCACGCCATCAACATTCAGCAAATCGCATTCGAACAATGGAGCCCGCAAATTGCCGGCCTTGTTATTGCCGACCCGGCCCGAAACGGCCTTGGCGCGGCAGGGGCCGAAAACTTGGCCCTCACCGAAGCTCGCAAAGTGGTGCTGGTCAGTTGCGACGCCGTTGCCGGTGCGCGCGACATTCGATTACTTATGAACGCGGGCTACACCTGCGACAGCATTACGGTGCTCGACTTGTTTCCGCACACACCTCATGTCGAGGTTGTCAGCGCCTTTACGCGCAACTAGTGCCCCCCCTCGGATTCGAACCGAGGACCTGCGGATTAAGAGTCCGTTGCTCTAACCAACTGAGCTAGAGGGGCAACTACTAACCCCGAGAGCATATAACACCGAATGACCCAGCGAAAATTGACGAAATAGGGTGCCCATGAGCGTCGCGAGTAATAAAAATGACGGCACAAATGTGCCGTCATTTCTAACCGTGCGGTCTAACTGGAATTATCCAGCCTGTTTCGTCACTTGTAAGAGTACTCAATACCTGTACTTCCGGGAACCCTAAAGATTTATGGGGTGGAAGAGGGATCTCGAACCGGTACCCCGAAATCAAGATCAGGAAATAAAAATGGCGACACCGAAGTGTCGCCATTTCTAACCACGAGGTTCAACTGGAATTATCCAGCGTGTTTCGTCACTGGTAAGAGTACCGAATACCTCCGCTTCGGCAAGCTCCTGAGGTTTATGGGGTGGACGAGGGATCTTGATCCACCGGCATCTAGGACCAGAATTTCGCGTAGGCGGGCACGGCGAAAAATGAACAAGACCGACAGGTTGCCCTGCCGGTCTTGACTACTAGATGTTTTCCTGATTCGTCACTTCCAGGTGAGAAGTTTCGCGACTACTTCATCGTTCGTTTTGTAGGAGCCATGAACCGGAATCGAACCGGTACCTCGTGGTTGACGAAACACGTATGCTTCCATTACACCATCAAGGCACCAACCCAATGTGTGCGGCAAGTTCCGTGTGTGGAAATAAAAATGACGGCACATAAGTGCCGTCATTTTCAACTACGGGGTATCTGGAAATTCCAGTTCGTACTTCGTCACTTGTAAGAGTACCGAAAACCTATATTTCGGGAAACCCTTGAGATTTATGGGGTGGACGAGGGGTCTCGAACCCCCGGCCTCCAGGACCACAACCTGGCGCTCTAACCAACTGAGCTACGCCCACCACGACGAGATCAGTGTAGGCTGATATCGACGAAATTTACTGGAGTTGATAACCATGTCAGCGATGGATTCCACGCTGCGAGGCTCGTTAGCCGATAGGGCTAAAGAGATAACACAACGAGAATTGGCCACGTACGCCGAGCGAACGGCTGGATCACAAAAAGCCAACGCCCGAGCTAGAAAAGTGCTCCCACTCGGTGTTCCTTCCAGCTTCCAGGCGTACGACCCGTACCCGGTAGTTATTGCTTCGGCCGACGGCTCGAAGATGTTCGACGTAGACGGCAACGAATACACCGACTTCGACATGGGCTTTGGGGCCCTCTTTGTTGGTCACCGACATCCCGCAGTGTTGGCTGCAGTGCAGCAGCAGCTTGGTGAAGGAACGTTGTTTGTTAACCCATGTGAGGCCAATGCCGATGTAGCCGAAATGTTGGCTGCTCGTTATGGCTTGCCCATGTGGCGTTTCACCAACTCGGGCACCGAATCCACCATGGACGCCATTCGTGTTGCGCGCGCCGCAACGGGCCGCGACAAAATCGTCAAGGTTGAAGGCGGTTATCACGGCCATCACGACGAAGTAATGGTGAGCATGAAGCCACCACTGCACTTGGCAGGCCCTGCCGACGCACCGCATTCGGTTCCTTCTTCTGCTGGCATTTCGTCCACTGTTGTTAACGACACCATCGTTATTCCGTACAACAGCCCAGAGGCTTTGGAGCGCGTATTGAAGAGCCGCGAAGTTGCGTGCTTCATAGTCGAGCCGGTCATGGAAAACATCGGCATCTGCTTGCCCGACGAGGGCTACTTGCAACAAGTGCGCGAGATCACTCAGCGCTACGGCACGTTGCTTATTTTTGACGAAGTAAAAACTGGCATCACAGCCAGCTGGGGTGGCGCAACTGGGGCAGTGGGTGT
>CAMDJX010000070.1 GCA_945900735.1 Acidimicrobium ferrooxidans DSM 10331 | reverse complement strand
CTCGATGTTGTGCACTCCAGGAATGCCGAACACCGTGTCGACGCCGTATTCGCGCGTGAGCAAATCAATAATTGCCTCACCAACTCGAAGCTGGTCGCTCACCACGTTATTTTGCTTTCGCTACTAAGGATTCGGCCATCGTGCGTATGATTTCGCACGCTTTGCGCAGTACCGAGGCCTCAACGGTAAGAGCGATTCGGATATGTCCCGCTCCGCCTAAACCGAAGCTCTCACCGGGCATGACACCGATGTTGTGATCATCGAGCAATTTCCATGCAAATTCTTGGCCGGAAAGTTTGGTGGCTCGAACATCCACCATCACAAACATTCCGCCTTCGGGCATGCGAGCAGAAACAGCATCAGAACCATTTATTGCCTCAACAAGTACTTGTGCTCGCTCGCGGTAGGCAACCCGCATACGTTGCACTTCATCGTGTTGCTCAGTTAGTGCAACTACCAGTGCATCTTCAATGAACGGCTGCGAACCGAACAACATTGCTTCTGCCACAAGCACCAAGCGTGGTGTCACCTCTGCGGGGCATGCAACCCATCCTGCACGAAAGCCAGGTAGTGCGTGAGATTTGGAAATTGATGAGACAGCAAGGGTGCGGTGTCGTAATTGCTTTCGATCGAACGGCGAGCAAAATGGCGCGTCGTAAGTCATGTCGGCATAAACCTCGTCACAAATGATCCAGAGATCGTGTCGTTCGCAAACGTCGCCTATTGCGTCTATCTCTTGTTCCGAAAGAACTGCACCGGTTGGGTTGCTTGGGGTGTTCAACAGCAATACGCGCGATCGGGGAGTAATTGCACGTTCGATTGCTTCGGCAGTTACGTGAAATCCGTTTTCGGGCGACGTAGGAACAGGAACGAACGTTGCGCCCGATGCGGCTACAAGGCCTTCATACGTTGCGTAGTAAGGGTCTGGAACAAGGACTTCATCACCGCTCTGGACCAAGGTGTACAGCGCGGTGCACAAACCGTTTTGCGTGCCAGCCGTGTACAGCACTTCTTCGGGCGTTACTACGTTGCCCGATCTTTTGCTGAGGTGCCGAGCAATCGCTTCGAGCGCTTCGGGTTCGCCTTGTCCGGCTGCATATTTGGTTCGTCCTGCGCGCATAGACGAAATCGCTTGATCAATCACTTTTGCCGGCGGCGGCAAATCGGGCTCTCCAATGGACAACATGATCACTTGCTGTCCAAGGCTTGATCGACGCAAACCCTCGTTGTGAACGGCCCACTTCGCGGCCCCTAGGCCAGCCAAACGATCGGATATTGGGGCGAATCTCATCAGGGTTTACAGCGTAGATGAATTGACACAAATCAACGCAACGAAAGTAGGTTCGTAAGACAAAATCTGCGTAGATGTAAAAGGGAGCACAATGGAAATCGGCTTTGTTGGTGTCGGAAACATTGGTCATCATTTGGCCGCGAGTCTGTTGCGTGCTGGTTTTGAAGTAACAGTTTTTGATCTGGATAAATCGGCAATTGATCGGTTGGTGGCGCTCGGTGCAAAAGCCGCAAATTCTCCGAGCGAAGTTGCATCGCTGAGCGAAACCGTGTTCACCTGTCTGCCTTCGGTGAAAGCAATTACCGAAGTGGTAACTGGCTCTGCAGGGCTTATCCATGGTTTCCGTGCGGGAAGCACGTGGGTAGATATGAGCACCAACGATTTGCATGAGCTGAAACGACTGGCTTTACTGCTTGCCGAAAAAGGTGTAACAACGCTGGAGGCGCCGGTGACGGGCGGTGCACACAATGCCGAATCTGCAACCATCACCATCCTGGTCGGTGGTGACGAAGCCGACTATCGCAAGCACACCGAAGCCTTCGCCGCAATGGGCGGACGAGTTTTTTACATCGGCGAACTTGGCAAGGCGGCAATCATCAAAGTGATTACCAACATGCTTGCGTTCATTCACATTGCAGCAACTGCCGAGGCGTACATGTTGGCGGCGAAGGGGGGTATCGACTTGCGTCTTGCCTGGGAAGTGATCAAGGCAAGCTCGGGAAATAGTTTCATTCACGAAACGGAAAGCACAACGATTTTGAGCGGAAGTTATGACATTGGTTTTTCGCTTGATCTCTCTTGTAAGGATTTGGGATTCGCCACACAACTTGGTCGCGAATTTGATGTGCCTCTACAAATCGCAACACTTGTCGAGCAACTGAATCAGAGTGCACGAGAAGAATTTGGCGGTTCGGCAGGTTCGCCGATGGTCGCCAAGTTGTTGGAAAATGCATGTGCTACGGATTTGCGAGCACCGGGCTTTCCCGCAGATCTCACTGAGTACTTACAATCGATGCCACGTGCCGAACGGTTGGCAAATCCAATTTTGTAATTGCTCATTGACTGCATTTTGGTATTGCCAAAATCAACTAGTGGAGCTGGGGGGAATCGAACCCCCGTCCATCAGCCGTTGAACGCCCGTGATACGACCATTCCCAACATTGTTGCTACGCAGCAACACCGGCGGGTCGATTGGTCAATGCCGAAGCACTAACCCGCGGAACGTCTTTCCGTTCGGCCATTGGTCTTTCCCAACGTCATCGGTCTTTCCCAATGTCATTCCCCGCTTCTGTTGCCAGGCTGCGGTGAATTGGCCCCGTGCGACCTTGCGGTTCACGATTGCTCTCTACCCCCTAATGAATTAGGCGGCGAGAGCGAACTGCTTGTTGGCAGTTGTTTTTTTGCCCCGTTTTACGAGTCTGAGCAACTCGGGTCGCACGATCGCACATCGACACTGACGTCGAAACCTGTCAGCCCCATTGCACTTTCGTAACACCCTCAGTGTACGGCGGGGTGTTCGATGTTTCGTTGGCTACATCTGTTGAGATTGTTTGCGATTGCGGCCAGCCTCGCGACGCATCTCAAGTTCGGACTCTTTCTTGGCAATTGCCTGGCGGCGATCGGCTTTTTGTCGGCCCTTGGCCAACGCAATATCCACCTTGACGCGACCCTTGCTGAACCGAACCTCAAGCGGCACCGCGGTGAGGCGTTCCTTTGCCATTCGATCTTTCATTCGACGAATCTGTTCCGAGTGGAGGAGAAGTTTGCGGCGACGCATTGGGTCGTGGGCGCCAACACCAACCGCGAATGAATAAGGGGCAATATGCATGCCGTCAAGCCACATTTCGCTACCAATGACGTGGGCGTATGCGTCGGCCAGTTGCACCTGGCCCGACCGAACGCTCTTCACCTCGCTACCGAGCAGCACAATGCCGGCCTCAACCACATCCAAAATGGTGTAGTCGTGCCGTGCCTTACGATTGCTCGCAATGAGCTTCTCGTTCTCGTCGCTTTTTTTCTCGGCCATATCGTTCGTTTCAGTGTACGGGTAGCCTGAAATGACGATGTCCGAGCCAGCAACCCCGTCGCTCTTAGTGCCTCAGTCGGTACTTGATGCAATCGGTAAGCATGCAATTGCGTGCTACCCAGAAGAGGCGTGCGGGCTCTTGGTGGGTGCAGCCGCAACGAACACTGTGCTCGAGTTTCACGCAACGGAAAACGTCGCGCGTTCTGCTCGGGTCTACACCATTAACCCGAAGCAGCACATGGTGATCGATCGCGATGCTGAAGATCGAGGGCTGGAAGTAGTGGGTGTCGTGCACAGCCACACGCACACCGAGGCATACCCAAGCTCAACCGATGTTGCCCAGGCGCCAGACCCAACGTGGCACTACATGATCGTGACCCTGAAGCGTGGGGTGCCCGAGCCCCGTAATTTCCGCATTATTAATGGGGTAATCACCGAAACCCCCATTAGCCAGCACAACTGACCATTGCAGCTAGCCCAGGGCTAGAATTATGACCAATGCAGTCAACAATCTTTGGTTCGCGAATGGTGATTAATGAGAGCGTGCTCGACCTCATTGGCAACACGCCGGTGGTCGACGTCAGCAACCTGTCACCAAATCCGCGAGTACGACTGATCGCAAAACTTGAGGGTCAGAATCCATTCGGTTCTGTTAAAGATCGCATTGCCAAATCAATGATCGATCATGCAATTGCCAATGGCACATTGAAGCCAGGGCAGCGCATCATGGAGCCATCTTCGGGCAATACGGGAATTGCGCTTGCCGCAATTGCGGCGGTGAAGGGAAACCCGATCACTATTTTGATGCCGGAGAGCGTTTCTATCGAGCGTCGCCAAATGCTGGAAGTGTTCGGTGCGGAAATCATTTTGACGCCAGGTGGAGAGGGCTCCAACGGCGCGGTGAAGCGCGCAGAAGCGTTGGCAAAAAAACATCCCGAATGGTGTTTCTTGCATCAGTATCAAAACGATGCAAACCCGATGGCGCACTACAACACCACGGGCCCAGAAATTTGGCGTGATGTTCCAGAAATCACGCACTTCGTTGCCGGCCTTGGCACCAGCGGAACACTTATGGGCGTCGGTCGTTACCTCCGCGAACAAAATGCGGCAGTCAAGTTGATTGCTGTCGAGCCACCGCTTGGCGAGCGCGTTGAAGGTTTACGCAATTTGGACGAGGGTTACATTCCACCAATTTTCGGAAACTGGGACGGCGCCAAATTGCTCGACCGCAAGCGCGTGGTTCGTCCGCGTGAGAGCATCGAAATGACTCGCCGTCTGGTGCAAGAGTGCGGCATTTTCGCCGGCATCTCGTCTGGTGCTTCGCTCGCTGGCGCAATCAAGGTGGCTTCCGAAATCGAAGAGGGAACCATCGTGTTCATCGTCTGTGATGGTGGATGGAAATATCTCTCGACTGGCGCTTACACCGATGACCTTGATGCAGCAGAAGCAGCTGCCGAGAAAATCATTTATTTCTAGTTGCTAGCTACCAACTACTAATACAACCAACCCAACGAGCACGATTGCCGCAGAGGTAATTCTCTTTTTGTGGTCGCCTTCGTCGAGCATTTTCCATCCCGCAAATGCCGCGATCACAACGCTCGACTCGCGTAGAGATGCAACGTATCCAACGGGTGCGTGCCGATAGGCAATCATGATCAAGGTGTAGGCAATAGTCGAAAAAATACCCGCCGTACCCATGGTCTTCCACTGTCGGCGAAGTGTCGGAATCATCAATTTTCTGCTGTTGATCGCGGTGAAGAGCGAAACAAACAATGCGGCTGCAATATTGAGGGCAAGCGCATACGCGATTGGCTGCGACTGTCGCGTGCCGTGGCCGTCGACAACGGAGTAGATGGCAATAGTTGAAGCGACAGCGATTGCCGCACCAACGACATGCCATGAACCGCTCTTCGCTAAAATAAAAAGCCCGAGTACGGCAATCAAAATTCCGAGCGTAGAAGTAATGCTCAGTGTGTCGTTAAGGAAAAGGACGCCACCTGCAGCAGCGGCAAGGGCTCCTGCGCCACGAACGATGGGGTACGACATTGAGAAATCACCGCGGTCGTACGCTCGTGACAGCAACATCAAGTACGGCACGTGCGTGGCGCCACTGATGAGTGCCCACTTCCAAGCAATATCAGGCATCGAAGTTGAAAGTGTCCAGACCAAGAGCGCCACTGCGCTCAGTGCTCCACCGATGGTGAATTGGCCCCACAGCGCCAGTCTTCGATCGGTGCTCTTTTTAACAATGAGATTCCAAAAAGCATGCAGTACCGCCGCCAATAGAGCAAGCACGGTTGCGAGAAGCACTCTGGAAGGTTAGGTCACTGGCGTAAAGTGGAAGCCGATGCCATCCATGAGCGACAGACCAATTGGCATGTTCGATTCTGGGTTTGGTGGCCTGACCGTTGCGCGAGCAGTGATCGATCTTTTGCCCAATGAGCATCTTGTGTACATCGGCGACACGGGGCGCTACCCGTATGGCAATAAACCTGCCGATGAAGTGCGCGAATATGCGCGCGAACTTGCATGGAGTCTTATCAACGACTTTGATGCAAAACTTATTGTCGTTGCCTGCAACACCGCGGCATCAGTTGCGCTTGAACAGCTTGCATCAGAGTTGCCCGTGCCCGTGGTGGGTGTCATCGAACCTGGTGCCCGCGCGCTCGTGCGTGTAACGCACAACAATAAAGTTGGCGTAATCGGAACAGTTGGCACTATTTCCTCTGGTGCTTACGTGCAAGCGGTGCGACAGACCAAAGCCAATGTCGTACTTACTTCTGCTGCTTGCCCCGGCTTCGTCGAGTTTGTTGAACGAGATCAAACCACAGGCGACGAAGTGACGGTGCTTGCCGAACGATTGTTGGCACCCGTGCGCAACGCTGGCGTCGACTCGTTGCTGTTGGGCTGTACCCACTATCCCTACCTTTCTCGAGTAATCAGTGAAGTGATGGGCCCGGAAGTGGTGTTGGTCAGCAGTGCAGATGAAACGGCTTTCGCAGTGCGCGACATTTTGCTGGAACATTCAATTCAGCGAGACGAGCTGCAAGGCGATCATCGGTTTTTGTCGTCCGGAGATATCGCATGGTTCGCACAGTTGGGGCGCCGTTTGCTCGGTCCCGAACTAGAACGAGCCGACTATTGGTCTACTAATACAGGGAGATAAACATGGCACGATTTGATGGACGTCAACATAATGAACTGCGTCCGCTGAGCTTTCAGCGCGACTTCACCGAAATGTCGGCAGGCTCGGTACTTGTTTCATTCGGCAAGACGCGCGTGCTGTGCACCGCCTCTGTCGATGAGGACGTACCTAGGTGGATGAAGGGAAGCGGAAAGGGCTGGGTAACAGCCGAGTACTCCATGCTTCCTGGTTCGTCGCCAGAGCGAGTAGATCGCGAGGCGGCAAAAGGCAAACAGTCTGGCCGCACCGTCGAGATTCAACGCTTAATCGGTAGGGCATTGCGCTCATCATGCGACATGAAGCTGTTGGGCGAGCGTCAAATCTTGATCGACTGCGATGTGTTGCAAGCCGACGGCGGTACGCGCACTGCAAGTATTTGTGGTGCGTACCTCGCATTGCACGACGCAATTACTCGAGTGCAACAAAATGGCGGCCTCTCAACTAATCCGTTGCACTCGCTGTGTGCGGCAATCAGCGTTGGCATTCACAACGGCACACCCGTTATCGACTTGCCTTACGAAGAAGATTCGAAGGCCGAAGTAGATATGAACGTGGTGATGCTGCAACCAGTTGGCGGCGGGGAAGCAACGTTCGTAGAGGTGCAGGGCACCGCTGAGGGCAAGGCTTTTTCGCGAAGCGAACTTGACTCACTACTTGGGTTGGCTTCCGATGGAATCTCGCAAATTTTTTCGATGCAACGCGGTGTGATTGCAGTTGCTCCAACACCACGTTCTCTCGGCCGATAAACGTGTTGCGCGTCGCCTGCGCATCGGCCAACCCGCACAAGGTTGCAGAAATATTCGATCTCATGGGCGGCATTATCGA
>CAMDJX010000069.1 GCA_945900735.1 Acidimicrobium ferrooxidans DSM 10331 | reverse complement strand
GAACACGAATCCGGACAGTCGAGCGGACAG
This sequence comes from Acidimicrobium ferrooxidans DSM 10331, assembly GCA_945900735.1. GTDB lineage: Bacteria > Actinomycetota > Acidimicrobiia > Acidimicrobiales > Ilumatobacteraceae > UBA3006. Next base: position 7,460 of record CAMDJX010000069.1, on the reverse strand, counting down.
GCGGTAAGCACTTTCATGATGGGTTCTCTGGTGCTTCCAAATCACTGAACTGGTCGATGTTGCGAAGCGCAGGAAAGCCGAACCACCACACGCCAACGATGCCGAGCGTGGCAATGCCGCCGCCAATAACGGTTGCGGGCGTACCAAACGCCTGCGCGGCAACACCCGATTCGAATGCGCCCAACTCGTTTGTTGCGCCGATGAAGACATTTTCAACCGCCGAAACACGACCACGTTTCTCGTCTGGTGTCACTAACGGCACGATCGAGCCGCGCACGAATACGCTCACCATGTCGGCCGCGCTCAAGATCAGTACTGCAGCAAAAGCGATGACGTAGGACGAAGTTGAACCAAGCACGATTGTGCCCGCGCCAAAAATGCCAACGGCAACCAGCAATGCTTTGCCAACATTTCGCCGAAGTGGTTTAATCGCTAAAAATGCGGCCATGCTTGCCGCACCAATTCCGCCTGCGGCGCGAAGCCAACCGTATGCAACATCGCCTACGTGCAACTGATTTTCTGCAATGGCGGGCAACAACGCAACGGCACCGCCAAAGAGCACGGCAAACAAATCGAGCGATATAGCTGCAAGCAAAATGGGTGTGCGACGAATGAAGTGAATGCCTTCAGTAGCCGAGCGTAAGGTTGGCTTCTCGTCTGGATCTCGCACGATGGGTGGCCGCAAAAACTGCACACGCATAATGCCGCCGATACCGAAAGCTACGAGTGTCGCCGTCGTTCCATACGCAACTGCTGGATGAACGCTGTACAAGAACCCCGATGCTGCAGGGCCAATGATCATGGCCGAAGTCCAAACACCTGACGACATAGCAATGATTGGGGGCAGTCCACCATCGGGTGCAACCATCGGATACATCGACCTCGTTGCCGGCGACAAAAACGCGCGACATGTCCCAAACAACCCGCCGATCACAAAAATTGGCCACACGGCTTGTGGGTCGGAGATGGAGTACCACACCAACCCAAGTGCGCATAGCAACTCGCCGCAAAGCGAAATTGCGGCGATGTGTTTGCGGTTATACCTGTCGGCAACGCTTCCACTCACGAACACGAAGAGCGCAATGGGCAAGAACTCGGCAAGCCCCAGCCAACCAATGTCTATAGCCCTGCCCGTTTTGTCGAAAACATGTTTACCCAACGTGGCTGCCTGCAACATCACGCCCACATAGAAGGCGAGACTGCTTCCCAGCATTCGGCGCACATTTGTGTAGCGCAGCACATCAAACGCAGTAAGTTGAGTGCCTTCGGGTTGATCGCTCACAATTGGATAACTCTAACCAAGGGACGATGGCTGACAGGGATTGAATTATGGGGTTTGCATGGGTTCGATAGCTGACGACACACAATGGCTTGATGCCACCGACCAGGCAGTGCTTGTGCGTGGCGGCAAGGTTTCGCCAGTCGAACTAGTTGATGCAGCAGCCGAGCGAGCAGAGCGACTGAACCCCGACATCAATGCACTCACCTACACATGGTTCGACGATGCACGTGCGGCTGCGAAGCAACTGCCAGCAGACAACACCATGCCATTTCGCGGTGTACCTTTTGTGCTCAAAGATTTGCATTCCGCAATGGAAGGCAAGCCGCTATCTAACGGAAACATTGCGCTCAAAAATGCGCATCACATTTCTAACTACACCACCGAACACGTAAAGCGATTTATTAAGGCAGGCCTCATCATCGTTGGCCGCGGCAACTCGCCCGAATTTGGAAGCGTGCCAACCACAGAACCCGAAGCCTGGGGTCCAACGCGAACACCTTGGGACACCAGTCGAATTTCGGGTGGCTCTAGCGGCGGCAGCGCTGCAGCAGTCGCGGCGGGCATTGTTCCTGCAGCGCACGCCAGCGATGGTGGCGGCTCTATTCGTATTCCTGCAGCATGTTGCGGGCTCGTTGGTCTCAAAGTAAGCCAAGGCCGAATTACCTCTGCGCCGTTTCGAGACGAAACCAACTTGGGTGTCGAACATGTAGTCACTCGCTCGGTGCGCGACTGCGCAGCATTGCTCGATGCAACCCAGGGGCCCGGCGTTGGAGACCGCGTCATCGCGCCCTCGCCTATTCGCCGTTACGCCGAAGAGGTTGGCGCGCCAGTTGGAAAGTTGCGCATTGGTTTTCTCGATCATCGCCCGCTAGCCGGCACCATCGATGACGAGTGCGCCGAAGGCGTGCGCCTTGTCGCGAAACAATTAGAGCAACTTGGTCATCATGTCGAACCGGCTTGGCCGAAGGCCCTTGAAGACGAATCGTTCCCACCACGATTCACAGCAATTTGGGGAACCAACATGGCCGTTGCGTGCGAAACAACAGCAAACATGCTTGGTCGCGAAGTTAACGAAGACGACTTCGAACTCGTCAACTGGACGATGGCCCAATACGCGCATAAAACTTCTGCCGCCACATATGCAGCAGCGATACTCGCAACGTCGTTGTATCGCCGCGCTGTTGCGCAGTGGTGGGCCGACGGCTGGGACATCCTGCTCACCCCAACCGTAAGTCGCGTTCCGCTCAAGGTTGGGCAATTTGCAAACGACAAATCATCCCCGATGCGCCCAATGAAAGTTGCTGCCGATTTCGTCGCGTTCACTGCGGCATTCAACACGTCTGGTCAGCCTGCCATCAGCCTTCCGTTACATTGGACCGCACAAGGTGTTCCAATCGGCATCCAACTTGTTGGTGCGTATGGCCGCGAAGATCTGTTGCTACGCCTGTCTGCACAACTCGAAGTTGCAATGCCCTGGGCGCACCGACGCCCTTCGTTTAACTCGCTTTAGCCGTCAGGAGTCTTGGCGGTATTGCTTCCAGCGCCGCTCCACCACAGAGTTTGCCTCAAGTAGTTGCGGGTTGGCGTCGGTGTAAGCAACGACATCTTCAATCGTGAATAGCGGATTTGAAGCAAAGTGCTCGTAAATATGAGCAACTAGCGCGTAGTCCTCGTCGGTGTCTACCTCTAGGTGCAAGTCGGGGCGACAGATGCTTGCGGGCGCTTCAATGTTTTTGATGCGATAGATCTCTGGGTGTTGGTTGATATGAAACCCAACATATTCTCGGTGCTCCGAAGATGCTGCGCGCTTGTTCGCATCAAACAAAATGGTGGATGGATACACCGACACTTCAAGGCCAGGGGGAAACGTTGTTTTCAGCGCATTGGTTACGTAGTCGTATTCGTTGGAGTGTTCCAAATAAAAGTTGACCACCGAATCGATCACGGCCGGGTCGGGAATGGAGTTGTCGCCCTGAAACTCTGCGTGAACTTCGATGTTGAATGCTTCAAGCGCTCCGCATACTCTCGAGATGACATCGGTCTCGCTACCCCGAAAGCAACTGATACCCATTGCATTGGCAAGTTCTTCGAGTGGGTCGTCTTGCGGCAAATCCGAAGTAGCCAAGATCACCCGATCAATTGTTTTTGCTCGCTGAATGCGCTCAATCTGCTGTTGCAACAGCGGTTTTCCCAATACCGGTTTCAGTACTTTGTTTGGCAAGCGCGAAGAGCCCGTGCGCGCCTGCACCGTGGCATCAACGGACAAGATCATCCCACGTCAACACATCGTCTTCTTGCATTGAGCGCTTGGTGCGCATGCCGATTACCTCGTCCCAGTGCAGCGGGCTTACGCCAGTGCCGGGGCGCTTGTAGGTGATGTCGGCTTCGACAACGGTGTGACCTTCTGCAAGGTCGCGCGCAATAACGATGCTGCGCCGGGCATTGAGCCGCGCAATATCTTCGGTAGCAATTGGTGCCTTCGCGCGATCGGTGCCAAGCATGTCGGCAATGGTGCCAATGCGGGCCATAAACCGTGCGAGGTCGTGCACATCCATTGCGTGATAGTGATCGTTTCCCGGCAACGTCTTGTCGTGCGTGAAGTGCTTCTCCAGCACCACAGCGCCAAGTGCATATGCCACCGACATGGCCGTCATCTCTGGGTCGGGAACGGTGTGGTCCGAATAGCCAATGATGTGATCTGGGTAGCGGTCTTGCAGCCCCGTAATCATTCGCACATGTGCATTGATGTTTTCGCACGGGTAATTAAGGATGCAGTGCAACAATGCAATCTCGGTAGCGCCAGCGTCGCGAAGTGTTGCCAGCGCACCATCCACTTCATCAAGGGTTGAAGCCCCGGTAGACAACACCACTGGCTTTCCAACCTTGGCAACCCTGCGCAAGAGCGGAGTGTTGGTGATGTCGGCAGACGCAATTTTGAAGAATGGAACAAGCGGGGCCAGATAGTCAACAGCGTCGTCATCAAACGGCGTGGAAAGAAAGTCGATGCCAACTTTTTTTGCATGAGCGGCCAACGCCGCGTAATCCTCTGCCTCAAAGTTGTCGTACTTTTGAAACAGTTCGTGCTGGCTCAGCGTGGCTTCTTTGCTGGTGTCCCAATAAGCAGGCGACTTTTGGGAAGCCAACGTGTTGGCTTTGTAGCTCTGAAACTTGGCGCCATGTGCGCCGCCCTCATGAGCAAGCTCAATCAAACGTTTCGCCGTTTCCAACGAGCCTTCGTGGTTAACGCCAATCTCGGCGATGACGTATGGTCGTCCCGTTGGCGTCACGGTCATCGAGCCCAGTTTCATTGCAACCACAGCTACCGCGCCTCTTCCCCATGTTTTTCAACCAACTTATTGCGGTGAAGTTCATCGGCCTCACCATTGTTGGTGATGTTGCTGTCGTGCCTGCGATAGCGGTACATCGGCAATTCCACGCGATGAATGTCGTACTTCTTCAAAAATCGGAAGCGCAGGTCGCGATCCTCATGCAACAAAAATGATTCGTCGTACAGGCCAATGTCAATCAGCTGGTCGGTGCGGAACATGATGCCGCACGCAATTGGTTCGTCCATGCAGTTTTTTCGACCAATCACTTCTTCGCGGTCGTTCACCAACAGATAGTCGCAACTGACTGCGTCCATCTCACGATTCTCCGCCAGAAACATGTACAACACGCTCAAGAATGATTCGTTCACATAGTCGTCGGAATCGACTCGTACAACATATGGCGAGCGAGTGCTGGCAATGCCCTTGTTGATTGCCGCAGGAAGACCCATGTTCTCGTCGTTGCGAATGTAGACAATGTCGTTCATGAACACCTTGAGCGCGGCCTGTGTTTTGTCGGTGCTGCCGTCATCCACAACGATGATTTCGTACTTGTCGCGGGCAAAAGATTGGTTCAGTAACGAGCGAAGGCAACGACCAATGAATTTCTCATGGTTGTACGTAGGAACGATGATTGCAATGTACGGATTTGTCACTACGTCTTCCCTACTTTTCCAATGAAGCGCGCAATGCGCTGGCAACTCTGCTCGGAAAGTCTGCCGCCATATTCACAAAAACAGGCAATGAAACCGATGCCTCAAGCCTTGCGCGCGAGCGAGGGAAGGCCTCGGTAAGTGTTCCGCCGTGCGCAGCAACCAATTCCGGCATGTGCGTCCATGTTTCGGCGAAGTGCCACGTGGTTGCCTCTGGCAGAATTTTTGTAGAAATCGTTTGTTCAAGTAACGCTGCTCGACAACGTAGTGCGGCTGCTTTATCCGGCACGTTGAACACCACCGCATCAGCTGTTCCGTTCGAACCTTGCGGCTCGACCCGCAATGTGATGCCGCGAATATCGGCGATGGCAGCCAACACGGCGTCGCGATTGGTACGTTGCGCCGCAACTACTGCCGGCAACTTTCGCAACTGCGCTAAACCAACAGCGCCCTGCAGTTCCATCATTCGATAGTTAAACCCACTGCCAGCACGAGTGTCTTCCCATCTGGGCACCGCAGGGTTGTTTTCGTGGCCATGATCGTGCCACGCCTTTGCACGCTCAAACATTGCGGTGTCGTTAAACACCACCATGCCGCCCTCGCCCGTGGTCATTGTTTTGGCAAAGTCAAAACTGTACGTGCCCATTGCACCCCATGTGCCAAGCGCTTTGCCGTTAAGCGAGCCGCCACAGCCCCATGCAGAGTCTTCAATCAACACGATGCCGCGATCGTCACAAATCTTTTTGATCTCGACAAGCCGAGCCGGCGTGCCAAGCATGTGCACAACAATCACCGCGCGTGTGCAGTCGGTGATCCTTGCCAACAAATCTTGTGGGTCCATATTAAATGTGTCGTCTATTTCGCAACACACTGGCACTGCACGGGCCTCAATAATCGCTTCGGCAGTTGCAACGAACGTGAAGCTTTGCGTAATCACTTCATCGGTCGGTTGCAAGTCGAGCACGGCAAGCGCCACTCGTAATGCGGACGTTCCCGATGTGACGGCAAGTGCATGCGGAACATCCATGAACTTGGCAAATGCCACCTCAAAATCGCGAACTTTGTAGCAATCGTTGCGCAAAGCGTCGAAACCATGGCGGAAAAGCACACCACCGCGCGCAAATACCTCGTCTACTTCGGCCTGCTCCTCGGCCCCAATGACTTCGTATCCGGGCATGCCGCCTACATCTTCTTAAACAGCTCGACAACCTTGTCAAAGGTGAGCGTGTTCAAGAAATCTGGGCCAAGTGCGTTGGTCAATGGTTTGGCGTGAATAACCGTGGAGTCGTAAAGCGCCTTGTATTGAACATCGCTGAGGTTGCGAGCAACGCCCTCGGGCACCACCACTTTTTGCTTCTCGACTGCAGCCCAAAACTCATCGAATGGCTGCGGATAAAACTCTTGCATCGCGCGCATCGTGATGCAATTGGCAACGCAATGATGAATGCCAAGTACCACGCTTAACCCGGCCGAAAAAGGGTGCACCACGCCTACGTAACTTGTGGCAATGGCGCTACCACCAAGGTACGAAGCGACCATCATGTTTTCGCGAGATTGTGCCGACATCATGTCGTCGCCCAGGAACACCTTTTTGCACAGGTTGATCGTCTCGTTCGAATACGCATCGCCTACCGCATTGCGGTACGAACCGGCCAAAGCCTCGATGCAGTGAATGTATGCATCCATTCCCGTGAAGAAGTATTGATCCCGCGGAACAGTGGCGGTTAAGTCTGGGTCGAGCACAAGATGGTTGAACACCGTGAAGTCGCTGTTCATGCCCAACTTCAAACCCGTCTTCTTATTTGTCATCACGCAGGTTCGCGTTGCTTCCGAACCCGTTCCCGAAATTGTTGGCACTCCAATTTTGTGGATGCCCGGATTTTTCACCAAGTCCCAGCCCTGATAATCGCTGGCGTGGCCTGGGTTGGTCAGCAGGTTGGCAACAGCTTTGGCCGTGTCCAACGTGATGCCGCCGCCAATGCCAACGATGGTGGCAGGCGCGTGAAACCCAGTTGCCCGAATGTTTGCAACGATGGCGTCGATGCCATCCGTTGTCGGCTCGTCCTTGGTTGGCACATACAACACCAAGTCGGTGTCTTCCTTGCCAATCTTTTCTAGCAACGCATCGTTGCCCGTAAAAAACTCGTCAACGATGTACACAACTCGATCGTCGACAATGCCCGGCAATGTTCTGCGAGC
>CAMDJX010000068.1 GCA_945900735.1 Acidimicrobium ferrooxidans DSM 10331 | reverse complement strand
GCCTCGGCGTTCTCTGGGGTGCCGATGGTGTCATTGGCGTTCTTCAAACGGGTTCGCACTTCGCTCTTGATCGCGCGGTTGCGCACGGTTGCCTTGGCGTTGGTGAGGATTCGCTTCTTTTGGCTCTTGATATTTGCCACTTCGACTACCCAGCTCTTTCGTCAGATGTCCCCGTGTATTTGGGGACTCTTCAGGCTAACAGCGGTTCGGCGGCAGCCCCAACTGTAGAATTTGGGGGCTGTAGTGCCATTGCCCACCCCACAAACTTGGCCCAGCAGAACAGAATCGCCTCAATGGATCTCGCAAAAATCCGCAATTTCTCGATCATCGCTCACATCGACCACGGCAAGTCCACCTTGTCCGACCGCATTTTAGAGATGACCGGCGCCGTGCAGTCTCGTGACATGCGGGCCCAGTATCTCGACTCGATGGATTTGGAGCGCGAGCGCGGCATCACGATCAAGGCTCAGAACGTTCGTGTGCCGTGGAAGGGCCACACGTTTCATCTCATCGACACTCCCGGACACGTCGACTTCGGTTACGAAGTCAGCCGTTCGCTAGCGGCGTGCGAGGGAGTGGTGCTCGTTGTGGATGCCGCACAGGGCATCGAAGCCCAGACGCTTGCTAACTGTTATCTCGCTTTAGAGAGCAACCTTGAAATAGTTGCAGTGCTGAACAAAATCGATTTGCCAGCAGCAGACCCAGATCGCTACGCAATGGAAATTGAAAAGGTCTTGGGTATTCCAGCAGAAGACATTTTACGAATTTCTGCAAAGACTGGCGTTGGCGTTCCCGAACTTCTGGATGCAGTGATCGAACGAATTCCTGCACCAAGTGGTGACGCCGAAGCACCACTGCAGGCGCTCATCTTCGACTCGCAGTACGACACCTATCGGGGCGTGGTATCAAGCATCCGCGTCATGAACGGACGCCTCACGAGTGGAAGCAAACTACTTTTCATGCAGACAAAAGCGACGCACGAAGTAATCGAGATTGGTGCGCGCATGCCAGTTACTACACCCGTTGCCGAACTTGGGCCCGGCGAGGTGGGTTATCTCATTGCCGGAATCAAAGATGTTGGCGAGGCCCGAAGCGGTGAGACGGTAACGACCTCCATTAATCCGGCAGTAGATGTTCTTGACGGCTATCGCGACCCGAAGCCGATGGTGTTCTGCGGTTTGTTCCCAATTGACGGTGACGACTTCGAGAACTTGCGCGAAAGTTTGCAACGCCTCAAACTGAATGACGCATCAATTACCTACGAGCCAGAATCATCCGGTGCCTTGGGCTTTGGTTTCCGCTGCGGATTCCTTGGTCTTTTACACATGGAAATTGTGAAGGAGCGCCTCGAGCGAGAATTCAATTTGGCTCTTATTGCCACAGCGCCATCGGTTGAGTACATGGTGCATAAGACGAATGGCGAAGTGGTGAAAGTGGACAACCCTGCAGACTTGCCTCAAACGGTGTACATCGGGTCGATCGAAGAGCCTTTCTTTCGCGTCAGCATCATCACGCCGAAGGAGTACACGGGCTCACTCATGGAGCTTTGTCAGGATCGGCGTGGCGAATTGATCAAGCTCGAATACCTTTCGCCCGAGCGCGTGGACATGCAGTACACCATGCCGCTAGCCGAAGTAGTCGTCGACTTCTTCGATCAATTGAAGAGCCGATCGCAGGGCTACGCAAGCCTCGACTACGACTTGGCTGGGTATCGCGCATCAGATTTGGTGCGTGTGGACATTTTGTTGAACGCACTACCAGCGGATGCATTTTCTACCATTGTCCACCGCGACAAGGCATACGACTATGGCAACCGCATGTGCGGAAAATTGCGTGAACTGATTCCGCGCCAAATGTTCGATGTTCCCATCCAGGCTGCAATCGGTGGTCGGATCATTGCGCGTGAAACGGTAAAGGCCAAACGCAAAGACGTGCTTGCTAAGTGTTACGGCGGCGACATTTCGCGCAAACGAAAACTGTTAGAAAAGCAAAAAGAGGGCAAAAAGAAGATGAAGTCCATCGGTCGTGTCGAAGTGCCTGGCGACGTGTTCATCTCCGCACTCAAACTTGATGACTGAAATCGCATCTAAAAACGGTGCAATGTTTCGCTCGTTGCGGAGCAATAACGCACGGTTGTTTTTTCTTGGTCTGTTGTTTTCCAATGTTGGTTCATGGTTGCAACTCACAGCAACATCGTTCCTGCTGTATCGATTAACAGGTAGTGCGGTCACGCTTGGCATCAACACGGCATTGCAGTTTCTGCCAATGTTGTTGTTGGGTGCTTGGGCTGGGGCGTTGTCCGACCGGTTCAATCGTCGTCGCATCACGCTCGTCACGCAATCGCTCATGGCCTTGCAGGCGATTGTGCTCGGCATTTGCGACATCACCGGCAACATCAACGTGCCGATCGTCTTTGCACTGACTGGGATGCTTGGTTTGGTTGGCGCAATCGACAATCCCGCACGCCGGGCTCTGGTAACAGAGCTGGTTCCCGCGGCGGATATGTCTAATGCGATGAGCCTCAATACCGCAGTCATGACGGGCTCGCGAATCTTTGGGCCAGCAATTGCATCAGCCTTGGTTGGCCCTTTGGGTACCGGGTGGTTGTTCGTGTTGAATGGCATTTCATTCGCCGCAATGTTGTTCGGTGTGGCGGGGTTGCGCACCGCACAGATGTTTTCGCCCGCGCCAAGGCCGGCTGGTGGCACACCAGTGCGAGATGGTTTGCGATTTGTCGCGCACAACGACCGACTGCGAGTGTTGTTTATCGTCTTCACCATTGTCAGCACGTTTGCGTTTAACTACAGCGTTTCATTACCGAAACTCTCGGATATCGAATGGGGAGACCCGAAGTATTTCGGTTGGGTGCTTGCTGTCACCAGCGTGGGAAGTTTGTTTGGCGCGCTACTTACTGCGCGGTTGGCAAAGGCAACATACCGATGGGTTGCAGTAAACACCTTGGTGCTTGGCGTCGCAAACATTGGCATGGCTTGGTCGCCAAATGTCTGGGTTGCTTTTGTGTGGGCCATCCCACTCGGCGTTGGTGGGGCAGCAATGATCGCCTCGGCAAACTCGATTACTCAGCAAGAATCTCCACCAGATATGCGCGGTCGTTTACTAGCGCTAACGGCGGTTGCGTTTCTAGGTAGCACCCCAATTGGCGGCCCAATTACTGGGTTCATCGCCGATTCAATAAGCGTGCAGTGGTCACTTGCTTACGGAGGGTTTATCTCGTTGGCTGCTGGTGTGTACATGATGATATGGATGTGGAAAAAGGGGATTGAGCGTGGCTAATTCGGTGCTGTGGTTTCGGCGTGATTTACGTTTGGCAGACAACGAAGCACTATGTGCTGCCGCGGCAGCGGGTACGGTCACCCCGCTGTTTGTCATCGACCCGATGTTCTTCGAAAAGTCTGGTAACGCTCGCATCTCATTTTTGTTGCGCAATTTGCGCGACTTGAATTTGGCTATGGGTGGATCGTTGGTGGTGCGCAGCGGAAAACCCGAGCAAGTAGTTGCACAAGTTGCTAACGAGGCAGGCGCCAAGACGGTATTTGCTGCCAAAGATTTTGCACCGTACGGGCAATCACGAGATGCGAAAGTTGGCGCGGCACTTTCGCAACTAGGCATCACGTTGCAAAGTGTTGGTTCGGCATACGCAGTGGAGCCTGGGAAGGTACTGAAGGCCGACGGAACTCCGTATGCGGTCTTTACTCCGTTTTCGAAAATCTGGATGCAGATTGGTTGGCCAAAGCCATTCGATCAGCCGAAGGTGCAATGGCATGGTGCGCCCGAAATTGCATCCGAACCAATTCCTTCAGACCCTGCTTGCAGCGCCACCTTGCCTGATGCGGGCGAACGAGCCGCGTGGAAGGTTTGGCAACATTTTCGCGATTCGGCAGTTGATACCTACGCAGAGACACGCAACAACCCCGACGTAGCGGGGACCAGTCAGCTCTCTCCATATTTACGTTTTGGCGTCATTCATCCCCGGTCGCTGCTGGCCGAACTAGGCGAGTCAAAATCTCATGCGGTGTTTCGAAGCGAGTTGGGGTGGCGCGAGTTCTATGCAGATGTGTTGTTCAATCAACCACAAACGGCATGGAATAACTTGCAACCGAAAATGAACAAGATGACTCACGACACGGGTAAAGAAGCGCTTTCACGCTTTGCAGCGTGGTGCGCAGGCGAGACGGGATATCCGATTGTTGATGCAGGGATGAAGCAGATGCTCGCAACTGGTTGGATGCATAACCGTGTTCGCATGATTGTTGCCAGTTTCTTGGTGAAAGACTTGCACCTGCCTTGGCAGTGGGGAGCAAAATTCTTCATGCAGCACTTGGTTGATGGCGATCTTGCTTCGAACAATCATGGATGGCAATGGACTGCCGGCACAGGTACTGATGCGTCGCCGTATTTCCGTATCTTCAATCCAATATCTCAGGGTGAAAAGTTTGATCCGCAAGGGGCATACGTGCGCGCCTGGTTGCCTCAATTGCATGATTTGGACGACAGTACGGTGCACGCACCTTGGACGGCCGGTCTGCTCAACCCCTACCTCGAGCCGATTGTCGATCATGCAATAGAGCGTGCAGTGTCGTTGGAGCGTTACAAAGCAGTCTCTGGAAAGTAGCCACTCGATCACCGTGGGTGGGCTGCTATCGGTAAACTACGAGGCATACCCGTGATGCTTGACGACCGCAAAACAGCCATCCTCCGCGCCGTGGTGCAGGAGTACATCGCAACGGCGCAGCCCGTTGGGTCTTCGCACATTGCCAACACCGCCAACATTCAGGTTTCGTCGGCAACGGTGCGAAACGACATGGCCTTTCTTGAGCAAGAGGGTTTTCTGGCTCAGCCACATACTTCGGCAGGTCGAATTCCTACCGACAAGGGCTACCGATTTTTCGTCGATCATCTCACGCCATCGGGGAAACTCGAATCGGCGGCAACGCTGCGAGTGGGCGAGTTCTTCGACACTGCGCACGGACGCCTTGAAGAAACCTTGCAACGCACCAGCATGCTGCTTGCGCAAATGACGAACTATGCAGCGGTAGTAATGGGCCCCAAAGCCGAAGTTGCCGTTGTGCGATCTTTGCAAGTGGTTGGTCTTTCACCGCACCTGTCGACAGTGGTCGTCGTGTTATCGAATGGCGTTGTCGAAAGCGAGCCCATCGAATTGGCACAAGCAACTAACGACGAGACACTGCTGCTTGTTGCGCAACACGTGGCAAAGGCAATGGTCGGATCTGCGCTTGGGCAACCCACTCCGCTGACACCTTCCGGTAACGCACAAATTGATTCGATTGCCCAGCAGATTGTGAATTCGTTGGGCACTCGACGAGTAGACGAATCGGTGTTCGTTGGTGGTGCGTCCGCAATGGCCGAAGCATTCGACGCTGTCGAAATAGTTCGATCGGTATTGCACACACTCGAGCAGCAGTACGTAATGGTCTCACTCGTTCGCGACATGCTCAACAGGGGGCTTTCGGTGGCGATTGGTGCCGAGCACGGCGTGGAGCCCCTTTCGGCATGTTCGGTTGTCTTAGCTCCCGTAATGGTGGACGGAAATAACATGGGCACGGTTGGCGTGCTCGGACCGACACGAATGAATTATCCGCAGGCTTTGGCAACGGTAGAAATCGTGAGTGATCGTCTCGGCCGTCGCCTCGCCGAAAGTTAAATCAGTTATGGCAGAGGATTTTTACGCGTTACTAGGTGTCGCCCGAAGCGCAACCGCCGAAGAATTGAAAAAGTCGTACCGCAAACGTGCCCGCGAATTGCACCCAGATGCCAACCCGGGCAACGCGGAAGCAGAATCAAAATTTAAAGAAGTATCGCGGGCTTACGAAGTGCTCTCCGATCCCGAGAAGAAGGCAAGATACGACCAATTTGGCGAGGCCGGTGTTGGTGGTGGCGGTGCAGGCGGCGACCCATTTGGTGGCGGAGCTGGCGGGTTCGGCGACATTTTCGAGGCGTTCTTTGGCGGTGGAGGATCCCCATTCGGTGGCGGCGGTCAGCGTGGCCCAAGCGGCCCTCCGCGCGGTCAGGACGTCGAAGCTGTAGCCGACATTTCATTTGTCGACGCAGTGTTTGGTTGCAACAACGAAGTGAAAGTTCGTACCGCCGTGCGATGCGAAGATTGCAGCGGTTCCGGTGCGGCGAAGGGAACATCGGCAACGACGTGCACGGAGTGCAATGGTGCCGGCCAAGTGCGTCGGGTTCGTCAGAGCATGCTTGGCCAAATGGTGACGATGGCAGCATGCGGACGTTGCAGTGGTATGGGGCAGATCATTGCATCACCGTGCAACTCGTGCAGAGGTGAAGGCCGAAAGATCAAAGAAGTTGCATATACCGTCGACGTTCCGGCGGGAATTGATAGCGGCCAAACACTTCGCCTTACCGGCAAGGGTGCAGTTGGTGTGCGCGGTGGCGGTGCGGGGGACTTGTACGTGCACGTGCGTGTCGCCGACCACGAAACCTTTCGCCGAGAAGATGACGATCTCGTCACCGACGTTGTCGTTTCTATTGCGCAAGCAGCGCTTGGTACTCAACTGACGTTGGGCACGCTTGACGGCGACGAGGAATTAGTCATCCCCGCGGGCACTCAGCATGGTCGCGAGTTCGTTTTGAAGGGGCGTGGAGTTACAAGGCTCACCAACGGCGGCCGCTCTCGTGGTCGAGGCGATTTGAGGGCATACGTCGCTGTTGAGGTACCGACGAAATTGTCGAAAGAGGAAAGCGAATTGCTGCTTCAATACGCAAAGAAGCGCGGCGAACACGTTGTTGAAGAGGGTTCAAAGCTGAAATCAAAAATTAAGTCTGCGTTCTTGTGAACGATGTATTACGTCGCTCGGCGGCACATGTTTTTGTCGAATCGCTGAACAACCCCCAGTTGGATGATTTGGATGCCCATCACTTATTAAAGGTTCTTCGAGTAAGAGATACCGACATGGTGTCACTAAGTGATGGCATAGGTGGTTGGATGACAGCGACCTTGTCGAAGGATGCATCGCTCACGGCAACTTGTGAGATTCAACGCATTGATGCGCCGCGTTGGCCATTGGTGGTTGCGTTTGCTCCGGTGAAGGGCGAAAAGCCAGAAGTAATCGTGCAAAAACTGACAGAGATCGGGATTGATGAAATCATTCCGTTGACTCCAACTCGCTTTTCGGTGGTGAAGTGGGACGCGGCACGTGCAGAGAAATTGCTTGAACGTCTGCAACGGGTTGCTCGCGAGGCCGCCATGCAGAGCCGCAGGGTGTGGCTGCCCAAAGTTTGCGGTGTCACACCTTTGGCATCGGTATTGATCCAATACTCGGCGTCGCTGGCCGAACCAGGCGGCAAACCGGTTGACAGCAACGATCGATGCGTAGTGATCGGCCCAGAGGGTGGGTTTGCACCAGAGGAGTTGGAGCAGTGCACCAAGCGGGTGTCATTAGGCGAATCCATTCTTCGTGCCGAAACTGCTGCAATAGTTGCAGGTGCACTGATGAGCCGTTGTCGTAGGGAGATTGCGTGAGTATGGAACGAGGCGACCAGGCCGACGAACTGTCGTATGCGCGAATGGTGGGCGAGCGT
>CAMDJX010000067.1 GCA_945900735.1 Acidimicrobium ferrooxidans DSM 10331 | reverse complement strand
GCGGTGGTGCGTGCGCGGGCAACGCATGTAGTGAGTGAAAACGAGCGGGTGCGCGAGGCTGCCAAATGTTTGCAAGCGGGCGACGTGCAGGGGTTTGGATTACTGATGAACGAGAGTCACGAAAGTTTGCGCAGCAATTTTGCGGTATCTACCGAACAGATGGATGATGCTGTGAAACAAGCGCAAGCGTTGCCGGGTGTGTACGGCGCGCGCATGACGGGCGGAGGCTTTGGCGGTTGCATAGTGATGGTGGCCGACAGCGATGCACGCTTGCCAGAGAACGACAACACGTGGCGGGTGCGCGCGGTGGGTGGCGCGGCGATTATTAGTTAGTCGTGCGGCTCTTCGTCTACGCGGCGAAGTGTGCGCTGGATGATGTTTTGCACTTGCTCTGGGTCGCGGATGTCGGAGAACAATGATTGGCCGTCTTCCCCACCCGACTCGATGAGCAAGTCGCCCGCGCCAACGATGCGCTCGAGGAACGACTGATGGAAGCTGACGTTGTTGACTTTGCGCACGGGGATTTCGATGCCGTTGCGGGCAATGACGCCGGAGCGATAAATGACGCGCTGATTGGTGACCACGAAATGCACCCGACTCCATTGCAATGCGTGCACCAAGAGCATGATGAATGTGACGCCGATGAGCGCCCATGAGGCGTTGACGGCGATGGTTTCGAGCGTTTTCAAAAAGGAGCTGGAGGCGACGGTGGAGATGCGAAAACTGACAACAACCAGGACGAAAGCGGCGAGCAGTTTGAAGACGGGTTTGACGAATGTCCACCAATGCGGGTGGAGATCGAGGACCATGACTTCGCCTTCATTGAAATACTTCTGCGTATAGCCCATGAGACGAGCGTAATGTGCGGGGTGTAACACCCACCGCCTAATCTCGTGCGAGTGGATGTGAACGAACTGCTGCGGGGGCTCGACCCGGAACAACGCGAGGCAGTGATGTGCCCGCCGACAGCAACCGTTGTGCATGCAGGTGCTGGCTCGGGTAAAACGCGAGTGCTGACGCACCGCATTGCGTACCGTGTAGCAACCGACACTGCCCGCCCCGAAAACATTTTGGCAATTACGTTCACGCGTGAGGCCGCTGGCGAAATGCGACGCAGGCTCGGTGCACTTGGTGTTGGGCATCGTGGCAACAGTGGGCCAACAGTCGGCACGTTTCACGCGGTGGCATTGGCGTTGTTGCGCCAGCGCCTTACCGATGTGAGCCAGCCCATACCAAACATTGTGCACAACCGCACCGCGCTTGCAACAAGTGCCGCGGGCTCGCACCGCTTGGCTTCGAAACCACGCGACATCTTGATGGAGATCGATTGGGCGTACGCGCGCATGATCCCCCACACCGATTATGTGGCAGCAGTGAAACGATTGCAACGCACGCCGCCCGCACCGGCTGGCGAAGTTGCCGAGATATTTAAGCAATACGAGGCGCTAAAAAAGAAACGACAAGTGGTCGACTTGGACGATTTGCTGGCGCGCGTAGTTGCCGACATGAACACCGACAGCGTGTATGCCGAAGCCGTGCGTTGGCGCTTCAAGCACGTATTTGTAGACGAAGCGCAAGACATGAACCCGCTGCAGTACGCGTTGTTCGATGCCATTCGTGGCGGGCGCCCCGACGTGTTTGTAGTGGGCGACCCACTGCAGGCCATTTACGGATGGAACGGCGCCGACCGCATGTTGTTCGACAACCTGCCCAACACCATTTCGCAAGTGACTGTGTTGCAGCTGCCAAACAACTACCGCTCTTCCCCGCACATTGTGAATGCGGCACGGCACACCGCGTTGCAAACAGGCGAACCCGTGCACATTAAAGCCGTGCGCGAAGACGGCCCGCCCGTTCGTGTTGCGCGCTTTCACGATGCGCAAGACGAGGCCGAAGGCATTGCCAAGTTGTTGTGGCAGTACGCGCCAAGTGCGGGCGCCAACCCGTGGCAGTCGTGCGCAGTTTTGGTGCGCACCAACGTGCAGATTGCAGCCATTTCGAAAGCGCTTGCTGCTGCAGGCATACCCATTGGCAGCACGCGCCAGTCGGCCGAAATGACTGCAGCCATTGGCATGGCCGCGCAGTGCACAAGCCGCAACTCGCTTGCCACGTGGGCAGCCGACACCCTCAGCGATTCTGAAGACGAAGCCGAACGAGTGGTTGCCGACATGGTGCGCCAGTTTGTGCACCTCGACCAACCCGGCATCATCGACGGCCGCGCATTTAACGCGTGGGTTGTTGCCAACGCCGTGCACAACACACCGAAAAACGGTGTCGACTTGCTGACGTTTCACGCAGCAAAAGGCCGCGAGTGGGATTGCGTTGTTGTTGCGGGTGCCGAGACCGGTTTGTTGCCACATGGCTCGGCTTCCAGCAACGATCAACGCAAAGAAGAAATACGTTTGGCCTACGTGGCATTTACGCGTGCGGCGCAACAGCTGTTCATTACATATGCCGACAAGCGCAACAACCGCAACGCGGGCAAGAGCCCGCTGCTTGATGGCATGCCGCTTAGTGCCAACACCGAAGCCAACCAACAACTGCCCCGCTTTGCTGCGCGGCCTTCCAACCAACCCAACCTGCTGGACGACCTCACCACCTGGCGCCGACACACGGGCCGCGCCACCAACCAAGAACCGTTTCAGGTGTGCACCGATGAAGTGTTGGCACAACTTGTTGCATCGCAGCCTGCATCTGTCGACGACTTGGCAGTTATTTTTGGGCCACTTACCGCGAAGCGCGTTGCGCCTGCACTACTTGCAATAATCGATAAGCATCGCGCTGCGTAGCGCTATTTATTTCGCCTGTTCGGCGCGCATCTTCACCATTTTTTCGAACACCTCTGGGCGCATGGAAACAAAGATGGCGGTGCATTCGGCACACAGCCTGTCGCCGTCGTGCAACGTACCCGACGTGAAGATCTTGCGGCCCTCTACCGAAGTGACCCAGCCCTTGAAAACAAGTGGCTTGTTGATGGGCGTTGGCGAGCGGTAGTCGATGCTGAGATTCACTGTCATGCCGGGGTTGCCCGACGTGCTTTGCGCAACACCCAACACTTCGTCGAAGTAAGCGGCAATAAAACCGCCATGTACGCAGGCTGGTGCGCCCTCGAACTGTTTGGTGAATGTGACGGTGCCAACCACAACGGCGCTGCCGTCGTCGGATGTGATGGTTTCGACATGCATTGGTGCCGCAATGGGGTTGATGGCACCGATTACTGGGCTGCGATCGAGAAAACTGACCGACTCGACAGACACCAATTGCGCTATTTCTTCGCGCATGGTTTGTGCGATGGCCGCCTTCTCTTCTTCTTCGGGCGTCATTGGCACTTGGCGCACATGAAAACCCTGAAAGGCGTTTTGCGCGTCAGACACTTAGAACCTCAGTAATACTGGCGCGTGATCGCTTGGCTTTTCGCCCTTGCGCGCGTTGCGATCGATGGTGGTTTCGGTGGTGCGTTGAGCAACCGTTTTTGAAACCAACAGATAATCGATGCGCATGCCGTGGCCTTTGTGGAAACTGCCGTCGCGATAGTCCCACCATGAATACAGCTTTGGCTCTGGGTGCTGCTCGCGGAAAATGTCGACGAGGCCCCATGTGCGCAACTCGGCAAGCACATTGCGCTCTGGCTCACTGACATGGGTGGAGCCCTCGAGAGCGGCCGGATCCCACACGTCTATGTCGAGCGGCGCGATGTTGAAGTCGCCAGTGACGATCACGTCGTCGGACGGTGTTGCAATGGTGTCTACGTGTTGGCGCAACTGCTTCATCCAGCGAAGTTTGTATTGATAGTGCTCGTGATCAAGTTCGCGGCCGTTGGGCACGTACACGCACACCACTTTGGCGCCGCCGCATGTTGCGCTGATGATGCGCGCGTCGGTGTCGGGGTCGCCCACAGCAAAGTTTTGCACCACGTCGGTAAGCCCAACTTTGGACAAGATGGCAACGCCGTTCCATTGCCCCTGGCCGAAGTGCGCACTTTCGTAACCCATCTCGGTAAACACTTCGGTGGGAAACACTTCTTGCTTCATTTTGGTTTCCTGCATGCACAACACGTCGGGTTGGGCTTCTTCTAGCCAGGCCTGCACACGGGGCAAGCGGGCCTTTAACGAATTGACATTCCAGGTAGCTACGAGCACCTGAACAAACTACTTCTTCTTCGCGGCCACCTTGCGAGCGGGCAGGGCCGACTGGCGCTTCTTTTTCTTCTTGGCTTTGCCCGCTGCCGAAGATGAGACCTTTTTCTCGGGGGCCGAAACGCCGCTGATGGCAACATCGATGCTGCGGCGCGAGGCAACGAAGCTGGAGACAACGAGCGAAACGCTCTGCCCCAACTTGACGTGTTCGCGTGCGCTGCGAGGTGCAGGGTTAGCCATTAACCGAAGCGGCAAGTAACACATGACGTCATTGACGCGCACATACACACCGTGCGCCGAATAGCTGTCGACGGTGCCTTTCACTTTGCTGCCAACCGGATGCTTCTCGACAAATTCGAGGAATGGTGTTAAGTCGTTGGACGTGGCAACTGGCTTCACGGGCTTTGGTGCAGTCTGCGATTTTGTTGCGGGCGCTGCGGGCTTCATTGCAGCAACAACAGGTTTCGTTTTTGGTGCAACTTTGGCGTTTGGTGGTGGCGCTTTAGGAACAGGCATTGGTCGGTTGGCTTCACGACTTGCTTTCTTCACCGACTTGGCAATAGATGGGCGCACGGGAAGTCGTTCGATAAACACCCAACCAACATGCGGCACGGGCTTGCCACCAATGAGGCGGCCCGCGTCGAACAACCATGGGTACTGCGGCTGAAACTCTTGGTAGCTGTCGTTGGAAACGATGCTTGCGCCAACCTTGGCTGCAATGGTGAGCACGAAGCCATCGCCGCGGCCAACGGCGCCAGCGGGTGGGGCGACCAATTCGTTGTTGTCGATTGCATCGTTAAATTCGGAGACTTCGCGCTTGTCAATGCGATGACCAAACGTTGCGTCCACCACCACCGTCACCTTGGTGTCGGGAAATTCGTTCATGTACGAAAGAACGGCCTCGTTCAATTGTTTGAGGCTGGGCGCGGTTCGGCCCTCGGTCGCCAAATTAGACCCATCCACCACCACATGCTTAGGACCGTTTTTTGGCACGGGGACAGTCAACCAGCCCGTGGACCCTCGCCGAGTGATGCCTTAGCCCGTACGCTCATTGGGTGCTCAGGGCTGTCTTTTTCGATTTTGGTGGGGTCATTCTGTCGAGCCCCTTTGAGGCCTTCAACCACTACGAGGCAGCCAATGGCCTCCCCCACAATTTCATCCGTTCTGTCAACACCGTGAACCATCACGAAAATGCGTGGGCCAAATTGGAGCGCTCCGACATCTCGCCTGCGCAATTTGACCAGTTGTTTGCCGATGAAAGCGAGGCCTTGGGGCACCGCATTCCTGGCGCCGATATTTTGGCGTTACTGCATGGCGAGATTCGGCCCGAAATGGTTCGAGCACTAGATGTGATCAAGCAGTCGGGCTTGGTGTTGGCGTGCCTCACCAACAACGTGCTTACCGAGCAAGCCGTTGCAACCGACCCGGCCGAACGCGAACGACAAGACGAAATGCGCGCCGTGCTTGCACGCTTCGACGCCGTGATCGAATCGAGCAAAGTTGGCGTGCGCAAACCCGAACCACGCTTTTATGAGATTGCGTGCGAAACGGTAAACGTGCAACCCGATGAGTGCGTGTTCCTAGACGACTTGGGAATCAACCTGAAGCCGGCGGCCGCAATGGGCATGCTCACCATCAAGGTGGCAGGCGCCGAACAAGCACTTACCGAGTTGTCGGGCGTGCTTGGTTTCTCGCTGGCCTAGAACCGCCAAGCCTGTACAGGCTTTGACGATTGGTACTTGACAGACAAAGCACGGGGTATGTCACAATTCAGACGTCGGTTTCGGCCTTCCTCGCACACATGTGCCATATGAAAACTCTTATGTCTGGAAGTGCCATGGAAAACGAACCTGAAGAAAACCTCGCCGACAGCTTTGAGCATTGGCCAAACGAACCCGCAACGCGCAACGACTTACGCATTCTTGCCACCCTCGTCGACAGACGCTTCGCCAAAATTGATTCACGCTTTGACAAAGTTGATGCTCAATTTCAAACGATGCAAGCAATGTTCAAAGAGGAACTGTTTGAATTCAGGGAAGCAATGCGCAAAGAAATGTTCAGATTCGCTGGCTTCCTAACCTTTTGCGGTTTAACCGCACTTGGTATCTTTGCGGCGGCATTCCGGTGAAACCTCTACCTACCGAATGGTCTGCATTCACTGAGCACCGAGAAATTAATACTTCTCACGTCAGTTTCAACATTCCTTGCACACATGTCCCATATGCATATCTATACATCTGGAAGCGCCATGGAAAACGATCCTAAACAGAACCTCGCCGACAGCTTCGAGCATCGACCCAACGAACCCGCAACGCGCAAAGACGTACGCGCTCTTGCCACCCTCGTTGATTCACGCTTTGCTGAAATCAATTTGCAATTTGCACGAATTGATACGCGCTTCGCCAAAGTTGATTTACAATTTGAAAGAATTAATACGCGCTTCGACAAAGTTGATGTGCAATTCCAATTGATGCGAACAATGTTCAAAGAAGAACTACTCGAGTTCAAAGAATCATTGCGCAAGGACATGTCTGATTTCCGTGAATCAATACGCAAGGATATGTTTAAGTTCGCTGGCTTTATTACCGTGAGCGGTTTAACCGCACTTGGCATCTTTGTGGCGGCATTCCGGTAAGACCTCTAGTTACCGAGAGGCCTCAATTCACCAAGGGGCGAAAGTTTGCTCCATCAAATCGACCAACTCTTGGTCGTGAATTGCTTTAGAGCCGGTTGCGGGGCTACCCGACTCGACACGAGCAACATGTCGCCAGTCGTATCCTTCGTTTTTCATTGGCCACACGATTGCATCAACAAAGCGCCATGCGCCCATGTTCTCTGGCTCTTCTTGTAGCCACACCATCTGCTTGGCGTTTGGATATGTAGCCAAAATGCTGCGCAAGCCGGCAATTGGGAATGGGTACAACTGCTCGACGCGAACGACTGCCGCGTTGGCGTTGCGCTTGGTGCGCTCGGCCATTGCGTCCCACGCAACCTTGCCCGTGCACAACACGATGCGTGTGATTTTTGATTTGTCGGTGACGGTTGGGTCATCCAAGATTTCTTCGAAACTACCGGTGGTGAACTCGGCAATCGGCGAACGGCTTTCCTTCATGCGCAACGGTTGCTTCGGCGTCATGACCACAAGTGGCTTGCGTACTTCGCGGCGCACTTGGCGGCGCAACATGTGGAAGTACTGCGCTGCCGTAGTTGGGTAGCACACCTGAATGTTGTCCTCTGCGCACAGTTGCAAGAAGCGCTCCATGCGTGCCGACGAGTGCTCGGGGCCTTGGCCTTCATAGCCGTGTGGCAACAACAGCACCAGGCTGTTTTGTTGGCCCCACTTATCTTCGGCAGCAACGATGTATTGGTCGATGATGACCTGTGCGCCGTTGGCGAAGTCGCCGAACTGGGCTTCCCACATCACGAGGGTTTCGTGGTTGGTGTG